>PLAI01000092.1 GCA_003134075.1 Methylocystaceae bacterium | reverse complement strand
GTTGATCAACGAGATTCTCGATTTGTCGCGTGTGGAGGCGGGGCGCTACGAGTTGAAGGAAGAAAGCGTTTCGCTGACGGGAATCGCGCAGGAATGTCGCCATCTGCTCGACATTCGCGCGCAGAAGCGCGACGTCAAGGTGGTGGAGTTGATGGAGCCCGACTTGCCGCGCATCTGGGCGGACGAGCGCGCCATGCGCCAGATCGTGCTCAACCTGCTCACCAATGCGATCAAATTCACGCCCCAGGGCAGTCAGGTCACGATCAGGGTCGGCTGGACCAGCGCCGGCGGCCAGTATCTCGCGATCAAGGACACCGGTCCCGGCATTCCCGAAGGCGAGATAGAAGTCGTGATGTCGGCCTTCGGCCGCGGCACGCTGGCGCAAAAAAACGCGGACGAAGGCTCGGGCCTGGGGCTGCCGATCGTCAAGGGGCTGATCGAGCTGCACGGCGGACAGTTCTTGCTTAAATCCAAGGTCCGCGAGGGCACGGACGCCATTGTCGCGCTGCCGCCCCAGCGCGTGATGAACGCGCTGCCCAAAATAGCGACGAAAGACGAAGCCAAGCCCGCCCCGCGCTTCGCCTCGGCTTAGCGTCTGGCGTCCGCGGCCACGCGGGCGTAGGAAAGGCGTTTAGCTCTCCAGTCCGGCGAGGCCATGAGCCATTCCATGTCCAACCTTCCCGGCGATTCCGCGCTGGTGCTGTTCTCCGGCGGACAGGACTCGACCACCTGCCTCGCCTACGCGTTGGCGCGCTTCGCGCGCGTCGAGACAATCGGCTTCGACTACGGCCAGCGCCACGTCGTCGAACTCGGCCAGCGCGCGGTTCTGCGCGCGCGTCTGGCGGAAATGTCGCCAGCGTGGCGTTCGCGGCTTGGCGATGATCACACCGTGGCCATACCCGCGCTGGGCGAAATCTCCCAGACGGCGCTGACCCGGGAGACCGAGATCGCCTTTAGCGCCTCCGGCCTGCCCAACACCTTCGTGCCCGGGCGCAATATTTTGTTTCTGACCTTCGCCGCCGCCCTGGCTTACCGGCGCGGAATCGCCACGCTCGTCGGCGGCATGTGCGAGACCGATTACTCCGGCTATCCCGATTGCCGCGACGCGACGATTCGCGCGACCGAGACGGCGCTTTCGCTGGGCATGGACAGGGCGTTCACAATCCTCACGCCGCTGATGTGGCTCGATAAGGCCGCCACCTGGCGCCTCGCCGAGGAGCTGGGCGGCGAAATCCTGACGCGCCTGATCGTGGAAGAGACGCACACCTGCTATCTCGGCGAGCGCGGCAAGCGCTTCGACTGGGGATATGGCTGCGGCGTCTGCCCCGCCTGCCAACTGCGCGCGGCCGGCTGGGAAAAGTTTTCGCGCGAGAAGGCTGGCGGGTGACGACGCCTCGGCGCGACCCGGCGAGCTTTGCGCTCCACCTTTTGCCTTGATCGGCGCGGCGATTTGGGGCATAGACCGCCCTCACGAGCCGCTGGGCGTTCATCCCGGCCGATTTTATTTTGCCGAGGAACTAGAGATGAAAGTCCGCAACTCCCTGAAATCCCTGCGTAACCGTCACCGCGCCAACCAGCTGGTGCGACGCAAGGGCCGCGTCTACATCATCAACAAGGTGCAGAAGCGCTTCAAGGCTCGCCAGGGCTGAGCCTTTCGCCCATCGCGGCGCTGCTTTTTAATCCGCGCACCCCATGGGTTCGCGGATTTTGCTTTTTGCGGCTCCGCGCCTTCAAGCGCCCATCAGCGCTTCGACGTGAGCGGCGGCGGAGGCCGCCAGCGCTTCGAGATCGTAGCCGCCTTCGAGGAAAGAAACGACTCGCCCATGGCACCGCCGGTCGGCGATGTCGAGCAGCCGCTTCGTCACCTCTGAAAAATCCCGCTCGTCGAGCAGCAGCCCGCCGAGCGGATCGCGGCGATGCCCGTCGAAGCCAGCGGAGATCAATATTAAGTCCGGCGCGAAGTCGTTTACGCGCGGCAATATTCTATCGGCGAAGGCTTCCTGGAACGCGTCGCCGCTCGCGCCGGAAAACAGCGGCGCGTTGACGACCGTGTTGAACTCGCCCGTTTCGTTGCGCCCGCCCGTTCCGGGATAAAAGGGCGCCTGATGCGTGGAGCAAAACAGCACGCTCTTGTCGGCCCAGAAAATCTCTTGCGTCCCATTGCCGTGATGAACGTCGAAATCGACGATGGCCACGCGCTCGGCGCCCCGCGTCGCCTGGGCGTGACGCGCGGCGATGGCGATATTGTTCAAGAAGCAGAAGCCCATCGGCGTGGCGACGCCGGCGTGATGGCCGGGCGGCCGTACCGCGACAAAGGCGGTGTCCGCGCCGCCGGACATCACGGCGTCGACGGCCGCGACGCCGCCGCCGGCGGCGTACTGGGCGGCTTCCAGCGTTTTGGGGTTCATCGCGGTGTCGGCGTCGAGCGCGGCGAGACCTTCCCTCGGCGACGCCTGCTCCAGCGCGTCGAGATAGCTCTCGGGATGCGCGCGGCATAGCGCCTCGCGCGGCGGGAAGGGCGCGATAAGGTGCTCCAGGCGCTTGAATTTTTCGGAGCCCAGCGCCGCTTCGATGGCGCGCAGCCTATCCGGCCTCTCGGGGTGGCCCGGACCCATGTCGTGATCGAGCGAACTTGGATGCGAGACGATCAGCGTGCGCAAAATTTCAGCCCCAGGTTACAGGCGAACGCATGGAGGCTCGCGCCATGCGCCGTTTCGTTCGAACTCAATCGCGCCACAAAAGCGCCACTGTGGCGCCAAAGACACACAACGGCAAAATTCCCGCGGCGCCTCCCCAAAGCCGGCAAAACTATGGTAACCAGAAGTCTAATGATCTTTTGCGGCGTAGAGGAGCTTTTTTATGCGGATGAGAACATTTGTCGCCGCGGCGTTGGCGACCGTCTGCTTGGCCGGCTGCAACGGTGTTCGCATGCCTGACCCGAAGGTCAGCGGACGTGACGCCGAGTTTCTGGCGCTTGCCCCCAAGGCGGAAATCCCCAACGACTTCGAGCGCTATCAGGTTGACTACAAGACCAGCGAGCCCGTCGGATCGATCATCGTCGATACGCACAACCACTTCCTCTACTTCATTCAGCCCGGCGGCAAGGCGATTCGCTACGGCGTCGCCACCGGACAGGACGCGATGGGCTGGACCGGCCGCGCCAGTGTCGGCCAGATGCAGGAATGGCCGCGCTGGATGCCGCCCAAGGACATGCTGGAGCGCTGGCCGCATTTGCAGCCGACCGCCGACGCCGGCGGCCTGCCCGGCGGCCCCGACAATCCGCTCGGCTCGCGCGCGCTCTACCTATATCAGAACGGCAAGGATTCGATGTATCGCATCCACGGCACCAATGAGCCGGAGAAGATCGGCCAGGGCGTGTCCTCGGGCTGTATCCGCATGCGCGATATCGACGCGATCGACCTTTACAACCGGGTGAAGATCGGCACGCAGGTCGTGGTGATCTAAACTTCTCGGCTTCAGCGCCTTCTCCCCGGATGGCGGCAAAAGGCGCCGATGCGTCCGTCCGGCTTCGGGTTCGTCGCGCGCTCTTGCGCTGGGCCGGCCGGCGGGTGTATAGAGACGTTCATTCCATCTCATAACGATCATTCTCGAATGATCGCCGATTGAGAGTGGGTCCACGCCCGGACCCGCTCTTTTTCTTTTGGACCCGATCAAATAGGCGCCTAGAAAGGCAAGGCTTGACGCAAAACGCCGACATCGTTCACGCCGCGCTCGACGAGCCGCGTCTCGTTTCCGAGACCGGCGTCGCCGCGCGCGTCGCCGCGATCGCCATTCCCGTGCTTGAGCAACTCGGGCTGCGACTGGTGCGCGTCCGGCTGTTGGCGCAAAATGGCCAGACCTTGCAGATCATGGCCGAGCGCCCCGATGGGAGCATGTCCGTGGGCGACTGCGAAGCCGCGAGCCAGGCGCTTTCGCCCGAACTCGACGTCGCCGATCCCATCCCCGGCGAATATCGCCTGGAAATTTCTTCGCCGGGCATCGACCGGCCGCTGGTGCGGGTTTCCGACTGGCGGCGCGCGGTCGGCCATGAGGCCAAGATCGAACTGACGCAGCCTCACAGCGACGGCCGCAAGCGTTTTCGCGGCGTGATAAGCGGCGTCGAAGGCGAGGGCCGCGACGCGATCCTGACGCTGGAGCGCAATGACGCGCGCGCCGACGAGGAAAAGATCGTGCGCCTGTCGCTGCGCGATCTCGACGAAGGCAAGCTGATGCTGACCGAGGCGCTGATTCGCGCCTCGCTCCGCGCGGCCAAGGCGACCGCCGAAACGACGGGCGCGGAGAACGAGGAGCAAGACGCCGAGGCGTCGCCGGACGAACCTCCGCGCCGCGGACCCGGCCGTTTCGCGTCGAAGGCGCGACAAAAACCCAAGCCGCTGGTTCCGGCCGGCGTGCAGACCCATTTTAAGAAGAAGGGAAGCGAATCCGGTTCTTCGCGCGGCTAAGGCCAGCGCGCGGAATCGTCCGTTCGCCGCAAGGAGACGAAACAATGGCCGTCAGCGCCAATCGACTGGAGATTTTGCAAATCGCCGACGCCGTCGCGCGCGAAAAATCGATCGATCGCTCGATCGTCATCGCCTCGATGGAGGACGCGCTGCAAAAGGCGGCGCGCTCGCGTTACGGCCAGGAGACCGAGGTGCGCGCCGAAATCAATCCGCGCACCGGCGAGGTGCGCTTTTCGCGCCTAATGCTGGTCGTCGACGCCGTGGACAATGACGCGACGCAAATCTCGATGGCCGAGGCGCGCAAGCGCAATCCCGCGGCGCAGCCCGGCGACTGGATTTCCGAGACCCTGCCGCCGTTCGATTTTGGCCGCATCGCCGCGCAATCGNNGCATCGGCGAAATCGTCAACGGGGTCGTCAAGCGGGTCGAATATGGCAATGTCATCATCGACCTTGGACGCGGCGAGGGCATTGTTCGCCGCGACGAAATGATCCCGCGCGAGACCTTCCGTCCGGGCGACCGCTTGCGCGCCTATGTCTACGANNCCGGTCGGCGCCTGCGTCGGCATGCGCGGCTCGCGCGTGCAGGCGGTTGTAGGCGAACTGCAGGGCGAGCGCATCGACATCATTCCCTGGTCGGCGGACGCCGCCACCTTCATCGTCAACGCGCTGCAGCCGGCCGAAGTCGTCAAGGTGGTGCTGGACGAAGACTCCAACCGCATCGAGGTCGTCGTGCCCGACGATCAGCTGTCGCTGGCCATCGGCCGGCGCGGTCAGAACGTGCGGCTCGCCTCGCAACTAACCGGATGGGACATCGACATTTTGACCGAGGCAGAGGAATCGGAGCGCCGCCAGAAGGAATTCGACGAGCGCACGCGCGTATTCATGAAGGCGATCGACGTCGACGAAGTCGTGGGACGGCTGCTCGCGTCGGAAGGGTTTCGCTCGGTGGAGGATTTGGCCTTCGTCGAGCCGACCGAACTCGCGTCGATCGAAGGGTTCGACGAGGATACGGCGCTGGAAATCCAGAATCGCGCGAAAGCCTATCTCGAGCGCGTCGAACTGGAGAACGAGGCTCGTCGCAAGGAGCTTGGCGTCGCCGACGAGTTGAAGGAGGTCGACGGGATCACCTCGGAGATGCTCGTCAGGCTCGGCGAGAACGACGTGAAGACGATAGAGGATTTCGCGGGCTGCGTGCCCGACGATCTCGTCGGCTGGAGCGAAAAGAAGGACGGCGAGACGACCAAGCACGACGGCTTCCTCACCGGGCTCGATCTGTCGCGCGAGGAAGCCGAGACGATGATCATGGCGGCGCGCGTGCGCGTCGGCTGGATCGAGGCGGCGGTTCCCGAGGCCGAAGCGCCGGACGCCGCCGAACACGCGTCGCAATAAGGAGACCGCTAGCCCGTGCGAGAAGCCCAGTCCCATGAGCGCACCTGCATCGTCACCCGCCGGCAAGACGCGCCGGAGGGGATGATCCGTTTCGTGCGCGCGCCGGACGGGGCCGTGGCGCCGGACATAAGGTCGCGGTTGCCCGGACGCGGCGTCTGGGTGACCGCCCGGGCCGACCTGGTCGCCGAGGCGGCGCACGACATCGTCGGGCTGGGCGGGCAGATCGCCATACTGGGGCTGGGCGATCCCGAGATCGAACAGACGCTGAGCAGGACCGCGCGGCAACATCGGGACGACATGGCGGTGCTGGTGGGGTTCAATGAACCGATGGCACGGCGCATCATCGCCGGCAGCGACTTCACGCTGATGCCGTCACGGTTCGAGCCGTGCGGACTGACCCAGATGCAGGCTCAGCGCTACGGCGCGCTGCCGATCGCGCATGCCACCGGCGGGCTGGTGGATACGATCGACGATGGTGCGACGGGCTTTCTGTTCTCCGCGTTGTCGCATGACGGGCTGATGGGTGCGTGCACGCGCGCGTTCGACGCATTCGACCACGCCGATCACCTGGCGACGATGCGCGCGGCGGCGATGGCGCGGCGATTCAGCTGGGCGGGGCCGGCGGCGGAATACGCGGCGCTGTATGGCCAGGTGGCGGGCGTGACGGTGCCGCTCGTAGTAGCGCGGCCGGCGGCGGCGGCGGTTACGAGTCACGCCGGAACCGATGCGGGACGTGCGCCGGCGCGCGCACGGTCGCGTGCGGCGACGGTGGCGGAGAAGGCGCTGGAGGTTGCGGCGGCTTAGAGTTGATTCAGCGTGAGTGGAAGCGCCGGAACAAGCTGTCANNGCTTCGCTTCTCGCAATGACAAGGCGTCGCTTCGCTGCAATGACAAGGTTGGCTGGGTCACGCGACGATCACCAGCCGGGGTCCGCTGGTCGCAGGCCGAGCAACACCTTGCCTGCCGATTCGAAATAGCCCGGCAATCCCGCGGCATGCTGGACGGCGACATGCACGTCCCGGAAGGCTCGTTCCAGCGGCAGCCGCGTATAGATGGCGTTGGTGCCCGCGGCGTGAAACACCTTGTCCACGGCGCGAACCGCTTCGTGCATCGCATGCACCAGCGCCAGGCGGCCCTGCGCGATTGCCCGATCCGACGGTGTTTCTCCGGCACCCAAGGCGCGCCAGAGCGACCCGACGGCGTCGAACACGAAGGCGCGGGCGGTGCTGACGATGGCCTCGGCTTCGGCGATCCGGGTTTGCACCATCGGCCGGTCGGGCAGCAGGCTGGCCGACATGGTGGTGGCCTCGGTGGCGGCGATTTCGGCCAGGCTGTCGATCGCTCCGCGTGCGATGCCCAGGGCGTTTCCCGCCGAGGGAGTCCAAAGATGCACGTACCAGGCGCGCGGATTGTACAGCGGGCCGGTCTCGTGCGGCTTATCGTCGGACGGACAGCTTCGGCGCTCCGGGACGAAGACATCGTCCACCGTGAAATCCTGGCTGCCGGTGCCGCGCATTCCCATCACCGACCAGGTGTCCACGATGGTGACCGACTCCCTGGGCACCCACAACGCCCGCAGTACCGGCGCGCCGGCGGCCGTCAGACGCGGCGTATCGCCGTCCATCAGGATGCTGGTGCAGTACAGCCAGCGCGCGTTCTGGATGCCGCTGGCGAAATTCCAGCGTCCCTTGACGCGATAGCCTCCCTCGACCTGCCAGGCGCGCCCGCCCGGGCGGGCCGATCCGGCGGCGCGATAATCCGCCGGGGCGCCGGCCAGTTCGCGGCCGACCTCGACCGGCAGACGACCGACGCTCATGGACAGCGCGGTGGCGATCATGGCGCACCAGCCGACCGATCCGTCGGCTTTCGAGAGTTCCTCGACAACCCGGAACGCGGTCAGCGGTGCTGTCTCGGGGCCGCCCATCGAGCGCGGCAGATACATCTGGTAGATCCCCGCCCGGGTGATCTCGGCCGCAAGCCCGGGTGGGGTCTGGCGCATCCGTTCGGCATCGTCGCGCGCCGCGCGCACCGCCGGCGCCAACCGCATCGCCGCGGTCACGATATCGGGGATCGACGAATCCCGGTCCTGTGTCATGCGGGCGATGTTCTCCGAAAGACCGTGTTCAGGCCGCGTGCGGCGGCGTCTTAGAGCGCTTTCACTGTGAGTGGAAACGCCGGAACAACCTGTCATTGCGAGGCGCGCAGCGCCGAAGCAATCTCCTGCCTGACGAGCGTACTGCGCCTCGTCAGGCAGGAGATTGCTTCGTTGCTGCGCGCCTCGCATGTGTGGACGGCCCCCTGGATGCAAGAGCAAAGATGAGAAAATCTGACGGGCGGTTCGATTGCGGTCATGTGTCCGGCCTGTTGGCGCGGCTGCATGGCCGCTGGCCCAGATGGGTTCCGCGATCCAATCCCAAACAATGACGCGGCTTCGAGAGCCATTGCGAGTGTCGGGTTCACTGGATCGTCGGTTCGACCGATCGTCATCTCATTCAGCTCTTCCACCCCGGCATCAACGCCCGCTCCGGCGGATGCGGCGGGATCGCCGTTGCCGCCGTTGCGCGCGTCATCGCGACCCATGCCGATTGGGCCATCCGGTTGTTCAATCCCGGCCGAAGCCGCGCGGCGGTTCGACCGCCTGCAACTCGCCAAGATCGAGATCACAAATCGCCTGCAACGCCTCGGCGAGCGGGCTGTCCTGCAGGTTCGCCGGCAAGGCTGCCAGCCAGGCGACGTATTCGCCCTGCATCTGCACCAGCGCGGCGACCGTGGCGTGCCAGCGTGTGGCACGGCCGCGGTGGTCGGCCGGGCGGCGGGTGCGGACCACCGGCACGCCGGCCGCACGCGCGGCGCGGTAGCGTGCCTGGCGCTCGGCATCGGTCATTGGTGTGTCGCCGATCAAGGGACGGGGCATGGGTTCCACTCCGAAGCGTTACGTCACGAAACCGCGGCCGTGCTGCGCGCTGCGCCGGCGGCGGTGGGCCGGCGATAGACCTCGCGGCGCGTCATCATCGCCCAGATCATCCGCGCCATCTTGTTGGCCAATGCCACCGCGACGACCTTCTTCGGCCGCCGCGCCAGCATCGCCAGCAGCCAGGGCGTGGCCAGCTTGCTGCCCCGTGTTTCGACCGCCGTGATCACCGACATGGCCCCCTCCACCAACAACGAGCGCAGCCGCTCATTGCCGGCCCGGCTGATGCCGCCCATACGCTGTTTGCCGCCCGTCGAATGTTCCTGCGGCGTCAGGCCCAGCCATGCCGCCAGGTGACGACCGGTTTCGAATGCCGATACATCCACCTCGATCGCAAAGGTCAGCGCGATGATCGGGCCGATGCCCGGCGCAGTGGCGAGCATCTGGCTGAGCGCGTTGGCCTGGTGCATCGCCGCGAACCTGGCTTCCAGCGCGGCGAGCTGGTTGTTGAGGTGATCGATCTGCTGGCCCAGCAGAGCCATCATCTCACGGGCGATCGCCGGGATCGTGGTCTCGGCCGCAATCGCTGTCAGCAGGGGCGGGATCTTGCTGATCCCCTTGGCGGCGATCACGCCGAACTCCGCGGCATGGCCGCGCAGTGCGTTGATCAGTTGGGTGCGCTGGTCGATCAGCGTGGTGCGCACCTTCATGACCATGGCCTGCGCCTGCTGGTCCTCGGTCTTGGCCAGCACGAAGCGCATGTCCGGGCGGCCGGCGGCTTCGCAAATCGCTTCGGCGTCGTTGCGGTCGTTCTTGCCGCGCTTCAGGTACGGTTTGACATATTGTGCGGGGATCAGGCGCACTTCGTGGCCCAGCGCGAGCAGCTTGCGTGCCCAGTGGTGCGAGCCGCCGCAGGCTTCCATGGCGACCACGGTGGGGGCGTGCTTCTTGAAGAACGGCAGCAACTGGGCGCGGCGCAGGTTGATGCGCAGAAGCGGCTTCCCCGCGTCGTCGACGCAATGCAGGGTGAAGACGGCCTTGGACGTGTCAAGGCCGATGCGACTAAACTGGGTCATGGACGGCTCCGCTCTTGGTGGTTGCACAGCCCAAGTGTGGCACGCGATGCCGTGGGGCCGTCCACCCCAACAATGACAGG
>PLAI01000315.1 GCA_003134075.1 Methylocystaceae bacterium | reverse complement strand
TCAATTGGCGCAACAGCGTGTGGTCGCTGGGGCCGTCGATGACGCTGCCCATATTCGACGGCGGCGCGCACACGGCGGATCTGCGTGACGCCGAGGCTGCTTACCTTCAGGCGGTGGCTCAATATCGCGAGCAGGTTCTCAGGGCGATCGAGGAAGTCGAGGACGCGTTGGCGGGAGTCAATTACCTCGCGCGCGAGGCCAGGGACATAGACGCGGCCGTCGTGGCGACCGGCAAGACGCTGGATATCGCGATAAAACTTTATACAGAAGGCGCCGTGAATTATATCGAGGTCGAGTCGGCGCAAGCGGATTCGCTTCAGGCGCGGCGTCAGGCCGTGACCCTTAAGACGCGCAGGCTTCAGGCGTCGCTGGCGCTGATCGTGGCCCTGGGCGGCGGGTGGACATCGCCGGTGTTCACGCCGCCAGAGCCCGAGCAGCCTTGCGCCATTTGCGAGGTCGCGGCGGCGGCGACGCAACCATAGGTCGATGGCTCGCGTCCGCGGCCGCGCGGCGTCACGAGTTTTCCATCAAACGCGGTTATTGATTCCATCGACCGCGGCTGACCGCCGACGGCGTTCGCGGAAATTAACCACGCGGAGTCTGTAAGGGCGCGCCGCGCTGCGTCCAAAGCGTAAAAATTCCGCTTTGTGCGCAAGCCCTTACAAAGATCGGCCACAATTGAGTGTTTTGCTGCGTTGACAAATCGCAAGGACGAGTATGGTGAAAACTTCACAATTTATTACCGTTTATGAGTGGTTTTATAGGAACGAAAGCGACCCGGAGCTTTCGTTCGCGAATGCGTAATGCGTAATGAGCGTTCGCCGTCTGCGATAGCGAGGTCGATAGGTCGATCCATCCCCGGAGCGTGCGTTAGCGGAGAGTGAGAGCATGGCTAAGCTGTTTGATCAACAACAACTTAGTACGGGCGTTCAAGAGTTCGAAGAGCATTTGCGCCGGGTTCGCGCCCGTGATTGGACTGTCGATTGTCAGTTAGCAAAGCCGCGGAACGATCCGCCCCCGCCGCCGCGTCGCGAGGGGGTCCGAAAAGCTGTCGCGCGCAACGCGAAGGGGGCCGCGCCCGCCAAAGGAAAGGCGCAACCGGCCGAATTATCGATGGAGACACTTCAGTCGCGGCGCTTGATTCTCGCGCTCGCGGCGTTCGTGCTGGTCACGTTCGCCGGCGCCATGTCGCTCGCGCTCACGGATGGAGCCGCGCCAACCGCCGAAGAAAATGTCAGCGCGATCGATACCGATGCTCCTTCCGCCGCCCCGCCGGCCAGCCAAGCCGCGCAGGCCAAGACGCCCCCCGCTGTTTCCGCGCCCGCCGAGACGTACGTGGCGACGATTCGTCCCGATGGTTCGCTAGCCCCGGACACGACGCCGCACGCGACCGTCGCGACGCCACCGGCTGCCGTTTCGGCTCCCTCTCCCGATGCGATCTCTGACATTCTCAAGAGCGGCGAGCCATCGGAGCCGGCGCCTTCCGTCCCGGCCGACGCGAACGCGCCTGGCCAGAATCCCGCCGCCGCGAAACCGGCGAAGAAACGGACCGTCGCGCACGCCGCCAATCTCGCCAGCGTCAATCCAGCCGCCGCCGATGGCGACCCAGCCGCGTCCGCCGCCAATTCCGGCGACTCCGGCCACCCCGCGACGGCGGCCGCGAAGCCCGTCGCTCCCAAGCCCGCCGCCAAGCCGCGCGCGGCGTCCGTCGCCGCAGCCAAAAAGATTGACGACGCGCCGCATCACGCGCCCGTCGCCGGCGACGGCGGTGGGATATTCGAAGGGGCCGAGCAGGCCGTCGGCTCGCTCACCGGAGCCGTCAAGAAGCTTGTCGGAGCGGATTGAGCGGGGAGGGAGGCTTGGCGGGCGCGCCGCCGCCATGCCGAAGAACCGCTGATTCCTTCGCTACGGCGGCGGACAGGAGATCATAGTCCGTGCACGAACTCCCTCCGCCTCAACCAGGCCGCCCAACCGCGCCACGATCAAGCTCGATGAAAGACAAGAGATCCTTCGTTTGATTTGTAAAGAGTTGGAGCTTTCGTGTGTCCAGCGGGTCGCTTAAAAACTGAAGCAAAAGAGTATCGGTTCCATCCGAAAACGCGGGCCCGAGGCCGCAGAAGAAAAAGCCAAGATCGCGGGCTCTGTCCGCCAGCAACGGCAGTCCGGGGTCATCGACAGGAGCGGAAAGCTGCACCGAACGGGCGCCGAGGCTCCGCACATCCTGCAATGCCTGCTTCAGTTCTATGCCGGCATTCGGACCAACGTGCTCGAAATGGATTTTCCCGTAACCGCGATGGTCAACTTTGATCGTTGTTTTCGATTCCCTGGCGGTCGGCGCCGCGGACTCGCACGCCGACGCGGCCACGCCGAGGCTCTCATAGATTTGGAGCACTATTTTACGGTAAGGCTCGGGCGGATAAACCTTGGGTCTGGCCGGCTTCCGCAAGAAGCGAAAGGTTATGAGAAGGCTTTGCCGCTGCCCGGCGGTTGGGGCCGCCAGATCTTTCGGGCGAGAGGTTTCTGACGCCGCGCCGAGCAGGGCGGCGCAGACCGGCATGCCAGCCCGCTCATCGTTGCGCTGAGAAAAAGTGTGGATGGTGACCGGCATGGCGTAAACTCCGATCAGGCCGAGTTTGTGAGCCTCTTCGGAGAGCCGCTCGGTCATTTGCTCGAGCAAATGATGTCCACGGTAAGCCGGCAGCACGACCGCCTCCCCGCGCTCGGCGATGGATGCGCCGGGTTCGCGCTCCAGCGCGACGTGACCGATCACCTCACCCTTTTGGTCCCGCGTCACCACTGGAATAAGCTCGCCGTTCTCGACCTTGTTCCAATAACGCTGCGGCGAGAACACCTCCGTATGCACATAGTTGTGGCCATAAACCTGGAGGAAGCACCGAGCGATCGCCGCGGAGTCCGCTTGCTGGGGCAGGTCGGTCTGTAAACCGCTTGTCGGCGCCGTCGCGGCTGGCGTCGGCGACATCGCTTCGTCCGATAATTCGGACCGCTCGATTTCCTCGTTGAGGCTGCGGTGAAGGCTTAGCTCCCACCCATCAATTCCTCGCTCACGATAGGACAGTCCCGCATCCCGTCGGATGCGGGCGGCGAGCGACGCGACAATCGCCGAAAATCGAGAATGGCCTTGCAACAAGATTCGGGATCGAACTTCTCGGTGAGAACACGACACGATGACGTGAGCGCGCTCGCGGGTCGACGCCAAGGCGCAAAGAGCCGACCACACCTCGAGCGAGTCCTCGGCGATAAAGCTTGCGGTGGCGGGGAGCACGCCTTCCGCTAGCGCCGCTTCGCGGATGAATGCCCGGACAAGCTCGCTTCGTGTCAAATTTAGCGAGAGCTGTAATTCGGAAGACCGGGAACTGGAGTTTCCTGTCATACGAATCTCCCGCGAGTTCATAGCCTCCCGCGCCGTGGCGTGCGGCTAACGTTCAGTCGTGCAAGCTCAAACAAGACAAAGCAGGGTTAACAGAAATTTAATGTCCGGGCCATCTCGACCTCAGGGGAGCTGTGCCAAAATGACTTAATCGTTTCGGTGATGTCGGCGCACCGCATCAAAAACAAGACCAAATTGGGCTGAGCGCCGTGCGGCATTGTGGCGACGTATAAGGAGGAAACGCCATGGTTACGGTCGAACAATGCGCGATGTTCGCCGAGCTCGCTCCACATGAATTGTACTTGGGCGCGCCACCGTCCGCGAGACACCGCGCCTTGCTATCGTTCTATCTCCAGGATTTGGGCACTCTCGGCCCGCGACAGGTGCGCGAGATCATCGTCGCCGACATTCGTGTCGCGCTTTCCTTTGGAGCGGTGCGGCAAGCGGCGGACTTGCTTATCGTATTGCGGGAGTTGTTTTCCGAATATCCAGAAGCCGGCCTCGCCGTCGCATCCGCGCCTCGCGAACGACATTGGCGGCGCCAGCCCCCTCGCGCCGAATATCGATCAAAATTGTCGTCGCGATGAGCCCCGTCCGTAACGGAGCCTCGAGCGCTTCTTGACCCATCGCAAGATTTTGCTTCGCGCCTGATCGCGCGACCGCTCGACAGACGAAGGCCTCGTAGCTTTCGTGGCGCGGTCAAGAACTCGTTGTCTCGACCGCGCCGGATCGCGACTGGTTGGACGAAGCGTTAGCCGGGGTTTGCGATTTTTTCGCCCCAAGCCGCCGCTGGATTCGACGGACGGTCGGCGCGCCGTCCTTGCGAGACAAAATTCAACGAAAGGAAATTGACCGTGAAAATCTCCAGGGAGCGGGCCATGATCGCGGGCTACAGGCGAACGCGATTGGCGTGCTATTCGGTATGAAATAGCTTTGAGACATCTCATGAATCTCTGTTCAAGCGATTCTCGAAACAAAGGAGGCGATGATGAAATCCTTAACGATTATCCCTGGGCGTTTCGCGCCGCATGTGCTTGGGCTTTTGCGGATCGTCCTCGCGATCCTGCTTATCCCGCATGGAACCGCCAAACTCTTCGGCGTTCCACATGTGGAGATGTTCGCCGGCGTGAAGCTTATGTCTCTGCTCGGCGCGGCGGGCGTCATTGAAATCGCCGGCGGCGCGCTGCTGCTCGTGGGTTTCCAGACACGACTTGTCGCCTTCGTGCTCTCCGGCTTCATGGCCTTCGCCTATCTCCTCGGTCACGCGCAGCATGGGCTGCTGCCGCTGCTCAACAAGGGCGAACTTGCCGCCGTCTATTGCTTTATCTTCCTCTATCTCTCCGTGGTGGGCTCGGGAAAATTCGCAATCGACCGAAGTTGAATATTGGGCGCAAAACATGGTTTGCATGACGCGCGATTTGGAGGCGGCGCTCCGTGATCATGCGAAGGATTGGCGGCGGCAGGATCCGCTCTAGTTAGTTGCCATTCGCAAGGGTGGCCATTGGCTCCGGCGCGGCGCCGATCGCTGCGCTGAGCTGAAGCTTCCCGCGAAACTCCGGGATTTACGCCATGGTGCCGGTCAGTTCGATCTTTCGGTTCGGTAGACGCAAAAACAGCTCTGGCTAAGCGGCTTCGAGCCGGCGCGAAGTGAGCGAGCGCAATTCGTCCAGGCAGGCGACAATCGAATTGATCGAGGCGAAGCTCTGAGCGCGCAGCATGCGCGCCGGAAATTCCACGTCGAAGGTCTCTTCCAATGCGAGCGTAACCCGGATCGCGGCAAATGGCGTGAGNNGTCAATCAATTGGCGGACAGTATCAATCATTCTTCCGACTCGCTTCCCACTCCGTGGAGATTTGCGCCATGCGCCGCGCCGCCGAGACTTACGCAAGGTTCATGCCTTAACGCGGTTGCGGAAGCTGGATCCGACCGCGCTTGAACGAGCTAAGGTCGCTGTTATCTGTCTAGACGCCCTCGGTCACTCGAATGAGGAGCATGAGCATGGCGAACCCCGATGCGCTTCGCGATACGAGGATTCCTTTCACCCACGGATCTGGCGCGATTCCCGCCGTCGGGTTTGGCGCGCTGATCCCAGATTGCGCGGAACGGCTAGTCGGTCGGGGGAGCGTAAAACCCAGCTTAAACATAGCGCCAAGAGTGCGCGATCGCCTTCGCCGGAAGCCGAGAAAAGGCGCGCTCCCGCCAGTCTGAAGCTGATCCCGGCGACGAGAGGCCAGGGCGGAGCCGGTTGAACCCCGCGGGGCGAGGCGGCCGTTGGGGCGCTCCAACGGTCCCCAGAAAACCGGGACGTCCATCAGCGCGGATGGGGCAAAATGCCATCATTATTATCGGTGAATGTCGGCATGTCGTGGAATGTCGCCTGGCAAGGCAGGACAGTCCGCGCCGGCGTGTGGAAATATCCGGTCCACGGCCCGCGGATGGTTCGGCGGCTAAATGTCGACGATGGTGACGGGCAAGGCGACTTGGCCGGGCATGGCGGCGAACACCGGGCCGTCTTCGTCTATCAAATGGACTCTTATCGTTATTGGCGGCGCCAGCTCGGTCGAGACGACTTCACCCATGGGCAGTTCGGTGAGAATTTCACCGTCGACGGCCTGTCTGACCAAGAAGTGTGCATTGGCGATCGCTTCCGAATAGGCCAAGCTTTGTTCGAGGTCACCCAGCCGCGCGTGACTTGTTACCGGGTGGGCATCCGCATGAACGAACCGAAGATGGCCGCGCTGCTGGTCGCGCACGGCCGGCCTGGTTTCTACTTCCGTGTTTTGCAGGAAGGCGAGGTGGAATCTGGAGACGAGATTGTGCGGATCGCGGCGAGTCCCGAGCACATGAGCGTCTTCGAGATCAATGCCCTGCTGTACATGCCGGGTCACCCTCGCGACCAACTGGAGCGGGCGCTGCGCATCCCAGCGCTGAGCCCTGGTTGGCGCGCCTCCTTCGAGTCTTTGCTGGAGCAAGAGCAGAGCGGCGGCGCGCTGACAGGAAACGCGGGGCTCGCTGGGGTGTCGGGGCCGGCTCCGGCGTGGCAGGGCTTCCGCCCGCTGCGGGTGTCGCGAAAGGTTCACGAGAACGGCAATGTCATCTCGCTGACGCTTGAGCCTATCGATGGGCGCGCTCTTGCCGAAGCCCTGCCCGGCCAATTCGTCGTTCTGCGGCTAAGGCCTTCGGCAAATGCACCCGCGCTTTTCCGCAGCTATTCGCTGTCGAGCGAACCTAGCAGCGAGAGCTATCGTCTGAGCATCAAGCGGGAAGCCCATGGCGTGGCTGGCGCTTACATCGACGAAAAGCTGCAGGTTGGCGACATTCTCGACGTGAGCGCGGCGCGAGGCGTCGCCGAGGGAAGTCTGGTGGCTCCATGGAGCCCGCAACGGCCGTGAGCACCCTTTTGCCGAGGAGACCCGCGCTCTCTTAAAAGCTTTGGTCCACGGCCACAGCCACATCTGGTACAGTTCTCGCGCTCCCGAAGACAAGCTGGATCTGGAATTTGACGCTCTGGGGCGTTTAAACATGGGTGGGCTCCAGGAGCTCGGGATACCGCGCAATGGCGACTTCTACATATGCGGGCCGCCCGCTTCATGCACGATGTGACGCTTGGCCTCGCAGGCTGGGGAATCACTGCGAATCGCATCCACCTCGAGATTTTCGGCCCCGGTCCGTCGCTTACGCCAGGCGTCGCGGAGGCGCCGNNATTCGTTCGCCCGGAGCGGCCTGAATGTCCGTTGGGATCCAGCGTTCCAAAGCCTTCTCGAGCTTGCTGAAGCGTGCGACATACCAGTGCGGTGGGCATGCCGCGCCGGCGTCTGCCATACATGTGAGACCGGCCTTGTGGCAGGGAGGGTTAGCTACCGGCCAGACCCGCTTGACGCGCCCGCGGTCGGAAACGTGCTAACCTGCTGCTGCCGGCCCGAGGGCGACATCGCCATTGATCTGTGACGAGATTGATTTAGCTAACCGGGCGGTCGCCAAGGATCTTCCGATCGCGCTCCACAAGGATGTGATCACGATCGGCGACCCGATTCTGATTGTGAGGTCATTCTCGTGACCAGGACATTCGACGCGATCATCATCGGAGCGGGGCAGGCTGGGCCATCCCTGGCCGGCCGCCTCAACGGAGTCGGTATGAGCGTCGCCCTAATCGAGCGCAACCTTATCGGCGGAACCTGCGTCAACACCGGATGCACGCCCACGAAGACGCACGTCGCCAGCGCCCATGCCGCTCGTGTCGCGCGCCGCGCCGCGGAGTATGGGCTGACGATCGGCGGGCCGATCGCCGTCGACATGAAGAGGGTCAAGGCCCGAAAGGACGCGGTCGTGGGCAATTCGCGCGCCGGGCTCGAGGCTTGGCTGAAGGGAATGGCTAACTGCGCCATCTACAAAGGCCATGCCCATTTCGAGGCGCCGAACGAAATCGGGGTTGGAGACGAACTGCTGTCGGCAAGCCGTATCTTCATCAATGTCGGCGGCCGCGCGCTCGTACCCAACATGNNGAGTTCGCGCAGATGTACCGCCGCTTCGGCAGCGAGGTGACCGTCGTCGAGAAGGGATCGCGTTTGATCCATCGCGAGGACGAGGATGTGTCCGCGGCTGTGAAGGACATTCTCGAGGCAGAGGGAATCCACATTCGCCTTCGCGCCGAATGCATCAGCTTCGCGCGGCGCGGCGCGGATACCGCGGTTATGGTGGATTGCGAGTCTGGTGATCCAGAGGTCATTGGCTCCCATACGCTGCTGGCGGTGGGACGGCGACCGAATACCGACGATCTCGGCCTCGAGAAGGCCGGTGTCGAAATCGACAAGCGCGGATTTATTGTGGTCGACGATGAGCTGCGCACCAGTGTGCCCGGCATCTGGGCGCTCGGCGATTGCAATGGCAAGGGCGCCTTCACCCATACCGCCTATAATGACTTCGAGGTCGTCGCGGCCAATCTCCTCGACGACGATCGCCGCCGCGTCAGCGACCGGCTTCCGGCCTATGCGCTTTATGTTGATCCGCCGCTCGGCCGCGCCGGTCTGACGGAGGCCGAGGCGCGGAAGTCGGGAAGGCGCATCCTGATTGGCAGGCGGCCAATGAGCGAGGTGGCGCGCGCCGTCGAGAAGGGCGAAACTCAGGGGTTTATCAAAATCGTCGTTGACGCTGACAGCCACCAGATTCTCGGGGCCTCCATCCTCGGCGTCGGCGGCGACGAGGTCGTCCACTGCATTCTCGACATCATGTATGCCAAGGCGCCCTACACGACGCTTCGGCGCGCCATGCACATACATCCGACAGTTTCGGAGCATGTTCCCGCGGTTCTCTCCGAGCTCGATCTGGCGCTTTGAACGCGGGCGCGGCGAGCAAAGTCGATTCGAGCATCGCCCATTCTTCAATTCGGCTGCGCTGTCGGGTCAGGTTCCACCAGACTTAGGCGCGTGAGATCGGCGACGGGCCGCAGACGATCGTCGACCGTGACCACTTCGGCATAGTGCATGCCGTATAAGACTCGCCCGCGGTGTAGATACGCAGATCATGGATCGCCGCGCCGAGTGCTTGGTCGTGCGCCTCGATGGTTAGAATGAGGCGTGCGCAATGGAGGCGAGGCGTTCGGTGGACCGCCAAAGCGCGACAGTGGAAACAACAAGGAACAANNATTATCGCCGCGATTATCATGATCGCCGCGACGACAACTATAAGAATTAAA
The DNA here is from genome assembly GCA_003134075.1 of Methylocystaceae bacterium. Taxonomy (GTDB): domain Bacteria; phylum Pseudomonadota; class Alphaproteobacteria; order Rhizobiales; family Beijerinckiaceae; genus Methylocystis. The sequence continues at coordinate 428 of PLAI01000315.1, read as the reverse complement.
TTGGAATCGTTATTCGGCTTGCGGGCTGGACGTCTTTTAGCCGAAGGGTTTCGCATCCGATTTCTGCCAACGAAGCGAGGAAAAAGATGGCGGCAAACTTACCATGAGCGAGCTTGTTGACAATGCTCGCCTAACACCTGCACAAGAAGCCTCCGCCATCCTCCGGCGCAAGGCGATTTATGAGGATTTACGCTCGGAGGCGAGAGCGGNNCGCGGCTCGCGAAAGGTGAACCTCAACCGATTGCAGAAGGTCGATTAGGTCGGCAGGACCCATAAAATCAAACAGCAACGATCCAGAGGATGAAGACGTTATCTCATAAATAACACCCGCCGGATTCTTTGCCACGGCATTGCGGTTATGGGCCGGAAATTTCCTTAAGCGCTTTTGTCCCTTTGCATCAACGGTTAAGCGGTTGCCGTGGGCTACG
>PLAI01000256.1 GCA_003134075.1 Methylocystaceae bacterium | reverse complement strand
GAGCCTTTTTAAGACCTCTAAGTGGTCAAGTAGTAGGTGCACACTAGCAGTGCCAACCCCATGCGCTCCTGAAAATATTGTTACCGTATTTTCAAAATCCATGAACGGCTTGCGTTTGGTTTGTTTCCAGTTAGGCAGCCTGCTCACCAAAAGGTGATCCTGATCTCTATCAGTCTTAAAAATGGTACGTCAATGTCTTATTGACTAGTCTTGGCGCTTAGCCTTGTGGCCTACCTTTACAGCATCGAGCTCAAATTCAAACTGCAAACCTAGATGTGGAGAGCCGCTCCTCCGCATTCCTAGATATTTATGATCCTCATTGATGTACCTATATTCTAAGAATTCACGAGTACGCTCATTAGAGCAGTTTCCTGCTAATGCTGGTTCGTCTACTCAATGCCCCCTCCATGTAGCCGGTCGGAGGAAATATGAGTTGTGTTGGTTCTTACGACAAGGGGGAGAGCACTTCGAAACTGGGGCAACGCCGACGGTTGTGTTGAATTCAATCGCTGCTTGCGACCGACTGAACCGCACTGGGTCATGGCCGGAAATTCAAACTGCACCGCTAGCCGCCGATGCCTCCAGTTGCGAAAAGGCGCGACGCCTGATATTGAAAGCCTGCCGCGATCCAAGAGTTAACACGCGGGAGACCAGAAGGGCGTTTTTTCGCTTCGATGGTTTCGACCATAGCCTTAGTCTTTCGACCCTCGGGCCGCGCCGGCCAGTTCGTTTGAACTTTCGTTTCTCCACACGCCAGTCGGTTTGACGCGGCGCGGTCGAGAAACGTCCGAGAGCCGGGAGCTCCCTTTAACGCCAACCCCGCCGGCGCCGCTCCTTAGATGGAGCCCCCCAGGAGAAACAATGGCATCCGCAAACACACAGCGCGCGCCGACGCGCGACGATTTCGCCGCTCTGCTCGATGAAAGCTACGGCGGCTCCGACGCTTTCGAAGGTTCCGTCATCAAGGGCCGCGTCGTCGCGATTGAAAAAGACGTGGCCGTCATCGACATCGGCCTCAAGACCGAAGGACGCGTGGCGCTCAAGGAATTCACCGGCTTTGGCCGCGACCCGGCGCCGGTCGTCGGCGACGAGGTCGAGGTCTATCTCGAGCGAACCGAAAACGCGCTCGGCGAAGCCGTCATCTCGCGCGACAAGGCGCGGCGCGAGGAGAGCTGGGTCAAGCTCGAAAAAGCCTTCGAAAACAATGAGAAGGTCGAGGGCGTCATCTTCAACCAGGTCAAGGGCGGGTTCACCGTCGATCTCGACAGCGCCGTGGCCTTCCTGCCGCGCAGCCAGGTCGACATCAGGCCGATTCGCGACGCCGCGCCGCTGATGAACGTGCCGCAGCCCTTCCATATTCTGAAAATGGACCGCCGCCGCGGCAATATCGTCGTGTCGCGCCGCACCGTGCTCGAGGAGAGCCGCGCCGAACAGCGCCACGAGATCGTCGCCAACCTCGAAGAGGGTCAGGTGATCGACGGCGTCGTCAAGAACATCACCGATTACGGCGCCTTCGTTGACCTCGGCGGCATCGACGGCCTGCTGCACGTCACCGACATCGCCTGGCGGCGCGTCAACCACCCCTCCGAGGTGTTGACGATCGGCCAGACCGTGCGCGTGAAGATCATCAAGATCAACCACGAAACCCATCGCATCTCGCTTGGCATGAAGCAGCTGCTCGAGGATCCGTGGCAGGGCATCGAAGCCAAATATCCAATCGGCGCCAAGTTCCACGGCCGCGTGACCAACATCACCGACTACGGCGCCTTCGTTGAACTGGAGCCGGGCATCGAGGGGCTGGTTCACGTCTCCGAAATGTCCTGGACCAAGAAGAACGTCCATCCCGGCAAGATCGTTTCGACCAGCCAGGAAGTCGACGTGCAAGTGCTCGAAGTCGATCCGGTCAAGCGCCGCATTTCGCTGGGCCTCAAGCAGTGCCTGCAGAATCCCTGGGAAGCCTTCGCCGAGAAGCATCCGGTGGGTTCGACCGTCGAAGGCGAGGTCAAGAACAAGACCGAATTCGGTCTGTTCATCGGTCTCGACGGCGACGTGGACGGCATGGTGCATCTCTCCGACCTCGACTGGAATCGTCCGGGCGAACAGGTGATCGAAGAGTTCAAGAAGGGCGACGTGATCAAGGCGCAGGTTCTCGATGTCGACATCGAGAAGGAGCGCATTTCGCTCGGCGTGAAGCAGCTCGCCGGCGACCCGTTCGCTTCGGCCGGCGCCGAAGAGGGCGGCGCGGTGGACCTCAAGAAGGGCGCCGTCGTCACGTCCGAAGTGACCGAGGTGAAGGAAGGCGGCATCGACGTGAAGATCGTCGGCACCGATCTTTCCACCTTCATCAAGCGCGCGGAGCTGGCGCGCGACCGCGCCGATCAGCGTCCCGAGCGCTTCGCCGTCGGCGAAAAGGTCGATGTGCGCGTGACCTTGTTCGACCGCAAGGCGCGCAAGATCGCCGTGTCGATCAAGGCGCTGGAGATGGCCGAAGAGAAGGAGGCCATCGCGCAATATGGGTCCGCCGATTCGGGCGCTTCGCTCGGCGACATTCTCGGCGCCGCCTTGAAGGCGCGCGAAGGGGAAGCGCCGAAAAAGAAAGCCAAGGGCGAGGAATAAGCCTCCCGCCGCTCGGTCCGTTAACGGATCGCGACAATAAGAGAAGCCCGCGCGAACGCCTCGCGCGGGTTTTTCGCGTCGAACCCCGAGAAAATCAGCGTATACGCTTTGTTTACTACGCGCCCAAGTGGTTGCCGGGCGGTAACTTTGTTTTGGAAAATTCGATGCGATAACGATCGCGGTTAACGCCTACTGGCGAGAGCGCTTTTTTTGGAGTGGCGTCATGAGTGTCAGCGGATTCGATCGAGATTACGCGGTTCGCCCCGGCGCGAAGCCGCTTTATGCGCGCCCGACCGGCAATCTCGCCGCCGTGATGATCGGCGTTGTCGCCGTGACGGTGCTTGGCGCCGCGGCTATCTTTGTCAAACCGCAGCCGACAATAGAGGCGAGCGCCGATAACGGCGGGCGAAACGATTCCGGCGACGTCACGCGAGCGCCGAGCCCAGCCCCCATTGCAAAGCAAAATACCGCCTTCGATCTGACGGCGCCGGAATTCGCCAAGGAGACAAAGGCCTTATCGAGCCGCCGGCTCGAAGGCGGCGACGGGCGCGAAGACAGTTTAACGCTCGGGGAATTCAAGTCCGGCGGCCCTTATCTGCGCCTCGATATCCGCGAGACGCCCGCCGACAAGCGGGGCAATCCCGACTTTTTCCTCGATATGACGCGACATGCGGCTCAGGCCGGGCTCGCCGTCGTCAAGATCAGCCAACTTTCGCCGCTCGCCTCGCGTTTCGGCTCTTTCGAAACGGCTGATATCCGCCTGTCGCAAAAGGCCAGCGGCGAAAGCGCGCCGACCGAGCGGGCCTGTCTCGCGTTGCGGCTGATCGGCGGCAAGCGTTCGGTGGAGATCGCCGGCGTGGCGTGCGGCGCGCCCGCGAAACCGATAGACCGGCGGGCGCTTGGCTGCATTTTGGATCGATTGGATTACCTTCCGAATGGCGAGAACGCCGCGTTCGACCAATTCTTCCTGGCCGCGGAGCAAGAGCACGGCAAGGGTTGCGGCGCCGCCGGCGCGGCTCTTTCGCCCAATGCCGAGAAAAACAGCTGGCTGGACGCGCATTCAATGCCGCCGGCGGTCAAAACAGAATCAGCGCCGCCAAAACACACGAAGCAGGCCCGTTAACTGGCGACACAGTTTGGACGGATCGCCGCGCGGAGCCTATATCGCTTTGCGTGGCGATCCGTTACTGTTCGAGCATGAGTTCGGCCTGAAAGGAGCCTTTGGAAGATGCGCACCCTGCTGAAATATACCGTGGTGCTGAGTTGCCTCGCCGGCTTGGCGTCGATGGACGCCGCCGTCGCGAAACCGCGCCACCCCCATCATCGCGCGGTTTATGCGCATCATGACGCGCTTTACGCGCATTCCCGTCCTCCGCTCGTCGTCGAGCGGCGCAGCTTTCTCGATCCAGGGACTCAGGTTCCCGTCGGTTCGACCAATCAATACGTATGGCAGCCGGCCTATGACTGGGGCAACGACCCCCTAACGACCTACCAGCGCGACAAGTATATGGACGGAATCCTGCATCAGGCGTTCGACCCGCGGCCGCAAAGTCCGTTCGTCCTGCCGCTGCAAGGCGTCGGATTCTAATGGACGCGGCGGCTTCGGCTTTCGCTTGACAGCGGTGGCCGGCTTTTGTAGGGCTATCCATCCGGCGTGGGGCTCCCCGCGCCGGCAAGCACCCGTGGCGGCTCCCGTAGCTCAAACCATCTCCTTGTAATAAGGAGCTTGGCTCCGGCTTTGATCGGTGAGCGGCCTGTCGGCCGAACTTCACGAAGTTTGAACGCTCGTGACGTGGGGCAGAGGAGGGCGCGTTTCCAGCCTTGCGGGTTTTTCGCAAGCGGCTTCGAGAAACGTGGTTCGACGGCGCATCGCGCTTTCCCGTGGGGAAGCCATGCGCGCGTCTGGTCGCCTCTTGAGCGCGCTTGCGCCGGCGTCGGAGAACCGGCGTCACGAACGGTTAAGAGGACTTAAGTGACCAAGCGCGCAGAAGCCAAATATAAAATCGACCGCCGTATGGGCCAGAACATCTGGGGCCGCCCGAAGAGCCCGGTGAACCGGCGCGAATACGGCCCGGGTCAGCACGGCCAGCGCCGCAAGGGCAAGCCGACCGATTTCGGCACCCAGCTCAAGGCCAAACAGAAGCTCAAGGGCTATTACGGCAATATTTCGGAGAAGCAGTTCCGCAAATATTACGCCGAGGCCATCCGCCTCAAGGGCGATTCGAGCGACAATCTGATCGGCTTGTTGGAGCGTCGTCTCGACGCGGTGGTCTATCGCGCCAAATTCGTGCCGACGG
>PLAI01000308.1 GCA_003134075.1 Methylocystaceae bacterium | reverse complement strand
AAGCGGACTAAACAGCCCTGCCACACCAGCGCGTCGACTCTATCGGGCGAAAACCCCGCCGCGCGGCGGTCGAACTCCGGCGTCATCAGGCACATCTGGTCTTCGAGCTTGGCGAACACGCCGACATGCTTGGCGCGCCCCTGCTCGTACAAAGCCGCCACCGGTTCGGCGCGCGTAAACTTCCCTCTGCTGGCGCGCACGGATTTCACGCGCACATTGGCGTCGATCTGGCGGATCACCGTCTCCACCATGTCGCCGCCGTTGTTGACCTCGGCGACGATGGCGTCGGCCTCGAAATCGCGCGCCGCCTGGACCGCGCGGCTGGCCCAGCGTAGCGGCGTGTCGCCCTGCGACGACAGGTCCGCGAGCACGCAGGGCTCGCCGTTTTCGCTCAAGCCCGCGACGATGACGCCGCATTCGTCGGCGCGCTCGATGGAGCTTGCCGGCGGGTCGATCGCGACGACGACGCGGGTCAGCGCCGGGGGCTTGGCGAGATAGGCGGCTTCCAGCGTCGCGCGCGTCCACAGCGCGCCGGGCGTGTCGAGCAGCAGTTCGGCGTCGAGCTCCTGGCGCCCGAGCCGCGTGCCCTCATAGGCGCGCAAAATCCTGTCGATGAAACTTTGCGGCAGATTGGCGAGATTGTCGTAAGTCGTCGCGCGCGTCGCGTGTGTCAGCGGATTGGCGAGCAACTCGCGAATGAGTTTGGTCGGGCGCGGCGTCGTCGTGATGACGGCCTGCGGCTTGTCGCCAAGGCGCAGCCCGAACACCGCCTGATCCCAGGCTTCCGGGTAGCGCCAGGCCGCGAGTTCGTCGGCCCATAGCTTGCAATGCTGCTTGCCGCGCAAACGCTCCGGCGCTTCGGCCGAAAACAATAGCGTGCGCGCGCCGTTCGGCCATTCCAGGCAATTGCGCGCGGCGACGAATTTGGGCCGCTCGTCCGGCGGGCAGATGCTGATGAGGCCTGACTCGCCCTCGACCATCACGTCGCGCACATCGTCGGCGGCGGCGCCGATAATGTTGACGTAAGCGTTGGTCTTCGCCCACAGCCGCACGGCCTCGGCGCCGGTGCGCGTCTTGCCGCAGCCGCGCCCGCCAAGCGGCAGCCAATAGACCCAATCTCCATCAGGCAAAAGCTGCGGCGGGCGCGCCCAAAACTCCCAAAGAAAAGGCAGTTCCGCAGCCTCGCGCGGCGTGAGCGCGGCGACGAAGGCCTCGCGCTCGGCGGGGGACAAGCGCGCAAGGTTTTGGGAGTGGATCATCGAGTCGGCAGCGCGCTAAAAGCGAAGTTTGGCGCGTCCTCGCGGGGAACCCGGCGTCGCGAAAAGCAGCAATGCTCTTTTTCAAATGCGCGGCGAATTGTCTCAAACATTAATGGAACCACTCACGGTTTAAACTGTTAAGTCAGCGCATGTTCGCGGGTGAAGGTGACGACTCCCCAGATGCGGTGAGAAGCGTCGCATTCCGTTCGAGGTGATGGAGGGCCACGACATTTTGGTCGGGGCGTTCGCCCTGGCGAGAAATTTTGAATGAACGACAAGCGAGCGCGTCGCGCCGTCAGCAACGCGCGTCCCGGCGATCAAGCGTTCAAGCAATCAATATGGGAGGGAAAAGCGATGGAACGTGGAACCAAATTAATAAAAGCCGCCCTAGCCTTGGGGCTGGGAACAGCGTTGCTGTCCGGGCCGGCCTTCGGCCAAGCGGGCGGGCGGGTTCCCGCCGGCGCGTCTACGTCCGGTCCCGACAAGCCCAATATCTTGTTCATCATGGGCGACGACATCGGCTGGATGCAGCCCAGCATCTACCATCGCGGCCTGATGGTGGGGGAAACGCCCAACATCGACCGCATCGGACAAGAAGGCGCGATGTTTGTGGACTACGTGGCCATGCAGAGCTGCACCTCCGGCCGCAACGCCTTCTTCACAGGCATGTATCCGCTGCGCACCGGCATGATCCCTCCGCAACTGCCGGGCAGTCCGTCCTATTTGCGGCCGGGCACCCCGGCAATCGCCAAGTTCCTGCATGATCTCGGCTACTCCACCGGCGAGTTCGGCAAGAACCATCTGGGCGACCACACGGCCGCACTGCCAACCGCGCATGGCTTCGAGGAATATTGGGGCTATCTCTACCACCTCGACGCGATGCAGCAGGTGAGTTTTCCCGACATCAACAAGAGCCCGACGGAGCAAAGTATCGCGCCGCCGTGCAAGAACACGCCGATCCCCGGCCTGCCCGAGGTTCCCGGCGCCGTCGACCCGAAAACAACGGTTTGCCTCACGCCGCCACGCCCGGTCATTTGGTGCCACTCCTCGGACGGCACCGAGAAGAACCAGACCTGCAAGGACGAGGGACCGCTGACGCTCGACCGATCGAGGACGGTGGACGAGGAAATTTCGGCCAAGGTCATCGACTTCCTCGATCGCAACGATCCCAAGAAGACCAACAAGCCTTTCTTCGTCTGGTACAACCCGGCGCGCATGCATGTCACGACCATGCTGTCGCCGAAGTATGAAGCCATGCTGGGCGAGAAGGGCGGCAAGGACTGGGGCATCAACGAAGCCGGCATGAAGCAGCTGGACGACAACATCGGCTATGTCTTGAAAAAGCTCGAGGACATGGGCCAGCTCGACAACACCATCGTCGTCTTCACCACCGACAATGGCGCCGAGGCGATTTCCTTCCCCGACGGCGGCGTCACGCCGTTCAAGGGCCAGAAAGGCGAGGCTTGGGAAGGCGGCTATCGGTCGCCGCTGGTCGTCCGCTGGCCGGGCCACATCAAGCCGGGCACGGTCAAAGACCAATTGTTCGCGGCTCTCGACTGGGTGCCGACGCTTGTCGACATCGCCGGCGGACCAAAAGGCGACGATCTGAAAAAGGAAATCGAGGCCGGCAAATATAAAGGCATCGTCAAGACGACGCTCGATGGCTATGACCAGCGCGACTACCTCGAAGGCAAGTCGCCCGCCTCGGCCCGCGATCACTTCTTCTACTTCTCGGGATCAACGCCGTCGGCCGTGCGCTACAAGAATTGGAAGATGTACTACACCATGTCGCAGCCTGGTCCGGCCGGCTGGGTCATGCCGCTCATCCCGTTCCACTTCACCCTCGTCCAGAACATCAAGCGTGATCCGTTCGAGCAGAATGTGGGCATCGATGTGAAGTCGGCAATGTCCATGGGTGGCGCCCTCGGCGCGCCGAGCACCGCCTTTCTATACGACTGGAACATGCTGCCTATCGGTCAGCAATTGTGGCTGGAGCATCTTGAGTCATACAAAAAGTTTCCGCCGATGCAGGCGCCGGAGACCTGGAACCTTAATCAGGTCCTCGAGCAGCTCAAGAAGGCGCAGGACAGTCACCCGAGCGACTGACCGCGCGGGACAAACTAGACGCACATGATACGAAGAGCAGGCGCCTTTCACGGACGCCTGTTTTCACAACTTGGGCCGTTAGCGTCACCACCGTGACACTCACGCCGGCAGCACAATAATCGCGTCGTCAACGTGGCAGGCGGTCTCTAGGGGGCCGCTCGCCGACACCACGAGGTTCACATGTTTAGATACATGAAAGTTATATCAGCGTTCGCGATATGCTTGGCATCGCTCGTCAGCTTTGCTGCGCCCTCTAGCGCGCAAGAAAACCCGGTCACGGCCATCGACATCGCGCTGGAGCCGGACGCGACAATGATTCAGCATGCGCTGGATGCAAACGCTCGCTTGCTCAAGGCTTTTCCAAAGGGCTTTGCGCTGGACGAAACGCACCACCCGCACATCTCACTCCTGCAGCAGTTCGTCCGAATGGCGGACCTCGATAAGGTCTATGCCGCAGCCGATAAGGTTTTCGCTCGCGAGAAGCCGACGAGCTGGAAGCTGAAGGCGTTCAAGTATTATTACATTCCCTCGCCGCCGGTCGGTCTTGCGGGAATTGTCGTCCAGCCGACGCCTGATTTGCACAAGCTTCAAGAGAAATTAATCCACGCCATCGCCCCCTTCACTACCAAAGGCGGGAGCTCCGCAGCCTTCGTGACCGACGATGGAGGCCGCGATATTCAACCATTCCTAATTGAATACGTGGCCAATTTTGTGAAGATCGCGGCGGGCAAGAAATTCAATCCGCACGTCACAATCGGTGTCGGCACCGAAACCTATCTGAATGAGATGCTCGCAGAACCCTTCGAGGCATTCACCTTCTCGCCGGTTGGTGCGTCGGTCTACCAACTTGGCAGCTTTGGAACGGCTCGAAAGGAACTCAAGGCTTTTATGTTGAAGCCCTGAGGCGGCGGTTTGGAAAGCGAAGCAATCTCGCGAACCGCGTGGACCTGACACGATGGCGCGCTGCTCATCTTTAAGAAGCATCTGAAAGGGACCGACGATGAAACCGAACCCTTTTTTCTCAGGGGTCAGCCGTCGGGCGCTGCTCTCCACTTTGGCGGCGCTCCCGGCCTTGGCCGGAACGCTCCTGCCGAATTCCGCGCCGGCGCAAACGGCCACTTCGGGTGGCCCGCTGCCCTCGTGGAACGATGGCGCGGCGAAGCAGGCGATCATCAAATTTGTGCGCACCACGACCGACAAGGCAAGCCCCGACTACGTGCCGCCGGAGGACCGCGTTGCTGTGTTCGACCAGGACGGCACGTTGTGGGTAGAGCACCCGATTTACACGCAAGTGGTCTATTGCCTCGAACGCGTCCCGGCAGTCGTGGCGAAGCAACCGAAGCTCAAGAATGTCGAGCCTTTCAGGACCGTGCTTTCCGGAAATCGGGAGGCGATGGCCAGGTTGACGATGCACGATTTGGAAAAAATCCTGGCCGCGACGTTGACCGGCATGACGGTGGAGGAGTTCGAGGCCNNTGACCGGCGGCGGCCAGGACTTCGTGCGGGTGTATTCCGAGCGCGTGTATGGCATCCCGCTGGAGCAGGTGGTCGGCACTGTCGGCGGAACGAAATTTGGCTATGACAAGGACGGTAAGCCGTTCTTGACCAAGGAGCCCAAGCTCCTGCTCAATGACGATCACGCCGGCAAGCCCGAGGGCATCCACATGATGATTGGCCGCCGGCCCTATGCGGCGTTCGGCAACTCGGTCGGCGACCGGCAGATGCTGGAATGGACCGCCGCTGGCCCTGGCGCGCGCCTGAAAATGCTAGTGCTGCACGATGACGCGGCGCGCGAGTATGCATATGGCCCCGCGGCGGGCCTGCCCGACAGCAAGGTCGGCGCGTTCACCCCGGCGCTTTACGACGAAGCAAAGAAAAACGATTGGACGGTGATCAGCATGAAGAGCGACTGGAGGCGGATATTCGCATTCGAGTAGCCTCCCTCCTGCCGACGCGTTCCGTAACGCCCCTTCTCAAATCACTCTTCGCTCATCGATGCGTCGCTAACACCTTAAAAAAGCGGCCGTGAAAACACGGCCGCTTCACTGTCCGCATATGCCCCGCGCTGCTTATTTTTTTTCGGGCTCGGCTTTTTTTTCGGGCTCGGCGCCCATGTGCCGCAGATAGCTCGCCGAGTTCGCGTCGGCGGGCGGCACGGGAATAGGCTTCTTCGGCTCGTCTGGACCTTTCGGCGGTTCCTTGTAACCGGGCATTCCCGGCACGTTCGGCGTGGCCCAGGCGCCAGCGTCGGCCTTGTCGCCCGCGAGAGCGGCGCCGTTGAAGCCGGCGAGAGCCGAAGCAACAACGACGGCGAAGAGCGCCGAGTATTTGCAAACCATCATTTCCTCCTCCTTCCGATTCTTCGTAATTGGAGGAAGCTTTCGCTTCAGCAGGGAGGATATTGCGGCGCCAGGGCCTTTCAACCCCGCCGCTCGGCGCGCGGGAAAAAATTTCCTTCGACTCGGGAAATTGGATAACGCCCCCCCGATTACGCGAAGCGCCGCGGACCAGCGGAGACGCGCAAATGGCGACGCCACAAAATTTTATCGCTATTTCATGACTTTAATTCACATATTTCGCGCGGCACCACTAAATTGCCACCGTTAAGCTGTTCCCTTAACCACGTTTCGCGAAAACAGGGGTTTCCATCCGTGAAACGATAGCGGACCTGTCCGCGCCAGCGATCCACCTTTGTTGGTTCGCTTGAATCGTTCTTGGGCGTCGATGTTCATCTTGTGAGCGCCTCTGGCTTTTTGCGCCTCCTTCATGCCGCTGCGCCGCATATTCGCGTCGACGTGGAAACGATCAAAGAAGACCAAGGAGCATTCAACATGACGAAAACCTTTGCAGCGGTCCAAAATCCGCGCGCCGATCAACCATCGCAGCCGCCCATTAACTCCATCATGGCCACCGTGACGACCGCGCGCGATCTGGATATCGCGCATCGAAAGGCCGCCAAGGCCAAAGGCTCCCGGCACTCCTCGAACCGGAGCCCGAACGCTGAGTTTCGCCCGATCCTGTCGGCCAAGCAACGCGATGAATCGTTGATACAGTTCGTCCTGCGTGTCGGCGGCCTTGTCGCCGCTCAAATTCGAGCGCGCGGAAGAAAATGACCCCATTATGCTTTATCCTGTCGGTCCTATTCCTCCCCCTACCCCGCGCCCGCTCCCATCAGCCGCGCCGCGATCGCGTTGAGCTTTTCCAGTAGGGCCTTTCGGGCGCTTTCGGATTCGGCGGTCTCTTGCGCGGTCGGCGGCGCGGCTAATAGTTTGGCGCGGCGGTCCATGATGGCCAGCACGCGGTCGGTGGCGGGATTGTCGCCGGCGATCGCCTTGGCGAAATGCGCGGCCTGAAGCTGGTCGAGCCGCAGCAGATCGAGCCGGCGCGCTTCCTCTTGCGGGCGGGCCTTGGCCGCCTCGCGCGCGCTCCGCAGCAGGCGCCGCAATTGCGATTGCGACAGCGGCTCGAAACCCGCGGCCGGCAGGTCGCGCGCGATGTCCTCGAGCGAGCGGCCTTCCAGCCGCCAGTCGAGAATGGCCATGTCGCGCCGGGCGCGGTCGCGGGAAGGCGCGATGGCGGCGGGCGGGCGTCGCGGCATGGGGATCGGGTTCGGTTGGAGGATGCGTCCAACGAAAACGCCCGGCGACCAATACGGCCCCGGGCGCAACTCTTGACGATACGGTTTTTATACCACTCGAGCCCGCGGCCGTCAAGCGCGAAAAACGCGAAAAGCATGAAAATTCGTCCCGCCGCCATCATTGGCCACGTCGCGGCTGTTCCCGGCGGCGTTTCCCGGCGGCTGCCGCCTCCCGTTCGCCGGCGCGCGACGCCCTGGACTTCGCGCGAGGCCGCATTAATTCCCATTCCATCGCGAGCCGGCCGCGGCCGGCGCGAACAGGCGCCTTGAAATAGCCCAGCTTGGGCTCCAGCCTCGCCGCGCGCTCACAATGCGCTGATAATGCTAATAGTTGAGGAGAAACACGATGTTAAATAGAATCATCGCCGCGCTGGCGCTGGCCGCCGCTGTTGCTTTGGCGCCTATCGCCGCCGAAGCGCATTACACCGGCCATCCCCATCACCATCATCACGAATATCATCACCACCACCATCATCACCGCTAACGCGCCCTCCGTTCGAACGGACTCGTTCGAACGATAAGACATCGCCCAAAATCAAAATGTTGGCGTAAGCTCTGACCAGAAAAGGCCCATCGGCTTTTTCGCGGCTCGCGCCGAGTTTTTGGGCTGGCGGGAGCGCCCGATCGTTGATACGGTCGGGCGTTTTCTGTCCAGGAGAAGCCCGTGCGCGCACGCGCCCTCGCATTCGCCGCGATCGCGGCCCTCTGTTCCGCCGCCGGTTTCGCGCCAAACGTTTTCGCGCAGCAGGCCGACGAACCGCTGCTGGCGACGGCGAGCGAATGGGGCGGCCAGGGCGGCGTCTACACTTGCGCCCAATGGCGGGCCTATGTCACGCGCATGTATCGACTCGGCGACCCGCGCAAGCGCGGCTATATCGAGGCCAAGGATTTCGAGATCATCAAGAAGGCGAGCCCGGTGTTCCAGATGGCCACCTTCGATTACTTCGACATGGCCGGCAAGGGCCGCGTCACGCAAAAAGAATTCATCGAATTCGAGAGCCCGTTCTTCGCCCGCTTCGACAGAAGACACGCCTGCCGCGTGACCAACGACGACATCCGCGCCGCCAACACGCCCGCCCAGACGACCCCGCAGCAGCGCGGCGGCGGCGGAAACGGCGGCATGACCGGCGGCAGCGGCGGCCTGGGCGGCGGGTTCGGCTGGAGGTAAGGGGCGAAGCCGCGAATCCGCCGCCAGCCCACGGGAGTCGCCATGTCGGCTTCGAGCGATTTGCTTCAATTCGCGACAGGGCGGCGGTTCGCGACCATTCTCGCCGATCCTCCCTGGCAATTTCAAAGCAAGACCGGCAAGGTCGCGCCCGAACACCGGCGGCTCAGCCGCTACGCGACAATGACGCTGCGTCAGATCGAGAAGCTTCCGGTCGCGCGATTGACGGCGCGGACGGCGCATCTTTATCTTTGGGTTCCGAACGCGCTTCTGCCCGAAGGACTCGCCGTGATGAAGGCGTGGGGCTTCGCCTAGAAGGCGAACATCGTCTGGCACAAGGTGCGCAAGGACGGCGGTTCGGATGGGCGCGGCGTCAGCTTTTACTTCCGCAACGTGACCGAACTCATGCTGGCGACGATTTATCGGGTTAGCGGTCGTCGGCACATGTGCCGACGGCCGTTTCGCTTGGGCATTAAGCGACCTTCTCCAGAATCTTCTCCATTTCCGCTGCGGTAAAGCCGCGCAGCGTTTGAGAGCGGAGGTTGCCCGCCTTGAGCACGTTCAAGAAAAACGAATTTGCTGTTGCCTCGTCCGGCGCTTCGAAGATCGCGACTATATCGTATTGTCCCTGCGTCCAGATAATCTCTTTCAAGTTAGCACCAACTTCCGATGCAGCTTTTTTGAGGGCTTCCGCCCGCTTGACCGTATCCTTGATGTTGCGAAGCCCTTGCTCAGTGAAGTTGAAGAGGTGGACATAGGTCGCCATGGCGTTTTTTCCTCCGTAAACAAGTCCGGCTGACTCAGGTTGGAATGCCAACCTCATCACCATTCCCGGATATGCGACTCTCATCGCCCGCGTAAGGCAATCGGGGTAGTGCCGATACCAGCGGATGCGCTTTAAGCTCTCATACGGTTTCCGGGTGATC
>PLAI01000078.1 GCA_003134075.1 Methylocystaceae bacterium | reverse complement strand
TGGCGGAACTGGTAGACGCGCCGGATTTAGGTTCCGGTGACGCAAGTCGTGGGGGTTCGAGTCCCTCCGCCCGCACCAAGGCGCATCCGCCATTGAAGAGGCTTCGAGCGCTTCGGCGACGAGGAATTTGGACACGATGCTCCGGCGCCGGAGGCCTTTTAAATGGCTCGCGCGCCGATCGAAATTGACGTTGCAGAAGGCGAATGACATGCAAGTGACGCAAACCCTGTCCGAGGGCTTGAAACAGGAATTCAAGGTCGTGCTGCCGGCGGGCGATCTCGCCGCCAAGCTCGAGACTCAGCTCGCCGAGATGCGCGCCAAAGCCCAGATCAAGGGGTTCCGCCCGGGCAAGGCGCCAATCTCGCACCTCAAGAAGCTCTATGGCAAAAGCCTGATGAGCGAAGTGTTGCAGGAGGCCGTCAACGAGGCCAACCGCAAGATTGTCGACGACAACAAACTGCGCATCGCCGCCGAGCCGAAGCTCGATTTCCCCGGCGGCCAGGACGAGGTCGAGAAGGCGCTTGAAGCGGCCGGCGATTTTTCCTTCGTCGTGACCTTCGAGACGCTGCCGAGCTTCGAACTCGGCTCCTTCGACGATATTTCGCTCGAACGTCCGATCGCTCCGGTCACCGACGAGGATGTCGAGAAGAGCATTCAGGCTCTGGTCGACCGCGTTCGCGAATTCGAGCCGAAGGCGGAAGGCGCCAAGGCCGAGAAGGGCGACAAGCTGACCATCGACTTCACCGGCAAGCTTGACGGCGTCGCCTTCGAAGGCGGCACGGGCGGCGATGTCGATCTCGTGCTGGGCTCCGGCTCGTTCATCCCCGGCTTCGAGGATCAGTTGGACGGCGCGGCCGCGGGCGAACAGCGCCTCGTCAAGGTGCGCTTCCCCGACGAATATTCGGCCAAAAATCTCGCCGGCAAGGACGCCGAATTCGACGTGACGGTCAAATCCGTCGAAGCCCCCAAGGTCGCCGAGATCGACGACGAATTCGCCAAGAAATACGGCTTCGATTCGCTCGATGCGCTGAAGACCGCGATGCGCGGCAATCTGGAGGCCGACTTCGAAAAGGCCTCGCGCGACAAGTTCAAGCGCGCGCTGCTCGACGCTCTCGACGCCCGATATAAATTCGACCTGCCGGCGAGCCTGGTGGAAAACGAGTTCGCGGGCATTTGGCGCGATTATGAGGCGGAACGCAAGCGCGCCGGGCAAGCGGAGCCCGAGGCGGATAAGAACGAGGACGAGACGCGCGCCGAATATCGCGCCATCGCCGAGCGTCGCGTGCGCCTGGGGCTGGTGCTCGCCGAGATTGGCCAAAAGGCCGGCGTCACGGTCGAGGAGAAGGATCTCACCGACGCCGTGGTCGAACGCGCGCGGCAGTTCCCCGGCCAGGAGAAGGAAGTCTGGGACTTCTACCGCAAGAACGAGAACGCGCTCGCCTCGCTCCGCGCGCCGATCTACGAGGAGCGGGTGGTCGCCCACCTCGCCGGAATCGTCACGGTCTCCGACAAGACCGTGACCCGCGAGGAACTCTTCGCCGAGGACGAGGAGAAGCCGTCCGCCGCCGCGTGATCGCGGAATGGCGCCGTTTTCGCTGCTCGCCGCCCGGTTTTGCGCCTTGCCGCGCGGACGAAATATGACTAGAGGCTGACGACGAACGCCGCGCCTTCGCCTCCAAGAGGCGTGGCGCCGGATGCACCGGGGACGAGAGAGGTTTTTGAGAGATGCGCGATCCGATCGAGGTCTACAACCAATATCTCATCCCGCAAGTGATCGAGAACACGTCGCGCGGCGAGCGCGGCTTCGACATTTACTCGCGGCTGCTGCGTGAACGCATCGTTTTCCTGACCGGCCAGGTGGAAGACCACATGGCCTCGGTGATCATGGCGCAATTGCTGTTTCTCGAGGCCGAGAATCCGAAGAAGGAAATCTTCCTCTATATCAACTCGCCAGGCGGCGTGGTGACTTCGGGCCTCGCCATCTACGACACGATGCAATTCATCAAGCCGAAGGTGTCGACGCTGTGCGTTGGCCAGGCGGCCTCGATGGGCTCGCTCCTGCTGTGCGCCGGCGAGCATGGTCTGCGCTTCGCGCTGCCCAACGCGCGCGTCATGCTGCACCAGCCGTCGGGCGGATTTTCCGGCCAGGCGTCGGACATTCAGCGCCATGCCGAAGACATTCTGAAGATCAAGCGACGGCTCAACGAAATCTACGAGTTTCACACCGGCAAGGATTACGACACCATCGAGCGCACGCTCGACCGCGATCACTTCATGACGGCGCAAGAGGCCAAGGACTTCGGCATCATCGACAAGGTGCAATCGAAGCGGCCGGAAGACGAAGCGGAAACGAAGGCCTAAACGAAAACTAAAAGACAATAAAATCGGCGCCCGCCAGTTTCCGGGGGAGTGGGAGGCGGGCGCGTCGCTTAAAATCGGGGCGCTTATGTTTCGTAAAATTCTGATCGCCAATCGTGGCGAGATCGCCTGCCGCATCATCAAGACCGCCCGGCGGCTGGGCATCGCCACCGTCGCCGTTTATTCCGACGCGGACGCCGACGCGCTGCATGTCGAAATGGCCGACGAGGCCGTGCATATCGGGCCGCCGCCGGCCGCGCAGTCCTATCTGCTGATCGAGAAAATCATCGACGCCTGCAAGCGCACGGGCGCCGAGGCGGTGCATCCCGGCTACGGATTTTTGTCCGAACGGGCGGCCTTCGCCACTGCGCTGGCCGACGCCAATATCGTCTTCATCGGCCCCAACCCGCGCGCCATCGAGGCGATGGGCGACAAGATCGAATCCAAGAAATTCGCCTCGAAGGCCAATGTCAGCGTCGTGCCGGGCTATCTCGGCGTGATCAAGGATGGCGAGGAAGCCGTCAAGATCGCCAATGAGATCGGCTATCCGGTAATGCTGAAGGCGTCAGCCGGCGGCGGCGGCAAGGGCATGCGCATCGCCTATAAGGCCGATGAGGTGGTCG
>PLAI01000301.1 GCA_003134075.1 Methylocystaceae bacterium | reverse complement strand
CGCCCTCGCGCAGCCGCTTCTTCATGCGCGAGGCGAATACGGGATGCGCATCGGTCGGATTACAGCCGATGATCAAAATGACGTCGGCCTCGTCGACCGAATCGAAATCCTGCGTGCCGGCGGAAGTGCCGAAGGCCTGGTGGAGGCCATAGCCGGTCGGCGAGTGACAGACGCGCGCGCAGGTGTCGACGTTGTTATTGCCGAAGCCAGAGCGAATGAGCTTCTGAACAAGATAACTTTCCTCGTTCGTGCAGCGCGACGAGGTGATGCCACCGACGGAGCTGCGACCGTATTTTGTTTGGATCTCCTTAAACCTTCTGGCGGTGAAGGAAATCGCCTCGTCCCACGATACGACTCGCCAGGGCTCCGAGATTTTCTCGCGGATCATTGGATTGAGCACTCGGTCGCCGTGGTTGGCGTAGCCATAGGCGAAGCGGCCCTTGATGCAGCTATGGCCATGATTGGCCTTGCCGTCCTTCCAGGGAACCATGCGCACGACTTCCTCGCCGCGCATTTCCGCCTTGAAAGTGCAGCCGACGCCGCAATAGGCGCAGGTGGTGACCGCCGAATGCTCGGGCTGGCCTATCTCGATGACCGACCTCTCCTGAAGCGTCGCCGTTGGGCAAGCCTGAACGCAGGCGCCGCAGGACACGCATTCCGACTCAAAGAACGCCTCGCTCATGCCAGCCGCGACGCGGCTGTCGAAACCGCGGCCGCTGATGGTTAGAGCGAAAGTGCCCTGAACTTCCTCGCAGGCGCGCACGCAGCGATTGCAAACGATGCACTTCGAAGGATCATAGGTGAAATAGGGGTTCGACTCGTCCTTCGGCATCCATTCGAAATTGGCCGAGCCGTTGTTGCGCGCGAAGACATGATTGGCGCCGTCGTAGCCGTAGCGCACCTCGCGCAGCCCAACCGCGCCCGCCATGTCCTGCAATTCGCAGTCTCCATTGGCGGCGCAGGTCAGGCAGTCCAGCGGATGGTCGGAGATGTAAAGCTCCATCACGCCGCGCCGGATCGCCTTGAGGCGCGGCGTCTGGGTATACACGGAAATGCCCGGCATGACCGGCGTTGTGCAGGACGCCGGCGTGCCGTTGCGTCCCTCGATCTCGATCAGGCAAAGCCGGCACGAGCCGAACGCCTTGATGCTGTCGGTCGCGCAGAGTTTCGGGATTTCCGTCCCGATCTCCATCGCCGCGCGCATGATCGACGTGCCCTCGGGCACGGTGACGCTTTGTCCGTCGATCGTCAGCGTAACGAGTTTCGAAGACTTCGACTCTGGTGTTCCGTAATCGATTTCCTTGATCAAGCTCATGCTCAGTACCTCACTCGGCGGCGGCTTCAAGGGCCGGCTTGTGGAAGTCTTCGGGGAAGTGACGCAATGCGCTTTCGACCGGGTAGGGCGCGAAGCCTCCCAGCGCGCAGAGTGAACCAAGTTTCATCGTCTGGCAAAGGTCTTTGAGCAGCTCGATGTTGGCGGCGACATTCTCGCCGGCGCGGATTTTGTCGATCGTCTCGACGCCGCGGGTCGAACCGATGCGGCAGGGCGTGCATTTGCCGCAGCTCTCGATCGCGCAGAACTCCATGCCGAAGCGCGCCATCCAGGACATGTCGACCGTATCGTCGAACACCACCAGCCCGCCGTGGCCGATCAGGCTGTCGACCTTGGTGTAGGCCTCATAGTCGAAGGGCGTGTCGAACAGCGACACCGGCACATAGGCGCCGAGCGGCCCGCCGACCTGCACCGCGCGGACGGGTCGTCCCGAGAGCGTGCCGCCGCCGATGTCATTGACGATTTCGCCGAGCTTCAGGCCGAACGGAACCTCGCACAGTCCGGCGTATTTGACGTTGCCGGCGATCTGCAACGGAATGGTGCCGCGCGAGCGCTCCATGCCGAGCGCGTGATAGGCGGCGCCGCCATCGGCCAGGATCATCGGCGCCGTGGCCATGGACAGCACGTTATTGACGACGGTCGGCTTGCCGAACAGACCGACATGCGCCGGCAGCGGCGGCTTCGCGCGCACGATGCCGCGCTTGCCCTCCAGGCTTTCGAGCAGCGAGGTCTCCTCGCCGCAGACATAGGCGCCGGCGCCCATGCGCAGCTCGATGTCGAAGGAGAGGTTGTAGCCGCGCACATTCTTGCCCAACGCCCCGGCGGCGCGGGCTGCGATCAGCGCCTCCTCGATGATTTCCGCGGCGATCGGATATTCGGCGCGCAGATAGATATAGCCCTTGTCGGCGCCGATGGCGAAGGCGCAAATGGTCATGCCCTCGATCAGTGAGAGTGGGTCGCCCTCCATGATCATGCGGTCGGCGAAGGTGCCGCTATCGCCCTCGTCGGCGTTGACCACGACATATTTTTTCCCCGCCGGGCAGTCCGCGACGGTCTTCCATTTGATGCCGGTCGGGAATCCCGCGCCGCCGCGGCCGCGAAGGCCGGAGGCGGCGATCTCGGCGACGGTCGCCTCGGGACCGATCGAAAAGGCCCGGTCGAGACCCTTATAACCGCCATGGGCGGTATATTCGGCGAAGGACACCGGGTCGATGACGCCGCAGCGCTGGAAAGTCACCCGGCGCTGGCGGGCGAAATAGGGATGCGCCTCGACCTTGCCGATGGACAGCGGATGCGCGCCGCCGGCGAGGAATCCCGCCTCGAACAACGAGGCCACGTCGGAGGGCTTCACCGGACCATAGCCGACGCGGCCGGCGGGCGTCTCCACCTCGACCAGCGGCTCGAGCCAAAGCATGCCGCGCGAGCCGTTGCGAACGATTTCGACGTCGAGGCCGCGCGCGGCGATTTCCTTTTGGACCGCGGCGAGAACCCGCTTCGCGCCCATGGCGAGCGCGGCCATGTCGCGGGGGATATATATCTTGGTCATGCGCTTTTCGCCTCTTCCGCGAGCTCGTCGAGCCGCACCCCATCGACCCGGCCGATGGGCTCCTTGTCATACATAGCGGAAGGGCTATGTGAACAAAGTCCTAGACAGTAGATGGCCTCCACGGTCAAGGCGCCGTCCGGCGTCGTCTCGCCCCAGTCGAGCTTGAGGCGGGCGAGGAAATCCCGCGCCATCTTCTCGGCGCCCATGGACTGGCAAGATTCGGCCCGGCAGATTTTCAGCACATGGCGCCCCTGCGGCTCGCGTTTGAAGTCGTGATAAAACGTCACCACGCCATGCATCTCGGCGCGCGAAATATTCAGCGCCTCCGCGAGTTGCGGCACGGCGGCCTCCGGCACGTGGCCGAATTCGTGTTGAAGGGCGTGAAGAATTGGGAGGGCTGGGCCTTCCAGGCCAAGATGGGCGGCGATGATCTCTCGCGCCCGCTCGGCGTCCCAAGGTGCGGCTACAGACATTTCATTCCCTTGCGATCTTGTGCTTGACGGTTGTTAAATGTCCGCCATTTTCTCCTATTTAATTATACGCTGCCGCAAAACCGCGCCGCGATCAATAGTCTCCTTTCGTGGAGCGATAGGCGTGATCTATCATGTCACGAGTTCCTTGCTCTCGGCGAGCTTCCTCGCCTCGGCGACCAGCGCCGCCACCATTGGGATCACGGGATCTCGGAGGGGCACGACAAGGCCGATTTCATGCACCACCTCGGGTTCGACGATCGGTATCGCCCGCACGGGTTCCTCGACCCCGAGCGTGGCGGCCAGCTTTTCCGGCATGATGGTCGCCCAGTGGCCGGCCCTCACATGGTCGTACAGCAAAATGACCGAATCCGACTCCAGCGTCGTTAGCGGCGCGCCCCCGGCCTCTCGCATCAGCGCGTCGACGATGCGGCGATTTTGCATGTCGGGCGTAAGCAGGCAGAGCGGAATTTGGGCAACGTCGGACCAGGTGACGCTATCACGGTCGCCAAGCGGATTGCCGGCGACGGTCAGCAGACAGTAGCGCTCCGCGCATAGCGGAACGGTCCGCACCCGGCCCAGCGGCTCATTGTCCAGATAGGTGAGACCCGCGTCTATATCGAGATTGTCCAGCATCGCCAGAATTTCGCTCGAGGGCGCCGACAACACCTTGAAACGCACGCTGGGGTGCTTTTCCAGAAAGGGCGCGGTCAGCGCCGAAACGATCCCGATGGCGGTGGGAATCACGGCTATTTTCAGTTGGCCGGAGAGTCCTTCGCGTAACGTGCGCACCTCGATCCGCATGGCGCGCGTGTCGGAGACGATGCGCTTCGCCCAGATCAGCACGTGCTCGCCTTCCCTGGTGAGCCCGTGGAAACGCGACGAACGGTTGACCAGCAGCACGCCGAGCATATCCTCGAGCTGCTTTATCCCGGCCGAGAGGGTCGGTTGCGTCACGCCGCAGATTTCCGCCGCCCTGGAGAAACTATGCTCCTTGGCGACCGTGATAAAAAATTCCAGTTTGTCTAGCACCTGACCCGAAGCCCCGCCGCGCTCGCGCGCATGGAGGCAGAATAGCACGTCGCGCCCCCCTCCAAAGCGCCAAAAACTCGGCACGGGACCAGAGGCGCCGTCACGTTGCAGGTCGTTCCGAGTTTTTGGATAAATTGGTGGGCATGAGCAAACTTCGCAACTCCCCTTATCGTGGTCATCGCTTCCCGGCCGAGGTCATGCGGTTTTCGCAAAAGTGGACGCTGGTTTTGCCTTCCGAAGGGATGGAAAAACAAAGGAATCTAGGACATTCCGGTTTAGATTGAACCGGAAAGCTTGTCCTATGTCTTTTCGGCGAGTAATTAATACGCTCCGCTTAAGTTAATGCGCGCTGCCGCCAATCGCGATTAGGCGCTTGATTTCTGGCACGCAGGATCCGCAATTGGTTCCAGCGCGCAGTTTCTCCCCGATCGCCGCCGGGCTTGCGCAACCTCCCGCGATCGCCGCTTCGATCGCCTTCGCGCCGACGCCGAAACAGGCGCAAATCACGGGGCCACAATCCGCCGCTCCGTCGCGAGAACGACCCGACAAGAGGCTTGCGCGCTGGGGCGCGGTGATGGAATCCTGGTGGAAGACTTTAAGCGTAGCCTCCCAACCGGGATCTGGATCGGGGCCAATGAACACCATGCATTCGAGCCGGTCGCCGTCAAACGCCGCCGCCCGAAAAATTCCGCGCGCGTCATCGACATATTCGACGACGTCTTCACGCGAGAACCCATCCGTCAGAAAGTCGCGCCAACTCGGAGCGGCCGCGTTGCTTGCGATCTTGTAACCCCACCCGCCGGGGATCGCGACGCGCGCCCACCAGTCGTCTTGCGGCGGAATCACTGTTCGTCGCGAGAGAAGGAAGCCGTTCGATGAAAAGGCGCAAGGAGTGAGCGCCACCGGCGTCGCCTTGGTTTCGGGCTGACCAGAAATTGGATCGGTGAAAGGCGCGACCAGCGCGCCTATTCGCGCGTTCGACGAAGTTGCGTCGGTCCAATGAATCGGCGCGAAAACAAGGCCGCGTGGTTGGCGGTCCGTGACGATCACGCGCAGCACGCACGCGCCCCACTCTGTCGAGACTCGCGCGAAGTCACCATGCGTCAGGCTAAACAGTCGCGCGTCGGCGCCATTGATCTCAATAAAAGGTTCGGGCAAATGGCGCGCGAGCCTTGGGCTCGATCCCGTGCGCGTCATGGTGTGCCACTGGTCGCGCACGCGCCCCGTGTTAAGTCGAAGCGGGTAGAGTCTCGAGGTCTTGGTCTTCAACGCGGGCGCTTCCGGCGCGACGAAGCGGGCGCGTCGGTCCGGCGTGAAGAACTCGCCGTCGCCGAACAGTCGCGCGCGGCCTTTGCTCTCGCGCACGCGGATCGGCCATTGCGTTGGCTCTAAAGCGTCGTAGACCTCGTCCGAGAGACCGGCAACGCCGCCCAGATCGAAGTCACGCGAACCGTCATTTTCGAAAGCCGACAGCGCCGCGTGTTCGCGAAACACATCGGCGACTAGCGGGAAGTCGAATCCCGAAAAACCCATGCGCTCGCCGACCTGCGAAAAAATGAGCCAATCGGCGCGCGCCTCTCCGGGAGCTGGCGCAAAAGCGCGCTGGCGCGAAATGCGTCGTTCGGAATTCGTCACCGTGCCGTCCTTTTCACCCCAGGCCTGGGCGGGAAGCAGCACATGCGGCCGCGCATTGATCGTGTCGTTCGAGAGCACATTGTCCGAGACGACAAACAGCTCGAGCTTTCCGAGCGCGGCGCGGGCCGCATCGGCGTTGGGCAGAGACGCCGCCGGATTAGTCCCGATCACCCACAGCGCCTTTATTTCACCGCGCGCCACGGCGTCGAACATTTGCACTGCCTTGTGACCTTCGTGCGCCGCCATCCTCGGCGCGTTCCAGAAGCGGCGCACGCGATCGACGCTCTCGGGCTCGAAACCCATGTGCGCCGCGAGTTGGTTGGCGAGACCGCCAACCTCGCGTCCACCCATGGCGTTGGGCTGGCCGGTCAGTGAGAATGGCGAAGCGCCGGGTTTGCCGATGCGCCCCGTCGCCAAATGGCAATTGATGATGGCATTGACCTTGTCGGTTCCCTGCGCCGATTGATTGACGCCCTGTGAGAAACAGGTGATCGTGCTCGGCGTCGCGGCGAACATCTCGAAGAAGACGGCGATGTCGCATTCGCGCAATCCGGTGATCGCCGCCGTCGCCGCGATCGACGGCGTTAGGGCCCGCGCGCGGGCGACGGTTTCATCGAATCCCGCGGTGTGACGGCGAACGAAATCCTGATCGAGCGCCCCAGACCTGGCGAGATGCACAAGCAGGCCGCAGAACAGCGCTTGATCCATCCCTGGCGCGATCCCAAGAAATAGGTCGGCCTCCTCGGACGTCGCGGTCTTGCGCGGATCAATGACAACGATCTTCGCTCCACGCCCCTGTTTGTTGCGGAGCATGCGTTGATAAAGGATCGGGTGACACCAAGCGGCGTTGGAGCCGACAAGCACGATCAAATCCGCGCAATCGAGATCCTCGTAACAGCCCGGCACGGTGTCGAAGCCGAAGGCGCGGCGCTGGCCCGCGACCGTCGAGGCCATGCACAACCGAGAATTAGTATCGACGTTGGAAGAACCGATAAATCCCTTCATCAGCTTGTTCGCGACGTAATAATCTTCAGTCAACAATTGCCCGGAAAGATAGATGGCGACAGCGTTTGGGCCGTCGCGCGCGATGATCCGCGCGAACTCGCGCGCCACCCTGTTCAGCGCCTCGTCCCAACTCTCGCGGCGAAACCTGCCCTCGGCGTCACGCATCATCGGATGCAGCAGCCGCCCCTCAAGCGCCAGCGTTTCATCGAGCGCGGAACCCTTTGAGCAGAGCCGTCCGAAATTCGCGGGATGGTTAGGATCGCCAGCAATTTTAGCGCCGCCGGCGCCGTCAGGCGTCGCGAGCACGCCGCAGCCAACGCCGCAGTAAGGGCAAGTGGTCTTCGTCGTCGTGGCGCATTGCGCGGGACTATTATCCCGCGAGCGTTGCGCGACCACTGGAGCCGGCGCCTCGTCGAGCATGGGGTTCCTCAATAGACGTCCTGTTGGAAACGGCCGGTTTTCTTTAGCTCGGCGACGAAGGCGATCGCGGCGTCCGTATCGCGCGCGCCGTGCCGCGCGACGATATCGACGAGCGCTCGCTCCACGTCCTTGGCCATGCGCTTGGCGTCGCCACATACATAAACATGCGCGCCGTCGGCGACCCACGCCCACAGGTCGCGCCCGGCTTCGCGCATACGGTCCTGCACATAGAATTTTTCGGCGCCGTCGCGCGACCAGGCGAGCGATAATCTCGTGAGCAGTCCGCTCGCTTTCATCGCGTCGAATTCATCGGCGTAAAAGAAATCATGCGTCACGCGCTGATGCCCAAAGAACAGCCAGTTCCGCCCGGGCGCCCGCGCCGCGCCGCGCTCTTGCAGGAAAGCCCGAAACGGCGCCACGCCCGTGCCGGGGCCGATCATGATAATCGCGGTGTTGGGATCGCGCGGAAGCGCGAAATTATGCGCTGGCTGCACATAGACCGGCAGCGTCTCGTTCGCCACGATGCGTTCTGACAGGAATGTCGAAGCGACGCCAACTCGCTTGTGCTTGCCGATAATGTAACGCACGGCGTCGACCGTAAGCGATAGTCTTGCCGGCGTCGCCTTGGGCGAAGAGGAGATCGAATAGAGGCGTGGCTGCAACGGTTCGAGCGCTTCGACGAAAGCCTCGGGATGTGGCCGCACGCCGACGAATTTTTGCAATACCGCGAGAACGTCCAGCGTCGCGGCGTCGCCATCCGGGTCTTCTCCATGCGCGAGCCGCCGCGCCTTCTCCCGCTTTTCGCCGCCCGTGAGGAACGAGATGAGATCGAACAGCGCGTCGGGCGCCGCTCCCAGCGAAACATCGGTTCTCAGAACGTCGCGCAACGTCTTGTCGCGAACCCGAGTGATGTGGGAAGCGCCGAGCATCGCGATAATCTGATCGACGAGGCCAAGCTCGTTTTTGGGGAAGACTCCAAAGGAATCGCCCGGCGTGTAGTTTAGACCGCTATGCGTCAGATCGAACTCCACATGCCAAGTCTCCTTCTCGGACCCTTCCTTATTAAGGCGTCGGCGCGAGACGAACACCGCTTGCGCCGGATTGTCGCGCGAACGGCCCGGCGCCGCGGAAATCTCGGAAGACGCGCCGACGGCCGGCGCGGGTTGTGGTGGCGCGCCGCCCTTGTCCAACTCCTCCGCGAGCGCCTTCAACATGCGCGCGGTGTCCTTGCCGCCGGGCGCGCAAAGATTGAGCCGCGCTTCCTTGCGCGAGGCGATTGCTTCCGCGTAGTCGTTGCAATTGTACCCGCATTGGCCGCAATCCTGCTGCGCCATCGCGGCCATCATGCGCCGGCGCAGAGGGCGGCCTTCCGCCATCGCCATGCGAGCGCCCAGCTCAAGCGTCTGATCGTGCCAGGGCGCTTCGCCATCGTCGCCGCCGCCAAGAATCGCGGCGTACTGCTCGGGGGAGAGAGCCGTGAGCATTCCGCCTTCGGGCGACGTAAACCCCGCGAAAAAGCCGTTGAGCCAGGCGCGCTGCTCCGGCGAGAAAGGCGCGGATTCCGGTAGAAGATCGAGCTGGGGCGCCGGTGTTATCTGATTCATGACAGCGTCTCCGCGTCGGCTAAGCGACGAATCGCGTCGATGTCGTTGCGCCGCGCGAACGCGACAAAGGTTTCATCCTTGTCGGCTCGATTGGCGACAAAGGCGCGCAGGATGCGGGCGACGACATGTGACGCTTCGTCGGCCTTTACGTTCGAATAAAGTTCGCGGGCGATGGCCGCGTCCTCGGCGAACCCGCCGCCAACCAGGATGTTATAGCCCTCGACGGTATCGCCTTCCTCGCCAACCGGCACGCGCGCCCCGATAAGGCCGATGTCGCCGATATAGTGTTGCGCGCAGGAGTGATGACAGCCGGTCAGATGAATATTGATGGGCGTGTCCACCGGCGCCGTTGTTTCGCAAAAACTCGCGATTTCGGCGGCGTGTCGTTTGGTGTCGGCGGCCGCGAAGCGACAGCCGAAGTTTCCCGTGCAGGCGACAAGTCCGGCGCGAAGCGGCGAGACCCGCGTCGCGAGCCCGAGCGCCTCGATGGCGGCGCCAGCTTCGGCGACTCGCGCATCTGGCACGCCGGTGAGCAGGAGGTTTTGCCATACGGTCAGCCTCACGCCGCCGTCGCCGAACTCTTGCGCGATACGCGCAAGGCCGCGAGTTTGCGCTGGCGTGAGCCGCCCCAACGGCAAGGCGACGCCGATCCAGTTGAAACCGGGTTGTTTTTGAGGATGCACGCCAATATGCGCAAGACGATCCTGCCGCGGACGCGGGGCGAGCGCGGACGACGGAGCCCGCGATAACTTGCGACCGAGCTTTTCCTCGACCAGCTCCAGAAACCTCTCGAAGCCGAACGCGTCGAGCACGTATTTCAGCCGCGCATTTGCGCGGTTTGCGCGGTCGCCATGCTCGATAAAGACCCGCAGAATCTTGTCAGCGACCTCGATTGCCTCGCCAGGGGGCACGATGACGCCGGTATCGCGCGCGAAGTCCTTGTGGCCAGTGATTCCGCCGAGAGCCAAGCGGAAATAGACGCCCGGCTCCACCCCGTGCGAGGCGAGCGCCTCCACAGCCTGAAAACCAATGTCGTTTGTGTCTTCCAACGCGCCGACTCGACCGGCGCCGTCGAAAGCGACGTTGAATTTCCGCGGCAAGCCATAGAGCGAACGGTCGTTCAGAACATGATGGTGCATTGCGCGCGCGAAGGGCCGGGTGTCGATGAGCTCCTGTGGATCGACGCCCGCCGTCGGCGTGCCGGTGATGTTGCGAATGTTGTCGGCGCCGGAGCCTTTGCTCCACAATCCAGCGTCTTGGACGCCTTCGATGATCTTGACGGCGTCTTTAGGCTCGATCTCCCGAATTTGAATATTGGCTCGCGTCGTTACATGCAAATAGCCGCCGCCAAAATTCTCGGCGAGATCGGCAAGAGCGGCGAATTGCCAGTGCGATAGCGCGCCGTTGGGAATGCGCAGCCGGCACATGTAGAAATTTTGCGCTGGCGCGACATAGAACAAGCCGTAATAGCGCCAGCGAAAATTGTCCGGCGGCTTGGGCGGTTCATTGCCTTGCGCTTGCGCGACAAGGCGCGGATAGCCGTCGAACGGATGTTCCTCCCGCTTCCATTTCTCCTGGTCGCATAACTTGCCGCCACTGTTCGTGACGCGGTCTTGCGCCTCGAAATGGATGGAGTCCGGGCCAGTCGGTTTCACGCTGACGCGTCGCGGACGCGCGGCGCCAAGGCCCGCGGCGAAGCCTTCGAGGTAACGCTTCTGATCGAGTGTGAAATCGCCGGACATGGTCACGCCGCCTTTCTCACGGAGGCGAGGTCGCCAAACATCAACTCATCGCGAAAGCGCCCGACATCCGCGCCAGTACGGATCAGGTCGAGATAGGACGGCGCGGCGCCCGTGTCTCCGATCAGAACCGCGCCGACGACGCGACCACCATCCAGGACGAGCTTCTTATAGTGCCCCATGCGCGGATCGGCATAGATGATCCGCTCCGCCTTCTCGCCGCCCAAAAAATCTCCGGCGGAAAATACGTTCACCCCGGAAACCTTCAGATTTGTAGCGGTAACGCTGCCGGCGTAGGACGCATCTCGTCCCGCGAGTCGGGAGGCGAGCACCCGCGCTTGTTCATAGGCGGGCTCGACCAGTCCATAACAGACGCCGCGATGCTCGACGCATTCGCCAAGCGCGAAAACGCCATTAATATTCGTTGCAAGACCGTCGTCCACGAGTATGCCTCTGTTAACCCCAACCCCCGCCGCGCGCGCGAGATCGACATTGGGCTTGACGCCGACGGCGAAGACAACCGCATCGGCCTCAAGCATGGCGCCGTTGTGAAATTCGAGGTTTTCGACCGCTCCCTGTCCATGAATTCGCGTCGCGCTGGCGTTCAACAGCACGCGCACGCCCTTTTTCTCAACGAGACGGGCAAGGAGCGCGCCGCCAGCGCCGTCGAGTTGACGCTCCATCAGCCGATCCATGACGTGCACGAGCGTGACCTTGGCGCCGCGCTTGGCGAGGCCGTATGCCGCCTCCAATCCGAGCAGACCGCCGCCGATCACGACAACCTTTTTTCGATCGGCGCCGAGACGCGCCAATTTCTCGATGTCCGAGACATCGCGAAACGTGTGCACTCCAGCAAGCTCCGCGCCGGGGAGGGGTAGCCGCAAGGCGTGAGCTCCGGTCGCGATGACGAGTTTGCTGTAAGGAACGCTTTTTCCGTCCGCCAATTTTACGCTTCGCGCGGCCAGATCAATCGCGCTCGCCTTGCAGCCGTAACGCAAGGTTACGCCATGGCCGCGCCACCACTCCGCGGGCTTCAAGTCGATGTCATTTTGGTCGATGTCGCCCGAAAGCACCGAGGAAAGCAGCACGCGGTTATAGGCAAGACGCGGCTCTTCGCCGATGACCGCAATCGCATAACGCCCGAGCGCCTTCTTCGACAACTCTTCAACGAGGCGCGCGGCGGCCATGCCGTTTCCGATGACGACGAGTGCTTCGCTCATGGGTTATTTCCTCTTGGCGTCTGGCGCATTTTGCACATGGCTCGCTCCTACATCTGATCGTCGGCTCGTTCGAGCCTTGAATCGCCCGCGCGGGGCGCAAAACAAAAAAACGCCGCGTCCTGAGAAAATCCGCGCGGGAATCGCGGTTTCGATCAGGACAGCGGCGTTGCTGTGTTGGCGCTTCTTTGAGCCTGCCAGGGCTGGGGTCGGCGCTGGCGTTTTTATCGTAGCAAGCGCGGCGCCAAGCGCTTGTTAATCCGACTGCCTAGAATAATCAGGTGAAGGCGCCAGGCGCGGCGACCGCTTTGGGCGCCTTGCTGACCATCACGGCGGCGTCCTGCCTAACTTGTAGTCAGAATATGGAAAGCGCGCTGGCGGCTTGCGCCGAGCGTCATCGCCAGAGTCGGTAAATCAGCAGAAGGTTAATCAATGCCAGGACAAGAGCGAGACCGCGCCAAAATGCCGTCGGATTGCGTTCCAACAGCGGACGCGGGCGATTGGAATAGTTGGGATTGGGTCTTTGCAAATCCATCGTCAACGCCGACAATGCCTCGGTGCGTTCGGTTGGCTTCCAATGCGTCGCCTTGGCCAGAGCCGCGTCGAACCAGGGCGGGACGGCGTCGTTGAAATCCGACGCCGACACATATCTAAGCCAGCCTATATCGCGCCTACTCGAAAAGCCGCGACCGTAGGGCAGTTTTCCAGTGAGCATCTCGTACGCGATCACGCCGAGCGAATAAATGTCGGAGCGATCCGTTGGCGCTTCGCCGAGATGATATTCGGGCGCGGTGTAATCGAGCGTGCCGACCAGCCCGGGCTTGTCCGCCGGCGCCGCTGCTTCCTCTAGTCCCGCGACATATACAGAGCCGAAGTCGATAATCTTCGCCGTTCCATGGCGATCGATCATGATATTCTCCGGCTTCAAGTCCCGGTGAATGACCTCCTTGCGATGGAACGCCCGCAGTCCGTTGGCGATCTGGTCGACGATCAGGCGGACGGTCGTCAGATCGGGACGTGGATTGTCGCGCATCCACTGACGCAGGGTTTGGCCTTCGCAGTATTCCGTCACATAATAGAGTGAGCGTGGCGGCCGCCTGGACCGCTTGAGCCCCAGCACATGCGGGCTCGAGACAAGCCGCCCGATCCATTCCTCGCGGGTGAACATCTCGATATATATGGGATCGTCCACAAAATTGATCGACGGAGTCTTCAATACGACGGTGTCGCCGCTCGCCTCGTCCTTCGCAAGGTAGACTTGCGTACGCTTGGAGAGATGCAACTCCCGCAGAATCCGGTAGCCTTCGAAGAGCTGCCCAGGCGTAAGCTCGGGTGGAAAGGGCAGAGCCGACAGCTTCTCGAATTGCGCGGCCTCGTCCAGCTTTCCGGGATCGTCGACGCGCACGATCTGGCAGGTGAGATTATCCGAGCCGCCGTTGGCGAAAGCGGCTTGCACGATCCGCCGTGCGGCGTCGTCGAGCTCCCCGGTCGACGTTCGCAGAATTTCGGAGATTTTGTCATCGCGCAGAAAATCATGCACGCCATCCGTCGTGAAGATCAGCACGTCGCCCGACTCCATCGGCACGGTCCGATAGTCGATTTCAAGGTTCGTATCGATGCCCACCGCGCGCGAAAGATATTCCCGCTCGCGCGAGATTCGAACGCGATGGTCTCGCGTGAGCTGTTCGATCGCGCCGCTCCGCAACAGATAGATTCGCGAATCTCCAGCGTGAAATATGTACGCGGTCGCCGATTTCAGCACGAGCCCCGAGAAAGTGGTGACCATGCCTCGATCCGACAGATGGTTGGCCGCGCCTTGGCCGTGCAGCCAGCGATTGATGGCTGAGAGCACGCGCCCGACAGAGGTTTTGACCGTCCAGGAAGGATGCGTCGCATAATAGTCTTCGAGAAAAGTTTTGACGCAGGTCTCGCTGGCGATCTTGGCCGCCTCGCTCGAACTCATGCCATCGGCGATCGCCATGGCGATGCCCTTGGCTTCAAGCAGGGCGGCGTCGGGAACGACTACGCCATAGGAATCGTCGTTGCGCTCCTTTCGGCCAGCCTCCGAGTGCTGGCCGATGGAGATCGAGGGACCGGCCTTCATGCGTTGTCCTCGACGATTCGTCGCGTGGCGCTCACGCCACGTCTATCATGGTCACGGAACCGTCCGGCATGATTTCGGAAATCTGACCCTTCGGCTCCTCGATGAAGAAAAAGATCAGGAGGAAACCCAGACCAGCCGCGATGGCGCCGGAGAGGAAGAAGACATGCGGCGTTACGAAGGAATAGAAGGTGAGAAAGAGCACGCCGCCGACATTGCCAAAGGCGCCGACGATGCCGGCGATTTGCCCGGTGAGCCGGCGCTTGATGAGCGGCAGCATGGCGTATACCGCGCCATTGCCGGCATTCACGAACAGCGAGCAGCAAAATGTCGCCGCCACGGCGAAAGCGACGCCAGTGGCGGCTCCGATGAAGCTCATCGCAAAATAGCCCGACGCCGCTCCCGCCATGGCGACGAGCATTACGGGTCGGCGGCCAAAGCGGTCGCTGAGCCAGCCGCCCGCCGGCCTCGCGAAAAAGGTCGTCGAGCCGAAGCTCGCGCCGACAAATCCCGCGTCGGCCAAAGAGAGGTTGAATGTATCCTTGAACAGCAAGGGCAGAACCGAAACCACCGCCAGTTCGGAGCCGAAGGTGACGAAATAGGCGACGCTCAACACCACCACTTGTCGGAACTTGTAACGATGTATTTCCGGAACGATTTCCCCGCGCATGACGGGAGCGTTGATGCGCCACATATCATAAAGCTGATAGGCGTAAAGCGACGCGAGACCGGCGTATATCGAATTGGTCAGGGCCGGCGACAACATATCGAGGCCAAAGGGACCGAGCTTCCATGCCAGCAAGGCCAGGGCGAGTGCGAGCGGCGCTTGAAGAATCGCGTAGAGAATGAAGTCGCCTCTGCTCGTCACCTCCATCGAGCCCGTCTTCTTCGGCTTGAAATAGGTCGAGCCCTTCGGCGTGTCGCTTGTTGCGAGATAATAGACTCCGGCATAGGCGATTGAGATCGCGCCCGTGAGAATGATCGCCCAGCGCCAGCCGTCGGGACCACCAACCCAAGCGGCGACGCTCGGCAAGGCGACCGCGGCCGCGGCCGAACCGAAATTGCCGAAGCCCGCATAGATTCCTTGAGCAAAGCCGGCCTGCTTGGCCGGGAACCATTCGCCGATCATGCGAATGCCGACGACGAATCCCGCGCCGACGAAAGCGAGCAGGAAGCGCGCGATCGCCAGCGTTTGAAAGCTTTGGGCGAGTCCAAAGAAGATGCAAAGGCCGCCCGAAATCGCCAGCAACAATGCGAATAGAAGCCGCGGCCCCAGTTTGTCGACCAGCATGCCGCAGACGATGCGCGCCGGAATTGTCAACGCGACGTTGAGAATGAGCAAGGCGGACACTTGGGCGTCGGTTAGATGCAGCGAGGCGCGAATCGCCGCCATGAGCGGCGCGTGGTTGAACCACACGAAAAAGCTTACGAAGAATGCGAGCCACGTCAGATGCAGGATCTTGATGCGGGGCTCGAGACGAAAAAGATTCAGGGCGCCGGGCGATGGCTCGGTCATGAGGGCTCCAATTCGAGCTATGTTTGGGGGAGGCTGGACGACGCGCGCGCCGTTGGTTGACGTGGTCCAGTGCGTGATTCGGAGCAATCGACGTGCCATGCTTGAAGCGACGCTTATGCGCGGCGAGCATCACGGCCCCAAAAGACGATGCGTTCGCGAGGCCACTGCGGGTGTTCAAAGGAACGGCCGCGCCAATTCGAGTCCCGAAACAAAAATTTGTTTCGCTCCGAAAGAGCGCTTTTCAATGAGCAGATCGCTCACGTACTATGCAAGGCATCCGCTAAAATAAGCAGCCATCGTTGCGCGCGACAACATGGTTGAGTTTGCAACATAGTGATTTCTTGACTTTCCCCAACACCACGCGCCTTGGCCCCGCTTTTGCTCCGATTTGCGCGAAACGCCCAATGAAGGGCCGAGCAGCAACGCCGCTGTTCCGATAGAGCCGCGCTCTTTTCGCGCTCTATCGGAACAGCGGCTTTTTTTCGTGGCCGCGTTCGCCGATGCGCGGTCGTGGCGGCAACAAGAGAAAGTGAGAACAATGAGAAAAGCGCGCAACGGGAGTTCGCGACGATTTTCCGCGACTTCGCGAAAAGCTCTTGCGCTCGCCGCCGCGATCTATTCGCTTGGCGTCGGCACGGCCAGCGCCGCCGATCTGTCCGTCGCGCCGCCACCGCCTCCCACGGACGCTCCGCCGCCGCTTCCGCCGGCTCCGCTCGGGGTTTTCGGCGCCGACATGCCCGCGGCTGGAAGGTTGACCTTCTCCGTCGGCGCGCAGTTCTCGAATCTTTCGCACTCTGTGCTCGGGACACAGGGAATCTCGTCGCAACAAATCGCGGCGACCGTCCCGTGGTATTGGAATCCGGCCACGTCAAAGCTACGCTTAATCCCGCAGAACATCGCTATCGCGTCACAAGGAGTCTCGCTCGCCTATGGCGTCACCAAGGATATCTCGATTGTCGTGGCCACCGGCATGATCGAGAAAAACATCGATATGTTGACCTTCAAGGGTGCGTCCGGCATCACCCCGCTTGGGATGAGCTTTAGCGGGACGGAGGGCATGACGGATTCCATATTGGCGGGAATCTGGCGCGTCTATCAGGATCCGATTAATCGCATCCAGATCAATCTGGGGATGTCCTTCCCAACCGGCGGCACCGACAACACCTTCACCTTGCTCCAGCCGAATGGAACCTACGCGACAAGCCGAGCCTTCTATTCAATGCAGCCGGGATCTGGCACCTTCGACCTTATGCCCGGGATCGTCTATGCTGGCGCGCTTGAGCGATGGTCCTGGGGGCTCTCCTACCGCGCTCGCCTTCCTCTCGGTGTGAATCCGGAGGGTTGGATGTATGGCGATTTGCATGAGTTCAGCGGTTGGGGCGGCTATAGTTGGACGCCAAGCCTTACAACCACCATTCGTGTCAGCGGAAGCCTGCAAGGCCCAATCATTGGCGCGGATCCTCTGGTCGTTGGAAAGGCGCCGGCCGCCAATCCAACTTTCTACGGTGGTCAGCGCATCGAAATCTTTGGGGGTGCGACGATCAGCGGAAAGTGCATCGGGGTCGACGCTTTTTCAGCGTCGGTTGAAGCGGGAATTCCCGTTTATCAGGATCTCAATGGTCCACTGCTCTCGAAAAACTGGCAAGCCTCGGTCGTCCTGCGCTGGAAGATTTGAGGAACGCGGCGTCGAACCAAGTTTCGGCGTCACGGCAACAATCATCCGCGTGATGGGCGCGGTGGGTTTNNCATGAAACCTAAACGCGAATATACGTCGCGGCGCGCCTCGCCGCGCGCGCGCATTTTAACAACGTCGTCGCGCCAAAGTCGGCTTTGCGCGCATCGTGGGATTCGACCTGTTGAAAATTGTCATCGTCGACGAGAGTTCGATCCGCGCCGCCATTCTCGAAGAGGGGCTGCGCGAGGCCGGCTTCATGGCGGTCGAACGCCTGAGCGACATGAACAATCTGCTGATGCGCATTCACGCCATCGACCCGGACGTGATCCTCATTGACCTCGAAAATCCGTCCCGCGATACGCTTGAACAGATGTTTCAGGTGAGCCGCATCGTGCGGCGTCCAGTCGCGATGTTCGTCGACCAGAGCGATACCGCGTCGATCCAAGCCTCCGTTGACGCCGGTGTTTCCGCCTATATCGTCGACGGCTTAAAAAAGGAGCGGATCAAATCGATACTTGATTTATGCGTTTCCCGATTCAATGCTTTCTCCAAACTTCAAAGCGAACTTGAGCGCGCGAAAACAGACTTGGAAGATCGCAAAACGCTGGATCGCGCGAAAGGCATTTTGATGAAAAACAAGGGTCTCACCGAGGATGAAGCCTATCGGTTGATGCGAAGCGCCGCGATGCGTGAGAAGAAGAAAATCGCGGACATCGCGGCCGCCATCATCACCGCGGCAGAGCTTCTGAAATGACCAAGACGCTCAAATCCGTACGGATCGGATTTATTCCGCTCGTGGACGCGGCGGCGCTGTTTGTCGTCGTCGACAAGGGCTTCGCCGTCGTCGAGGGCCTCGACATCCAGTTGGCGCGCGAAGTCTCCTGGTCGAACGTGCGCGACAAGCTCAACATCGGGCTGTTCGACGCCGCGCATTTATTGGCGCCGATGGCGATCGCCTCCAGCCTTGGGCTCGGTTGCGCCAAGGTTCCGATCATCACGCCCTTCACTCTCGCGGTGAACGGAAACGCCATTACCGTGTCGCCCACGCTTTACGCTGATTTGCAAACCGTCGCCGATGGCGATCTTGTCGATCCCGTTTCGAGCGCGCGCGCGCTGGCCCGCGTCGTGCGGCAACGCAAGGAGAGCGGCGCCGAACTGATGACTTTCGGCATGACCTTTCCATTCTCTTCCCATAATTATCTATTACGCTACTGGATGGCGTCTGGCGGCGTCGATCCTGACGAGGATGTGCGACTGATCGTGCTGCCGCCGCCCTACATGGTCGAGAGTCTCGCGAAAAAGCAGGTAGATGGATTTTGTGTCGGCGCGCCTTGGAACTCGATCGCGGTCGACGCGGGCCTTGGGCGAATCCTTCACTTCGGGGTGCACATTTGCGCGAACGCTCCCGAAAAAGTGCTGGCGCTACGCGAAAGCGTCGCGCGCATGGAGCCGGAAACGGTGGCGGCGCTAACGCGGGCGCTGGCGAGGGCCGCGGATTTCGTGGCCGCGCCCGAAAACCGGCGGGAAGTCGCATCGATCCTGGCGAGGCCCGATCGCGTTGGAGTCGAAGCCGAGCTAATCCTTCGCACGCTGGATGGACGGTTGAAGGTCGCGTCGGACGGCTGCGTGCGAGAGAATCCGAACTATCTGCTAATCGGTCGAGACTCGGCCAGCCGCCCCGACCCGACGCAGGCGGCGTGGCTTTACGCACAAATGCTGCGTTGGGGACAAGCGCGGCACATGGCCGAGTCGCTGGCGGCGGCAAAGCGAACATATCGCCCGGATCTCTACGACTCCGCTCTGGGAATCCACGAAGTCGCCGCGGCGCCTCCGGCGGTCGGCGCGTTTTCCGGCCCGCCTTTCGACGATTCCGACATTGCCGCATATCTCGCGAAGTTTGAGATTGGGCGCCAAATTTATTAAGGCTGGCCACCAGTGAAAAGCACCAATATCCGCGCCTCAAGTCCATTTATCTCGCCAAAAGCGTCCGACAAACGTTGATGACGCGCGAAAGCGGAATATCTATGCGCTTTGCGAACCGGGTCCTTTGGCCTCGCGCTGGCGAACATGCGCTTCGACGATCGCCTGAATCATCGGACCGAAGCGATCATTAAGTTCGGCGCAGCGTGTCGAACTGATGAGTTCTACGCCCTTGCGCTCGCTGCGGATCAGCCCTGCTTCCCGCAGAATTCGGAAATGCTGGGAAAGCGTGGATTTTGGAAGTTGGCCCTCCTTGACGTGGACGAAGGCCGAGCAGTTCTTCGCGCATTCGGAAGTGGCGAGCTGTCCAAATATTTCAAGGCGGATCGGGTCCGACAGCGCATGGAGAATGCCCTGCACGGTGATTTCATCCAGTTGGGGGTGCGGCAGCGGTCTCATCATTGAATTATCGCACACATTGACAAATCGCGCATTAGTTCGGTATTATCGAACTATGGAACTATGCCGCGCGCCGAGCGCCGCGGCTCCCAATGGAGATTGATATGGGCAAGCTATCCGGGAAGATCGCGATCGTGACGGGCGGCAATAGCGGCATCGGTCTCGCCACCGCGAAGCTTTTCGCCGCCGAAGGAGCGCGGGTGGTAATGACCGGCCGCCGCGAAGCTGAACTCGAGGCAGCCGTCTCGGAGATCGGCCATGGAGCTTTGGGGATTCGCGGCGACGTGTCGAAACTCGCCGATCTCGACAAGCTCTACGTCGAGGTCAAACAGAAATTCGGCCGGATCGATGTCCTGTTCGCCAATGCCGGAATAGCCGAAGTCGCTCCGCTCGAGGCGGTCACGGAGGCGCATTTCGACAAGCTATTCGACATCAATGTCAAAGGCCTGTTGTTCACCGTGCAAAAGGCGCTGCCGCTGATCGTCGACGGCGGATCGATCATCCTCAATTCGTCCGTCGCGAACACGACCGGCACGGCCGCTTTCGGCGTTTATTCGGCGACGAAGGCCGCCGTGCGTTCCTTCGCGCGAACCTGGACGTCCGAATTGAAGGACCGCAAGATTCGGGTCAACGCCATCAGCCCCGGACCCATCGAGACGCCCATCTTCGGAAAGATGGGCCTGCCCGATCAACAGATCGAAGAGTTTGGCGCGAATATCTCCGCGCGGATCCCGCTCGGCCGGTTCGGCAGGGCTGACGAAATCGCCAAGGCGGCGCTGTTCCTGGCGTCGGACGATGCGAGCTATGTCGCCGGCGTCGATCTCTACGTCGATGGCGGCATGGTCGGCGTTTGATCTCCCGGCCTTGCCCCCGGGAGCGCTCGGCGGCCCTGGGGAACATTTCGACCGCTCAATAGACCCGACTCCCTCGGCGACATCGCCGAGGCGACGCGCATGCGCGCAACTCAAGGGCGAACCCATGTCATATTCGATGTCTCGCGCTTCTCTGCCGGCCTTCAGATTCGGCCTCTCCGCCTTGTCGTCGCTCCTTGACAAGGCCTCGGCGTTTTGCGCCGCAAGGAACATCGACGCC
This sequence comes from Methylocystaceae bacterium, assembly GCA_003134075.1. GTDB lineage: Bacteria > Pseudomonadota > Alphaproteobacteria > Rhizobiales > Beijerinckiaceae > Methylocystis. Next base: position 1,631 of record PLAI01000301.1, on the reverse strand, counting down.
GCCGTCATTCTACAGTCGCGCCTGGCTCCTGACATGTTCGCCTTCGTTCGGCAGGTGCAACTGGCGACGGACCAGGCGAAGAATGGGGCCGCGCGCCTCGTCGGCGTCGAACCTCCTCGTTACGAGGACAACGAGACGACCATCGAGCAACTCAAGACCCGTATCGAAGCCACGATCGACTACCTCGAGACGCTCGACCCCGTTCGGATCGACGCCTCCGAACATCGTGAGATCATATTTCCTCTAGGGCCGAGCACCAAGGGAAGCATGAAAGGCGATGATTACATCGCCCAATTCGTGCTGCCAAACTTCTATTTTCATCTCTCCACCGCCTATGCGATCCTTCGTCATTGCGGTGTGGAAATTGGCAAGCGGGACTTTCTTGGAGCGATATCGGTGACGCCGGTTTCTTGACGGGCGTCTCACCTTCGTCAGGCCCGGGAAAAATCCGCATTGCGCCGGACGGTTGGCGGGGCGAGCGCGGGCGCGTGGGCGACACGGCGCGCGGTCATCCTCCGCGCACCATGCCAAGGAACTCCTCACGCGTGCGGGCGTCATCACGGATCACGCCGAGCAGACGGCTGGTGATTAATGTCGACCCGAGCGTGTTCACGCCGCGCAACGTCATGCAACTGTGCTCGGCCTCGATCACCACGCCGACGCCATGCGGCGCGAGAATCTCCTGAATGGCTTCGGCGATCTCGGCGGTAAGTTTTTCCTGGATTTGCAGCCGGCGGGCGAATCCGTGCACCACCCGCGCCAGTTTGGAGATGCCCACCACGCGGTTCGTCGGCAGGTACCCCACATGCGCGCGACCGATCACCGGGAGCATGTGATGCTCACAAAAACTGACCACACGGATGTTTCTCAGCACCACCAGTTCGTCGTAACCGCCGACTTCCTCGAAGGTGCGCTTTAGGTACTCGCGGGGATCGTCGACGTAGCCGGCGAAAAGCTCCCGATAGGATCGCGCGACCCGGCTCGGCGTATCGATCAGGCCTTCGCGGCTGGGATCGTCGCCCGCCCATTCGATGAGAACCCTGACGGCCGCTTCGGCGTCGCTCTGGGTCGGTTTCGCCATCTCCATGCCTCCAGAGTTCTTCGTCGAGCCCCGCCGATCACCAAGTCAATCGTAAGGCCATGGGATGAGCCGCGCAACCGAGCCGATATTTAACCCGACGGATTTCAATGGCCGCCTTATGTTCGGTGTCGTAGTCTTCGCTCACCGCCGTGTTGGCGTCGTGCTTGTCGATCGTGATTTTCTTGGCGGCGCCATGATGACCGGTCAGTTGCTAGTTCAAATCAAAGGATCAGGCCCTATTTTTATGAAGTCCGGCCTTGACGCCGAATCGCCACCCAGTGCTCCGACACGTGAAGCCGTCCAATGTTCAAAGCTCTCTTCCACAAGATCGGAACCGCGGTCACTAATTACCTCATGCAAGAAGTCGAAAGCAGTCCGGCGTTGACACTGAATGACTTTGCGGCTCTAGAGCAAGTCTTGCGACCCAGCGACGTCATATTGATCGAGGGCGGCTCGCGTATTTCGGGGCACATGTCGTGCGCGAAATTCTGCATGTGCGTAATTCAGCGCTCTACGTGCCTCGCGACTTCAGGGCTGTTTAGTCCGCTTA
>PLAI01000129.1 GCA_003134075.1 Methylocystaceae bacterium | reverse complement strand
TGGCAAGGGAGTGGGTAAATACCGCGTCGCGGAAGCGGGCGCCATTCAACGGCGAAAATAGAGCGCGCGATCAAGGCGTCACTTCATCGCCTTCTCGATTTCCGGAATCAGCGTCGTAGCCAGGGCTTGCGGCGAAAGCGGGCCGACGAATTTAAAGGCGATGGTTCCGTCGCCCTTGACGACAAAGGTTTCGGGCACGCCGTAAACTCCAAAATCGATCGCCGCGCGGCCAGAGATATCCGCGCCTATCGCGGCGTAGGGATTGCCGTCGCCTTCAATGAATTTGCGCGCATTGGCGGGTTCGTCCTTATAGGATAGCCCATACAGCCGCACGCCCTTGTCCTTGAGCGCGGGATCGCGGGCCAGCGCCAGCAGCGTCGCGTGCTCGGCGTGGCACGGCGCGCACCAGGACGCAAACACATTGACCAGGCTGACATGCCCTTCGCGCAGATTTTCGTCGCTGAATCCCGGGACGCCTTCAATGCCCTCGACCGCCGGCAGCGCGAAGGGCGGGGCCGGCCGGCCGATCAGCGCCGAGGGCAGACGCGACGCGTCGCCCGCGAAAAGTCGCAGCAGGAACAGCCCCGCCAAAAGGATGAATACGCCCAGCGGCAGCAATCGCAGCAACGAGCCCTGTCGCGGCGCGCCCGGCTCTAACGACTCGCTCAAACGTCGTCTCCGCCGTTGTCTTGCAATCGCGCCAGTTCGGCGAGCAGGCGCCGATGTTCGGCGACGATGCGCCAAACGACGGCGCCGACAAGCGCGAAGGTGACGCCGTAAGCGGCCAGAATATAGGACCAATGCGCGTCGTCGTTCATTCCGCCGCCTCCAACTCGTCGACTTCTCCCGCGCGCACGCTTTGCCTTGTCAGCCGGGCGATGCGCCGCCGAAGGATCTCGTTGCGCAGCGCCATGAAATGCAGGGTCAAAAACAAGGCCGAGGCGCCGATCGCCATCACCAGCAGCGGCCACAGCATGGAACCCGAGATCGTCGAGCCGCCGGCGCGAAACACCGAGGCAGGCTGATGCAGCGTGTTCCACCAGTCGACCGAAAATTTGATGATCGGAATGTCGATGAGGCCGACCAGCGTCATGATCGCGGCGACGCGCGCGCCGCGCGGCGTGTCGTCCATCGTCTGACGAATGGCGATGATGCCGAGATAGAGGAGGAACAACACGAGATAAGACGTCAGCCGCGCGTCCCAGACCCAATAGGTTCCCCACATCGGCTTGCCCCATAGCGAGCCGGTGACGAGGCACACGAAGGTGAACACCGCCCCCAGGGGCGCGGCGGTCTTTTGCGCGGCGTCGGCGAGCGGATGACGCCACACCAGCACGCCCAGCGAGGCGGAGGTCATCACGATATAGGCGAACATGCCCAGCCAGGCCGCCGGCACATGGATATACATGATCCGCACGGTCTCGCCCTGCTGGTAATCGGGCGGAACCAAAAAGAAGGCCGCGAACAGGCCCACGCCGAGCAGCGCCGCGGCCGCCGCGCCGAGCCAGGGCAGGACTCTGTCCGTCAGCGCCATGAAGCGCGTCGGATTCATGTAATCGATAAAGGTCGCCAATTTGCTCACTCACCCCGGGCGCGCGAAAACTCCTCTCCCCGGCGCCGGGGAGAGGAGTGGCGTTCGCGGCTAATTAGCCGTTTTTTCAGTCTTGCCCGAAGTCGCGTCCTTGGGAGGTTCGGCCGGTATGATCTGGGCCCGCGGCTTGCCGTGCAAAAGCTCGACGGCGGCGATCAACTGCTTGTCCTTCTTCTCGTCCGGCGGGACATAGGCTTGCGAACCGGTTTTTTCATCGTCGCCGTTCTTCAGATGGCCCTTCAGCGACGCTTCGCCCTTGGTGTCGTCCTTGCCTTTCAGATCGTCCGGCACGTCCTGCAACAGGTTGATGTCGGGATCGATGCCCTTGGCCTGGATCGAGCGGCCCGACGGCGTGTAATAGCGCGCCGTGGTCAGTCGCAGCGCGCCATTGGACCCGCCCAGCGGAATGATCGTCTGGACGGAACCCTTGCCGAAGGAGCGCGTGCCGATCAGCGTCGCGCGCTTATGATCCTGCAAGGCGCCGGCCACGATCTCCGAGGCCGAGGCGGAGCCGCCATTGATCAGCACCATCACCGGCTTGCCCTTGGAGAGATCGCCGCCGGGACGCGCGTTGTAGCGTTGCGTTTCGTCGGCGTTGCGACCGCGCGTCGACACGATCTCGCCGTGATCGATGAACGCGTTGACGACCTGGATCGATTGGTCGAGCAAGCCGCCCGGATTGTTGCGCAGATCGATGATGTAGCCCTTGAACTTGTCGGCGGGAATCTCCTGCTGGAACTTGAGCATCGCCGATTTGAGGCCGTCCGCGGTCTCCTCGTTGAACTGCGAGATGCGGATATAGCCGATGTCCTCGTCCTGCTTATGCGACTTCACCGATTTGATATGAATTTCGGCGCGGGTAAGCTTCACGTCGAGCTTCTGCTTGTCCTTGCCGCGCAGGATTGTCAGCTTGACAGTTGTGTTGATGGCGCCGCGCATTTTCTCGACGGCCTGATTGAGCGTCAGACCTTGCACGTTCTCGTCGTCGATGCCGGCGATCAGGTCGCCGGATTGGATGCCGGCGCGCGACGCGGGAGTGTCGTCGATTGGCGAAACCACCTTGACGAAGCCGTCCTCTTGCGTGACCTCGATGCCGAGACCGCCGAACTTGCCCTCGGTCTGGGTCCGCATATCCTTGAAGCCCTTGGCGTCGAGATAGCTGGAATGCGGATCGAGCGACGTCAGCATGCCGTTGATCGCGGCCT
>PLAI01000217.1 GCA_003134075.1 Methylocystaceae bacterium | reverse complement strand
GCGTTCTTCTTGACGATGCCCATCAGCAGCACGATGCCGATCAGCGCGACGATCGACATGTCCAGCCGAAACAGCATCAAGGCGAGCAAGGCGCCGACGCCCGCCGAGGGCAGGGTCGTGAGCACGGTGAAGGGATGCGCGAAGCTCTCGTAAAGGACGCCCAGCACCACGTAAATCGCGATGACCGCCGCGAGAATGAGATAGGGCTCGCTGGCGAGCGACTTGTTAAACTCCGCCGCGTCGCCGCTGAACGCGCCGACGACCATGGACGGCATTTGAATATTTTTTTCGATCCGCGCGATGGCCTGCAACGCGTCGCCGAGCGACGCGCCGGGCGCGAGATCGAAGCTGATCGTCGCCGCCGGAAACTGCTCCTGATGGGAGACCGACAGCGGGGCGGAGACGCTGTCGATATGCACGATGGTTCCCAGCGGCGTCTGCGGACCGCCGCCGGGCGCCGCGACATAGAGCTTTTCCAGCGCCTTCGGATCGCGCTGATATTGCTCGGACGCCTCGAGAATCACGCGATACTGGTTGGACTGCGTGTAAATCGTCGAAATCTGCCGCTGGCCGAAGGCGTCGTTGAGGATGTCGTCGACATTCTGCATCGATACGCCAAGCCGACCCATGTTCTTGCGGTCGATGCGCACCTGGCTGCGCAGACCGCCCGTCTGCGTTTCGGCGGCGACGTTGCTCAGAACCGGCTCGCGCCGCATCGCGTCGAACAGTTTGTCCGACCATTTCAGCAATTCCGCGTTGTCGCCTGTCGTGATCGTGTATTGATATTGCGAGCGGCTCATGCGCGTCGTGATCTGAATGTCCTGCACCGGCTCGATATAGAGCTTCGCGCCCGCCAGCTTCTCCGCGCGCGCCTTGAGGCGTTCGGCGATCACGTCGGCGCTGTCGGCGCGATCGTCGCGGTCGCGCAGCGTGATCGAGAAATGCCCGACATTCGTCGTCGGGTTGAGCGGGCCGACGCCCAGAACCGAGGTCACGCCGGTGACCTCCTTGTCCTGTTGGAAGATGCTGGACACGTCGGCCTGCAGCTTCTTCATCGCGTCGAATGATGCGTCGGGCGCGGTCTCGAGCACCGCCGTGAGCAGCCCCGTGTCCTGGCGCGGCAGGAAGCCCTTGGGAATGAAAATATACAGCGCGACGGTTAGGGCGAGCGTCGCTCCGGTGAGAACCAGCATGAAACGCTGGCGCTTCAGCGCCCAGTCGAGCGTCGTCGCGTAGAAGCGGTCGAGCCAGGAGGAGGGCGCGTCATGAACCCCATGGCCCCGCCTGTCGCGCTTTGGCAAGCGCAGCAGTTGGCTGCACAGCATCGGCGTCAGCGTCAGCGACACGATCGCCGAGACGACGACGGCCATCGAAAGGGTGAGCGCGAATTCGCGGAACATGCGCCCGACGATGCCGGTCATAAACAGCAAAGGGATGAACACGGCGATCAGGGACACCGTCAGCGACACCACGGTGAAGCCGATCTCGCGCGCGCCGTCCAACGCCGCCTGCGTCGGGGTCTTGCCCTTCTCGATGTTGCGGACGATGTTCTCGATCATGACGATGGCGTCGTCGACGACGAAGCCGGTGCCGATCGTGAGCGCCATCAAGGACAGATTGTCGAGCGAGAATCCCGCCGCCCACATCGTCGCGAATGTCGCGACGATCGACAGCGGCAGGCTGATGCCCGCGATAATCGTCGCGCGGATGTTGCGCAGGAACAGCAGCACCACCATGACCACCAGCGCGATGGCGATCACCAGCGTGACCTCGACATCGGAGATGGAGGCTCTGATCGTGTCGGTGCGGTCGTTGACGATATCGAGCGACATCCCCGCGGGAAGAAGCCGCCGCAACTTCGGCAACTCGCCTTTCAGCAGTTCGACCGTGTTGATGATATTGGCGCCGGGCTGGCGCACCACGTCGAGAACGACCGCCGGCTCCCCGTTGTACCAGCCGCCGACGCGGCTGTTTTCGAGCCCGTCCACCACGTTGGCCACGTCGCTCAATATGATCGGACGGCCATTGCTCCATTGGACGACGATGGTCCTGTACTGGCTCGCCAACGTCAACTGGTCGTTGGCGTCGAGCGTGTAGGACTGCCGCGCGCCGTCGATCGATCCCTTGGCCCCCGCGACATTGGCGCCGGCGATGGCGAGACGAAGATCGTCCATGCTCATATGATTGGCCGAGAGCCGCGCGAGATCGGCCTGGATGCGTATCGCCGGGCGCACGCCGCCTTCGACCATCACGCGGCCGACGCCAGGGACTTCCGACAGCCGCGGCGCGAGCTGCGTGTCGGCGAGATCGCTCATCTCCCGCAGTGTCGAGGTCTGCGAGCGTAGCGTCAGCGTGACGATCGGCGTGTCCGCCGGATTGACCTTCGCGTAGACGGGTGGATAGGGCAGGTTGCGCGGCAGCGTCGAGGCTGCGGCGTTGATCGCCGATTGCACGTCCTGCGCGGCCGCGTCGATGTCGCGGTCGAGATCGAATTGCAGCGTGATCTGCGAGAATCCGAACGCGCTCTGCGACGACATGGTCGAAAGCGATGGGATCTGCCCGAATTGCCGTTCGAGCGAGGCCGTCACCAGCGACGCTATCGTGTCGGGATTGGCGCCGGGAAGCTGCGTCGTCACCTGAATGGTCGGAAAATCGACCTGCGGCAACGGCGATACGGACAGACGCATGAAGCCCATGACGCCGGCGAGAAGCACGGCGAAGCCCAGCAGCGTCGTGGCCACCGGCCGGGTAATGAAGGGCGCCGATATGTTCATGTGCTAGATCATTTCGTTTGCGTCCCGCCGGACGAAGCGTCGTTCGCGCGCGGCGGGCGGGGGCCGCCGCGCCGGTCTCCGCCGCCCAGCGACGCGGGTCCGCCGGACAAGGGACTTGAATCGGCCTCATGCGCGGGCGCGGCCGGCGGCGAGCCTGCATCTTCCTCCAACGCCTTCACGACATGCACCTTGGCGCCGTTCGAGAGGCGGGCGAAGCCGCTGGTGACGACTTGCCCACCCGCCTCCAGTCCCCGCGTCACGACCGCGATGTTCTCGTCCTGCTGCCCGGTCGTCACGTTCCTCAGCGTCGCCACGTTGTCCTGGCCGAGCATGTAGACGTAAGCCCCGCTGGGGCCGCGCTGGATCGCCGTGCTCGGCACGACGACCGCCTGTTTGATCGTGTCGACGACAAGCCGCACATTCACGAATTGTCCCGGCCACAATCGCAGCGTCTTGTTGTGGAAGGTCGCCTTGATTCGCGCGGTGCCGGTCGTCTGGTCGATCTGGTTGTCGATCACCGAAACATCGCCCGTCTCGATCACGGTGGTGTTGTCGGGGCCGAGCGCGCTGACATGCGAGGAGCCTTTCTCCATCGCGTCGCGCGCGGCGGGCAGCGCCTGCTGCGGGATCGTGAAGATGACGTAGATCGGCTTCAACTGCGTGATGATCAGAATGCCGGTCAGATCCGAGGCGTGCAGAATATTGCCGATGTCGACCAGCCTTATGCCGGCGCGGCCGTCGATCGGCGAGCGGATCGTGCAATATTCGAGCGTGGTTTTGGCGCTGTCGATCGCGGCCTGATCGGCGCGCACCTGCGCCTCCAACTGCGCCACCAGATATTTTTGCGTGTCATATTGCTGTTGCGAACCGTAATGGCCAACGGTCAGCTTCTGGTAGCGCACGAGGTCAAGCCGCGCATTGGCGAGGGTGGCCTCGTCCTGCGCCTTTTTCGCGACGGACTGATCATATTGGGCCTGATAGAGATTGGGCTCGATCAGCGCGACGACATCGCCTTTCTTCACGTCCTCGCCTTCGTTGAAGGGGAGCTTGACGAGGCGGCCGTCGACCTGCGTGTGGATCGTCGCGGTGTTGAGCGCCTGCACGGTTCCCACCGCGTCGATGCTCACGGGCACGTCCGCCAGCCGCGCGGTCGCGGCGGCCACCGGAACCGGCGGGGCCGACGGTTCGGACCCAGCCGTCGACGCGGGTTTCCCGAAAAGTCCCCCGCGCCACGCGGCGGCGAGCGCCAGAACGAGCACGACGGCGAGCAGGTAAATCAAGCGTCGGTTTTGCGGAAGCTTCATGGCCAAGGGCCCTTGTCCTCTTGATAGGCTGCGTCGGCGCGGGCGATCTCGACCTCGCGGTTGGTCGGCGCCCAGCCGCCGCCGAGCGCTTGATAAAGGCTTGTCGCCGCCTCGAAATGCGCGAGCCGCACCTGCTCCAGCGTGTCCTGATTTTGGAAAAAGGAGGTTTCGGTCGTCGACAGCGTCACGATGTCGATCGTGCCCTCGCGCAGCCTGGCTTGCGCCGCGTCCAGCGCGCGTTTCGCCGCCGCCACCGCGTCCTCCTGCAGCTTCATTTGCCGCCCGGTCTGCGAGATGGCGATCAGCGCGTTTTCCGTGTCGGACAGGGCGGTCAGCGTCTGCTTGTGGTAATCCGCCGCGAGTTCGGCGTATTTGCCCTGCTGCAAATTATACTGGCCCTGGAGATTATAGCCGTCGAACAGCGGCTGCGCCGCGTTGGCCATGATCTGCCAGGCGATGGCCTGCGGCGTCGCGAGATATTTGATCAACGTGCTCTGCACGCCATATTGCCCGGTCAGCGTGATCGACGGGAAGAAGGCGGCCCGCGCCTGCAGCACCGAGAATTCCTGCGAGGCGAGCTTCGCCTCCGCCTCGGCGACATCCGGCCGGCGCAGCAGCACTTCCGAGGGCAGTCCGGGCTCGACCCGCGGGAAGCGCAGCCTGACCAGCGAGGCGCCCTTCGTGTCGAAGCTTTCCGGCGTGCGCCCGAGCAACACCGCGAGCAGGTTCTTTTGCTGGCGAAAGGTCTCCTCCAGCGGCGGAATCAGAGCCCTTTCCGTGTCGAGCACGGTCTCCTGCTGCGACACGTCCAGCACGGTCGCGGTGCCGACGTCCATCCGCATCTTGATCGCCTTGAACACCTCGTCGGCGATCCTGACGTTCTCATGCGCGATGCGCAGCCGGTCCTGGGCGTTCAGCACCTGGAAATAGGAGTTCAGCACCGAGGCGATGGTGGCGATTTCGACCACGTTGCGATCGAAGCGGCTGGCGTTGGCGAGCAGCCGGGCGGCCTTCGAGGCGTCCTCGTTCTTGCCCCAGAAATCGATCTCGTAGCTGGCGTTCAGCCCGAGTTGATACAGATTGGTTCGGGTCGTGGCGACGGTTCCGCTGGAGGTGGCGTTCGACGTGGCGGCCGCGCCGGCGGCCGTGCTCGCGGAGTAGGCCGCCCCGGGGGATTGGGTGCGCTCCGCGGAATTGTTCATCGTCAGCGCGGGCCACAGCGCCGAGCTGGAGACGCGCGCCTGCGCGTCGGCCTGGGTGATGCGGGCCACGGCGGCGGCGATGTCGTAATTGTTTTCCAGCGCCTGGCCCACGAGGTTAGATAGCTCCTGTGAGCCGAATTTCGCCGTGAACTCACGAGCGGAGCCAAGCGACGGCGCCGAGGCTGGCTTGGCCTCCCGGAAACGCGCCGGCGGAGGCGCGCTCACGTCGGGCTTAGCCCAATCGAGATCGCAGCCCCCCAATGTCGCCAACAGGGCGAGAGCGGCGAAGGAAGCGGGGGGCTTGCGTGGACGAGACGAAATTGGCACGGCGATGTTTTCGCTTTCTCCGCTATGAGCGCGCGTCTTATGCGCTAATTCCGACAAACTTACTAGACTACTGTCCGCGCGGCCGGCGACGCATCGACGTCGCGGATTCCATCTGGGCGCGAACCGACCGGGAGAACGAGGCATCATATTGATCCGCCTTGGCGGCGAAATGACGGCGTTCGCGGCGAAGGGCCATTCGGCGGAGCAGTGAAGCGTAACGCATGTTACGGTTAGCAGTACAAGATCCAGGAATGAATGACAAGCATGGCGCGCCGGGTTTTCCGTGGCTTTGCTTTGCTTGCGAGCGGGATTCGCTTCAGGCGCGCCGATAAAATCGGCGCGCGTCGCATTGGCGCAAAAAGCGCCCTGCGCGGAAAACCTCGGTCTTTCCGCGCCGGGCTGATATTCGTCGTGGAAGCGATCAGCCTTTATGCTCCGGGCCGCCCCAGCCAGGGCCTTCGCCGCCGCCGAAGTGAGGAGCATGATGTTCGCCAATTACGTGCAATATCACGATCAGGCGGTACTTCTGGCCCTCGTCGAGGCTGTCGTACAAGGGTTTGACGACATCGGCGAACTTCGTCAGCTCCACCGCGCGGGTTTCGAGCGCCTTGGCGTGGTGTTGCAGCCCCTCGATCAGGTTGTGGTGGCCCTCATGTTCCTTGCTCTTCTCGGAGAATTCGGCCCAGCGCGCGGCGCTCGCCTTGGCCTGCTCGCGAATCGCGGTCTCCACCGCCGGCCAGTTCTTTTCCTGCGCGGGGGTCAGTTTGAGCCCGGCCTTCAGACCGGCGACCTTGGCGTCGACCAGCGCCGCGCGGTCTTCATCCGAGAGCTTCCATTGGGGGCCGGCCTCCGGCTTTGGCGGCTCGGCATAGGCGCCGGAAGACAGAACCGGCAGCAAAAGCGCCGCGGTGGCGGCGGCGATCAGAAGATGTTTTTTCATCGCATCTGTTTCCTAGTTGTGGCGGGCGAAACGCCCGACGCCTCATCCGCGTCGAGGGCGCGCCGCTCGTATCGCCGAAAATTCCCCGTTCGTCGGGGCGGCGAGGGCGCCGCTTCGATCTTCGGCCTTCTCCCTCGACTTCAACAGTCTCGCAGGCGCATGTTTCCCCGATATGTCCTCGCAAACGCGAAATGTTGCTGGATTGCGTCCGAATAAGGACCATGGGGCAAGGGGGGCGGCGCTGGAATCACGGTTTTCCAAAGCGAGCCCTCAGGCTTCCGTTTCAGGGTCTGGCGAAT
>PLAI01000330.1 GCA_003134075.1 Methylocystaceae bacterium | reverse complement strand
GCCGTTGGTTAGGCGCGCGTCGGGTCTCTCACCGCACTCCCTCACGGGCGCTCCGCGCCGAGTTGTAGCGGAGAAGCCAGGATTGCATCATGAGGATCGTCCAGAGTCGCCATCCGGCATTGTCTTTCTTGGATTGATGATCTCGCCACAGCGCCTCGACCTTGCGTGCGTCGAACACTCCCGTCGCAGCGATTTGCTTGGTAGACAGAAGATTCTCCGCCCAATCGCGCAGATCGCCCCGCAACCATCGATCTAGCGGAATCGCGAACCCCTGTTTGGGACGCTCCACCAGATTGCGAGGGACATGGCGATAGAGAATATCTCGAAGAATCCGCTTGCCGGTGCGCCCTCGGATCTTGGCGGCGAGCGGCAGCCGCCAAGCGAGCTCGACCACCCGCCGATCGAGAAATGGCGCACGCGTCTCGAGCGATGCGCTCATAGCGGCGCGGTCAACTTTGACGAGTATATCGCCCGGCAGATAGGTGACGGCGTCCGTCGCCATCATCCACTCCTCGTGACCGAGAAGCATGTCCGCGGCGGAACTCAGGTGCGCGCCTTGCGCTTCGGCGACCGGCTCCAGGAGAACCGCCGACGGGTCTGGAAATGTGCTGACAATCTCGCGATAAAGCCCCTTGAAGTCTTCCGCCCGGCCAATGGCCCCCCCGAATTTTGACAGCTTGTCGATGGTCGTGACTGGCAGGCCGAGATGGCCTGCGGAGGAGCGCAGAAGCGAGCGTTCGTTGATAGCAGCCGCCTGTAACGCCGTGATCGGATGTCCAGCGACCCTGCGGCCTACCTTTGGCATCGCAGCGGCGACCCGCCAAAGGTCCGGGGCGAAGGTATAGCGGTTGTAACCACCAAAGACCTCATCGCCGCCATCGCCCGATAGCGCCACTGTCACATGTTGTCGGGTCAGGCGTGATAACAGTATGGTTGGGCTTGGCGAAGGGTCCGCGCACGGCTCGTCGTAGATTTTCGGAAGGTCCGACGCCAACGACAGCGCGTCAGCCTCCGTAACGATGAACTCGGTGTGGTCGGTGCCGAGGTGCGCCGCCACTTGGCGCGCGTAATCCGCCTCATTGAAGCGCTGGTCATCAAAGCCCATCGTAAACGTGCGTATTTTCTGGCGGGACACACCTTGCATGAGCGCCGCAACGAGCGAAGAGTCGATGCCGCCGGACAGAAAACAGCCGAGCGGGACATCGCTGAGCATTTGCGAAGCGACGACCTCCTTGAGGCAAGATTCCACTTGGTCGCAGAGCACGGAGTAGTCGTCTTCTAGCCGCTTGTCGGAGCCCTCCAGGGCCACAGCCTCGAGCGACCAGTAGGCCTGGGGCGCTGGCTCGTCCGAGGCGGACATCAAGAGGACAAGATGACCGGGTGGGAGCTTGCGGACGCGTCGAAAGATGGTTGCGGGCTCCGGCACGTAAGAAAAACGCAGAAAGGCGGCGATCGCTTCGCGATCGATTGCATTATCGAAACCAGGATAGGCCGTAAGCGCCTCGAGTTCGGAACCAAAGAGCAGCGCTCCGTTAGACCATCCGTAATAGAGCGGCTTCTCGCCGAGCCGATCGCGGGCCAACGTCAATGTGCGCGCGAACCGGTCCCACAGCGCAAAGGCGAACATGCCGCACACCCGTTCTAGCGCGCCCTTGACACCCCAGGCCATAATGGCGGCGAGCAGAGTCTCGGTGTCGGAATGACCGCGCCAAGCAGGCGCAGCGCCTTCGTCGTCGAGGCTTCGCCGCAAATCGAGATGGTTATAGATCTCGCCGTTGAAAACTATGACGAAACGTCCGGATATGTCCTGCATGGGTTGGTCGCCCGCGGGCGACAGGTCAAGAATTGCCAGCCGGCGATGTGCGAGCGCGACTCCGTTCTCGTTGTCGGTCCACAAGCCGCACCCGTCCGGGCCGCGATGGGCGATCGCGTCAGCCATAGAGCCGACGATGCGGCGGGAGTCTGAGTTCAGCAGTCCTCGAGTAGACCAGATTCCCGCTATGCCACACATTAATATCGCCCATTTCGTGTCGCTTGATTCAAGAGGCGCATGGCCTTGTCGTGTCTGTCGGAGAATCGAGTTGTCGCAATTCTGTTGACGGCTGCATATCGACGACTCGAAATATCGCGATCAAAATTCAAGACGCGAGCCTCAGGCGCCCGCGTCATTGGCGACCTCTCGCAGAAGAGCGGCGAGGCGAGGGCCATGGACATGCAAAGAGTATTCGTTCACGATCTTTTGTCTGCCGTGCGCGCCCATATTACCACGAAGCTCCCTGCTCGCAGCGAGACGGCGAATGGCGGCCTCCCATTCATGCTCGCTGCATGCCAGGTAGCCATTTACTCCATCATTCACGATGTCGGAGTTCACGCCGACCGGCGAAGCGATCACCGGAATTCCGCAGGCCATGTATTGAATTAATTTATAGCCACATTTTCCGCGCGCCCATGGCTCATTGGGTAACGGCATGATGCCGATGTCCATCCCCTGGATCGACGTGATTTCCTCGTCCTCCGACCAATCGAAAAACTCGAATGGCGAGTGAGTCGCATTTGCTCGTCCCGCTCCGACGACGCGAATAATCAGATTTAGTTCTTGCGAGAGGCGCTCGAGGAGAGGGATGAGCGGCTTAACGAAGCTCCATGTGGACGGTGAACCGATCCAACCGACGGTTACCGGCCGCGCCGGGTCTCGGGGCTGGACGGTGGGCTTATAAACGTCCGTGTCGAGCACCGTCGGAACGATTTCGGTGCGACGAGAGAAGCGATCGGCATACGCTTTAAGATAGCTATTGCCGCAGACGCAAAGCGAAGCTCCTCGCATCAGCGGCTGCAACTTTTTGCCGAGAAAGCGGCGAACAAGAGGATTGGAGTGCGTGTCATATTGATGAAAGATCGCGTCGTCGAAATCATATACGACAGGCTTGCCGCTGATCACGGTGAGACGCTCAGCCAGGCCGGGCATATAAGGAAAATTTTCGCAATGAACCCAGATCAAGTCGAAACCGCTTGCGCCGACCAAGAGCTTCACTCTGGAAAGATACGACCCGAGAATTGAGAATATTGGACCCGCATTTCCGCGAAACGTTTGTTCCAGATAGTCATTATCCAAGAGAGGGAAGAATTCTGTCTCGATTCCCTGATGGGAGAAGTGCTCACGGTATTGAAGCAAGCGTTGCCGGGTGCTGGCCGCCTTGTTTCCGTATTTCATCAGCGCCAACATTTTCATCAGCAGGAGCCCCTGATCCAAACGCGAGAAATCACTTTTTCCGACCCACGGCGCACCAGTAGGGCTCCCCCTCCAGGAATTCGACATCGACTAGACCCGTGCGTCTCATCATCGCTTCGATTTCCGAGCGCGTGAACCGCTGCTCTAACGGCGTTCCGAATCGGTCCCGGCTGTCGGTTCGCATCGTGTAAAAGGATTTGTCACGGTAGAAGTAGAGCGGCATAGCGTTCATCTTGAGGCCGAGGCGCTCCCCCACCAAGGCTAGTCGCGCCAGGGGAAAATACACGAGCAGCGCGATCATGTCGGTGATGAGCGGCTTCAGCCGAGACGGCAATCGGCTGACGACGACGCGCAGGGTTTCGCTCGCCTGCCAAATCAAGCGGAACCAGCTAGGCCGGTTGTCGAACCGGTAGTAAAGGTAAACGAGTAAAGGCGCGCCAGGCTTCAGCAGGTCGACGCAAGCATGTAGAGCCGCTTGGGTATCTGGAATGTGGTGCAGCACGCCGAGAGAATAACCAAAGTCCTGGCTTGCCTTCGGCAGGGGCGCAGCGTTGGCGGTCGCATGAAAGAAGCGGATGTTGTCATGGTCCGCAAGTGTGCGTCGCGCAACTGAAAGCGCCTCGGCGGAGGCGTCGATGCAATTCAGCGTGCCCACCCTGGGGGCCACCAACTGAGCCCAACGCCCGGAACCGCACCCCATATCAAAGCCTTCGGCGTCGTCCGGGAGCGCGTCCCACGGGAAAATTTTTAAGTATACTCCCTTCACGTCAGAACCCGAAAATCCTTTGGGTTGATGACGCGGAAATTGTCGGTGACCGAATC
>PLAI01000015.1:259-9319 GCA_003134075.1 Methylocystaceae bacterium | reverse complement strand
AGTGATCACCCGGAAACCGTATAAGACGCGCGAAAGCCCACCTCTCGGCAGGTGTTATCTAACCGACCTGGGGGCGGCGCACCTGATCGGCTTCTTCGCGGGCGGAGAGATCGCGCGCATCCATTTGCATGGATACAACGGCGTGCTGACGGTTTTCGCCGGAGTTGCTTGAGAGAAAGGGGACGCCACGAGGATGAACGCCCACCCGCAAATCTTGCCCCGCCTGTCCCGCTCGCCCCTCAGTCGGATTCCGAGAGCCTGGCGTCGGATGGGCGGCGCCGCGCCCATGGAGTCCTGAGCATGCCAAGCACGGATTTGGTCTCGAGAGAAGGTGGAGCGGACGAGCGCCAGATCATCTCCGCCTTCGGGGTGGCCATGCCTCGGCTCATTTACGGCACGGCGTGGAAAAGGGAGCGCACCGCGGCTATAGTGGAATTGGCGCTGCGGCAGGGCTTTCGGGGCGTCGACACCGCCTGCCAGCCCAAACATTACAATGAAAGAGGCGTGGGAGAGGGGCTCGCCGCCGCCTTTGGCACGGGGCTCGCCCGCTCGGAGACCTATGTTCAAACAAAATTTACGCCCTTCGCCGGGCAGGATCCGAATGACGTCCCTTACGATCCCAAGGCCAGCCTGAGCCGGCAAGTTCTACAGTCCTTCCAGGCGTCGCTCCGCAACCTTCGCACCGACTATCTGGACGGCCTCCTGCTTCACTCCCCCTACCCCGACGACAAGGATACGCTGGAGGCGTGGCGGGCCATGGAAAGCCTTTATGACAAGGGCGGCGTCCGTCAATTGGGCCTCAGCAACTGCTACGAACTGCCACGACTTGAATCGCTGTGCCGGAACGCCCGGATCAAACCCGCAGCGATCCAGAACCGCTTCTACGCAAAAACGCGTTACGACAAGGATATCCGGGCCTTCTGCCGAGAGAGCGGCATTATATATCAGAGCTTCTGGACTCTGACCGCCAATCCCGAGGTGCTCGCGGCGCCCGATCTGATCGAGCTCGCCGCCAAATACGGGCGAAGCCCAGCCCAAATGTTTTTCCGCTATCTGACGCAACTCGACATAGCGTGTCTGACGGGCACGTCGTCAAAGGACCATATGCGGCAAGACCTGTCCATTTTCGAGTTTCGCTTGAGCCCAGCGGAATGTGAGAGCCTGGGCGCCCTGCTGCTTCGATCGCCATGAATCAGCGCTGCTTCGAGACGGCCTTGCGCACTGGGCCTGGCTCGGAACCCGCAAGAATCGGCCTCGGCACGAAGGAGCGCTTCATGAGCGTAGAGAGCAACCGGCTCGGTCAAGAGACCAGCCCCTACTTGCTGCAGCACCAGCACAATCCCGTGCATTGGCAGGCTTGGTCCGCGGAAACCCTCGCTCTCGCCAAGCGGTCGGGAAGACCCGTATTGCTNNCGCTGATGAACGAATATTTCGTCAATGTGAAAGTGGATCGCGAAGAGCGACCGGACGTCGATCATTTGTATCAACAAGCGCTGATGATGATGGGCCGGCGCGGCGGTTGGCCGTTGACGATGTTCCTCACGCCGGACGGCCAGCCCTTCTGGGGCGGGACATATTTTCCGCCCTTTGCGCGGGGCGGAAGACTCGGTTTCGCCGAGGTGCTGCAAACGATCGCGGAGCTGTGGCGCAATCGCGCGAACGCGATCGAACACAATGTCAAAGAGCTCGGCGCGGGACTGGCCAGCCTGTCCGAGACGACCCCCGGGGAACCGATATCTTCCGACCTCGTCGAAGCCATCCGCAAGCAGTTGGAGCAACGGCTCGACCGCGTGGATGGCGGCTTCGGCGCCGCGCCAAAATTCCCGCAGGTGACCAGCCTCGACTTTCTCTGGCGGGCCTGGAAGCGGACGGGTCGCGACTCGTTGCGCCAGGGCGTCCTTTTGACCCTCGACCATATTTCGCAAGGCGGCGTCTACGACCATTTGGGCGGCGGCTTCGCGCGCTATTCGACCGACGATCGATGGCTGGTGCCGCATTTTGAAAAAATGCTCTATGACAACGCCCAGCTGATCGAACTGCTGACCGAGGTCTGGCAAGACGAGCGTCGCGAACTGTATCGCTTGCGCGTGACCGAGACGATCCAGTGGATCACGCGCGAGATGCGTGTGCCCGGCGGCGGTTTCGCCAGCAGTCTCGACGCCGACAGCGAAGGCGAGGAAGGCAAATTCTACGCCTGGAGCGAAGCTGAAATACGCGAAGCGCTGGGCGTACGCGCACCATTCTTCGAACGCGCATATGGCGTCAACCGCGAAGGCAATTGGGAACACGGCAAGTCCGTCCTCAACCGTTTGGAATCGATCGAGCTGCTGGATGAGGAGACCGAGGCGGCGTTGGCGCGAGACCGCGCCGTCCTGTTCTCGCTGCGCGAAGGCCGCGTCAGGCCGGGGTGCGACGATAAGGTTCTGGCGGATTGGAACGGATTGACGATCGCCGCCATCGCCAAGGCCTCTTGCGTGTTTGAACGTCAGGACTGGCTCGATGTCGCGATCGAGGCCTTCCATTTTGTGCAGAGCGCGATGATGACGGACGATGGTCGCCTGCTCCATTCCTGGCGCGAGGGACGCGCGCGTCATCTTGCCGTCCTCGACGACTACGCCGCGATGTGTCGAGCGGCCTTGGCGCTGCATGAAGCAACTGGCGCGCCGTCCTATCTCGAGTGCGGCCGGCGCTGGCTCGAGCAAGTCGAGATACATTATCGCGATCGAAATGGCGGCTATTTTTTTACCGCCGACGACGCCGAAGCGCTGATCGCGCGCGCGAAAATCGCCCTGGACTCGGCCCTCCCCTCCGGCAATGGCATGATGCTGCAGGCGCTGGCGCAGCTCTATCACTTGACCGGCGAGAGCCTCTACCGGCAGCGGTCGGAGGGAATCGCAAACGCCTTCTCCGGGACGATCCGCCAAGCGCTTCTTGGATTTTCGTCGCTGCTGAACGGCATGGAGGCGCTGCGAGAGGCCATGCAGATCGTGGTGATCGGCGAGGCGGACGCCGCCGATACGGCGGCGCTGAAGAGAGTGATTTACGGCGTTAGCCGGCCCGGCCGGGTTCTGAACGTCATTGCGCCGGGAACCGCGCTTCCTCGCGCGCATCCAGCTTTTGGCAAAACTTTGCTCGACCATCGAGCCACGGCTTACGTCTGCAGAGGCGCGATATGCTCGCTGCCAATCGTCAATCCCGAGGCGCTGGCGGCGGCCCTGCGCGAGGCGTGACACATTTTTGGCGTCCCGCGCGGGCGCCTAATCGCGGCGTCCTCCCGATCGTCGCCCGTCATGACGACGACGGCCTGGAGCTTGTCGACGCTCCCCAGCCGGTCGAGCAAGCGACCAAGCAGCGGCGCCCCCTGAATGGGCGACAGCGCGCCCACAATCGAAGCCTCAACCCGACACCCGGCCGATCAAGCAACAAATTGAATGAATGAAATGGTGAAAGATCGTCTTCGTCAGGCGCTCATGGAGCGCGCCAACTTCGGAAGCTCGACGACATATCGCTGACCGCGTTGGCATTGCGCCGCCGCAGACAATTCATCGCATTTGTGAGGCGCTCGAAATCCTCATGGAGGAGGATGTAGCCGCCGGGCGGCCGATGTTGACCGCGCTCTGCGTTAGCAAGACCGGGGCAAATATGCCCGCTCCGGGTTTCTTTTTGAAGGCTCGCCTACTCGGGGTCTTTTCTGGCGTCCCTGGTGGCGCGGATGCCGAGATCTTTCATCGGCAGGAACTCGGGCGCGCGCTATCATTTTATGGCGCGCCGACCCATTGAACCATAAGCGGCGGCGAGAGCTCGTTATCCTCCGTCCGACAATCCGTCCGCCGGTGCGGCTGATTGCGAATCTGACTGCAGCAAGTCAACTATGTCCGCACGATCATTCGGCCGCTCGACATAGCGCGCGAGCAGGCCTTGGATAAGGTCGGCGAACTCCGGGTCTATTTGCATTTCGGCGAGAACAGCGCCGCCGACGATGATTTTTCGGCGCGTGTCGCGTTTCCATTTTTTATTTGTGGCTTTTTGTTCGAGCGTGTTGAGCCGTCGTTCGATTTTTTCCCGCTGCTCTTTGAGCTTTTCGATCCGCTCCCCGTAACTCTTTGGCATTGGCTGTCCGATCAAAAGTGATGTTGGGTTACAATTCTACTTTAGCGCGCGCTCCCTTCGCGAAGCCACAAAACAGTCCGGCATCCCTGTTTCCATACCCGCCGGACCGAAGCGAACGCGGGGTTCACGAGAGGATTATTTCGCCGCGGGATAAAACGCGACCCGATCAATTACCGTCGCGGTCATCGCCTGTCGCGCCACCGGCGTAGCGAGCATTGAATTTGCTGGTCGCAAGGCGGGCTTCATACCGCACAGCTAAATCCGCCGCGCCGTCACCCGGCCGCCTTCCGTTCGCGCATCGCTTTCGCGGCTTTCCCCCGCAGCAGCGCCATCAGCACCGGCCCAAGCGAAAACTCCCCTGCCCTGGCTTTCGCCGTCAGCACCCGCAAATAACCTCCGGCGCTTTTGATCTCCCCGCCGCGTTGCAGGATCGCGGCGATGACGATCGACGTGTCGTGTTCGCCCATGACCTCCAGGGCCTGCGCCCAGGCGTCTGGCGACACTCCGATGGCCCGCCGCACCGTCGCCGCCGTTGTCGCGAGATCGCGCCAATTGTCGATCCCGCCCTTGGTGGCGTAATCGAGGATATCGGGACAGGCCTCTAGCACCATGCCCAGGGGATAGGTTTTGGGCGCCGAAGGTTTTGGATGATGGACGTTTGGCGACTTGGGCGCCGACGGAGAGGGCGCGCCTTGGTCGTTGGACGGCAACGTCTCGCCCCTGCCTTTCTGGAGGCTAGGTTCAAGATCGATAGAGTCTGTGATTTGATTCTGTATGTGGCGCTCAGAATGGGACTCATTGCCGCTCTTTTTTTGGAGATTTACGTGGTTTTCCAGCACTTTCTGGATTTCAGCGTTCAGCGCGGCAAGTTCGCTCGCCAACGCCTCCAGATCGGCATGCGATAAATTGCGCACGAAGCGGCTCGATAGCGCCGCATAGCGCAGATGCAGGCCCTGCCAGTCGCCGGGAACGCCCTCCTCCAGCCCGGTCGCGATCATCTTGACGATATCGCGGCGGAGCAGCGTGATGCGTTCGCGCAGCAGCCGTATCGCCTTGTTCTCGGCCCGCACTTCCTCGGCGAGATTTTCGATTTCTTCCGCGCGCGCAACGAGCGGCGTCAGATCGAAGCCGAAGGCGCTCTCGATCTGCCCACCCTGCCCTCTTCGGGCGAAACGTTTGCCGTTGGGGGAATCGCGGCGAATGATCAGTCCAACGTCGACGAGGCACGCCAGATGGCGACGCAGCGTTGCGGGGGCCATGCCATGGGCGCGGATCGACAGTTCCCGATTGGACGGGAACACGACGATGCCGCCGCTGCCCTCCCCGTCTTCGTCGCCGGCGCGCGGATCGGCGGTCGGCAGCGTCAACGCCGTCTCCTGATGGAACGACAGCAACGCATGCAAGACCGATAGCGCCCGGTCGGTGACGCCAAGCGGCGTCTTGGCTTCTGTCAGCGCCCGAAACAGTCGCCATTTATGGACGACGGTTTCTGAATTGCCCGGTTTTCCCGCGAAATCTCTCGCGTTCGCCTGGTTCGCCACCATGGCGAGCGACATCGATCGCCGCCCGAAGGGCGTCGTTGGTTGTGTCTGCATGGTCCTTTGCCTCGTTCAGGCAAAAGAAATCCGCTCGCCGAAACGACGCCGACTCTTGACAGTGATTCGTGGAAGTGGTTCTCTCTCAATCGCCAAATTGAACAAGAGAAGGCTTCCGGGGCGGGTCTGTTTCGGGGGCCTTTTTCTTTTGTGGGTTGACCTCATGATTTGTTTGCGAAGACTCCTAACACGTCACTCATACAAACCGGCCCGCGCACACATTGTGCGACGCAAGCGACTTGTATTCTAGAATCTTAGCCGCTTTCCCGATGGGCTCGATAAGCTTGGAGCAGAGCCGGCAGCTGGTCCAAGAGGAATGCTCCGAAATTGGCATCAACCGACTTGTCGACGTTGATCCGCAACCAGCCAGAATCGTCATCAACACGCGCTATCTTTCGTCCATCATCATCAATCCATGACGATGTTTTTTTCTTAGACTCAGCCTTTGCAGATAGAGCAGAATATATTGCGGTGAAACGAGCATCGGAATCGAGTTGCATAAACGCGGGCTCATCGTGAACACGCTTCCAAGTCCTCGCAGCTCCTCGCGCTTGCATGAACTCCGCCAGTTCCATCCAGCGACGGCGGCCCGCTTTTGGCGCCGCCCCGACCGCAACGACAAGTTCGTCGGACAGCCCGCGTCGGCATGAGATCAGACGCGAAAGTTCCGTTTTATCGACCGACAAAGAAGCCATGATGGTCTCACGGCCAAAGGCACGGTCTTCCAGTAATGTCGCGAAAGAAGCTCGCTCAATAAATGAAAGATCGCGTCTCGCGCTATTTTCTTGGCCCTGGGCAATAACTAGTTGATCGTCTGTGAGTTGCCGCACAACCGCCTTTACGGACCGCTCCATTTCTCGCAGTGCGCGCAGACGTCGGTGCCCGTAAGAAACCTGATACCGGCCTGAAATCTCGGGATGAGGCCGAACCAATATTGGGACTTGTTGCCCGTGTTCTCGTATGGAATCGGCAAGCGTTTTGCAGTCTGCGGCGCTTTCATTCAGGCGGTCGGTAACGAAGGACGAATCAATCAGCGTCGGATCGAGGTCAATAATATCGGCTCCAGCAAGGAGCCTCTGTTCGAGTGCCTTGGCTGCATCTATGTCGGCCGAAATCCGTTCTAGAGATCGACTCATAGCCCCAACTGCGCCACGTACACCGAGCGTCGGCCGCACACCCGCCTCTAGGTTTAGGCTCTTCTCGAAAGAGGGATTGGTGTTGACCGCGGTCAACTCATCGTCATCAAGGCCAAGAAGAAGGTTCTTACGGGTCACGCCTGTCTCCCCCAAGCACTTAGGATGAGAGCTTCCACCTCGCCATTGACCGCATTCAGCGCCTCAACTGCGCGATCATATGTTGCGCGGGTAAACTGCTCCCTTGGAACCTCATAAAGCGTTTGCTTGGTAATCCCCGCATCGGAGATCGCAGTGCTCTTGACCATTGGCGAGGTCAATACTCGCTCTCCAAACATAGAACGCATGAACGCGACCATTTGCGTTTGAGGTCCATCGGACGCTTCAAATCGTGTTACCAGATACCGCATCCAGTCATATTCCATATTGCCGCCGGCCTTCGCGACGACAGCTAACAAGTCAGAGGTCATAATTAAAAACTGGCACATCGACATAAGGTCCAACATCTGCGGGTGCACAGTGATGAGGAGCGCTGTAGCGGCACAAAGCGCGGACAATGTGAGAAAACCCAATTGTGGCGGGCAATCCATCACGACGATGTCATAGTCCTTCTCCACCGAACCGATTGCCCGCGCGACTCGCGCGAAGAACAGCGCATCGCCGGAATTTTTCTCAGCCAGCGCTTTGGGGCTTTCGTGCTCGAACTCCATCAGCTCAATGTTGCCAGGAACGATATCCAGGCCAGGAATATACGTGTGGCGGATGATATCCTTGAGCTCCCGGCGATCACCGTCATAGCGGATCGCCCCGTAAAGCGTTTCATTTTCCCCTATGTCGAATTCGGGTTGATAGCCATGTAACGCCGAGAGGCTCGCCTGAGGATCCAAATCGATGGCCAGCACGCGGTACCCGTGCAAGGCGAGATATTGTGCCAGATGCGCTGCGGTGGTCGTCTTTCCGGAGCCACCCTTGAAATTGGCGACAGATATGACCTGAAGACGCTCACCGGCTCTCCTGTGCGGCAAATACCGACGACCGGCCTTCCCACCTTCGTCCAGAAAAGCGCGAAGACCCTGAATGTCTTCGCAAGAATAAGAGCGTCTGCCCGTTGGACTGGTTTCTGGACGTGGCCCCTTGCCATCGAGCGAGAGTTGGCGAAGATAACCATCATTGATGCCGATTAGCTTTGCAGCCTCGCCAGACGAAAAGGACCGCAGGGTCTTTTGCGATGCGGGAGGGAAGAGCTTCCGGCGATGCGCCTGCAATTTCGCTGAAAGTTGATCCGCATCACCGGCGATCAACTCGTGAATTGCGGTCAATGATGGAAGCTGGGTAGCTGGCTCAGATGCCACGGCTTTCTCGCGTAGTTACGGTTCGGTGCCCATCCCACGGATGATTGTCGTGGCAACTAAGCCCGATTCTTCTGCTTTGCGCAAGAAATTTTGGGTTAATGAAAAGTTAACGACGCCCCTTCGCTGATCCGCGCCTGCCGATGCCCCTTCCCCGGCGAGTAACCACGCACACGGTTCTCGATCAAAAAGGGTCCAAGAACACTTATTCCTCCTTGCGCTTGGAGCAGGAATCAACCCCGATCACCGCAATGCAAAGCGTCCAGGATTACGCGTTAGATCAAATCAGAATGCGTTGCGTCCGAAGCCTAGTTGACCGCGGTCAACTCATTCTAGGGCTTGCCCATCTCCTAGCGGCCAACCGCTCCGTGAGACGGCAGGCCTCAATATGTTGAGGTAACCAATTCGGTGATAGCTTTTAGTCACCAATCTCAGCGAACGCTTGCAAAAGCCAAGATGGAAAAGACGGCGCTAATGCGCCCTCCATCCCAAACTTCCAGACCGGAATTCCCATCTCGCGGGTCTTGTTGCCGAGGTTCTCAAGAATGCCGGAGCTGGGGAAAACGACGCCCTCGATTGGCACGGTTTCGAGCATCAAGTCGCTGCGCTTGATCAAACGGGCATACGGATCAAAAATTCAATTCGCGCTCAACCACTCCCGGAGCTTCGTCCATCTCTTGCGTCCGCCGCCGCTGCGCACCGCGATCGCCATCGCCCGGCGCTGACCGACGATAACCACGAGACGTTTGCCCCGCGTGACGGCTGTGTAGACGAGATTGCGCGCCAGCATGGTGTAATGCTGGGTCGCGAGCGTGATGACGACGGCGGGATATTCCGAGCCCTGCGACTTGTGGATCGTCGTCGCATAGGCGG
>PLAI01000015.1:0-182 GCA_003134075.1 Methylocystaceae bacterium | reverse complement strand
GATTGGGATTGAGGGCTTTTTGTAGATCGGCGTTGAGCGACCGCGCGCCGAGTGCGCCGCGTTGCATCGGGCAGAGAACTTGAATGTCGCGAATTGGATCGAGGCCAAAACGGCGTGGAATCCGGTCGCGGACAATTTCCACGACCTTCGCCGCTCCCTTCTCGGGATCGTCGGCTTCGACA
>PLAI01000133.1 GCA_003134075.1 Methylocystaceae bacterium | reverse complement strand
AAGAATGGGGCTGGCGTAGCGGTTTGGCGCATCGCGGACTAGGCGTAGGCTAGCGGTTCGATCAGATACGCTCAAGACGCCCGTGGGAATATGATGGTTGCGGGCACCGCTGTTCGGCTGGACATTGGGGGTGGCATCCTTATATAGCCGGCCGAACATAGGAAAAGGCTACGCGATGCCGCCACGCACGATTGAGCCAAAGTCAGAGTCGTCAGTTGCGCCGGGCGCGATAGCCAGTCGAGCAGCTAGGCCAAAACTCCTCGATAGAATGAAGTCCAATCCCAGAGGAGATTGGACGATCGATGATATCGGGTCGATTTGCGACAAAGTTGGAATGTCTTTGCTTCGCCGAGTCGCGGATCTCATTACAAGGTATCGAGCCAACTAATAAAGGGCGGAATCCAAACGATTCCAGCAAACAAGCCAGTTAAAGCCCCATATATAAGGGCTTTCTTAGGACTTGTTGAGGCTCACTTGCTGGCTAAGGCGCAGGAGNNAACAAAATGGCTGACCAGAAAAACCCGGTGGATGCCG
Organism: Methylocystaceae bacterium; assembly: GCA_003134075.1. GTDB lineage: Bacteria > Pseudomonadota > Alphaproteobacteria > Rhizobiales > Beijerinckiaceae > Methylocystis. Next base: position 15,209 of record PLAI01000133.1, on the reverse strand, counting down.
GCAAGTATCCGGTCGCGATCAGTGCGATTGGAGATGCGGACGGCGGCGGCTACATGGCGTTGGCTGTCGACCTCAAGGGATGCATGGCGGGCGGGGAAACTCGCGCAGAAGCACTCGAAAATCTCCAAAGCGCAATTCTGGAATGGACTGACGAGGCTGTGCGACTGGGACGCCGAGTCCCCGCGCCGGGAGAAGCTATTGCTAGAGCGCATAAAGAGCACAAGAGCTTGATGGACCTTCTGCAAAAGCAGGATTCGCTGCTGGCGGAACAGACGGAAGCATTTGAAAAACAGCGCGATGAGTTAGCAAGACTGCGCGAGCAGCTTCTATCTCTATCGTCGCAATCACAGTCTGACGATGCGGAACCTGATGGGGCCCTTGCGGACCCATGCCTTGTTACTATTGCCGGTTCTCGTGGAGGCAGGAACAACATTCCTCACTGAGGCTATCGCTGCCAATACCCCTTCCACTGGCGCGACACGGGATGCGCCAGAGAAGCGGCGGCAATCATAAGATATTGCTCGCCGTTCGACACGCGGCGATGATCTTCGCGCCAAGCGATCTCGCGGGAATAGGCCGTGAGATACGCGCCAGCGATATGATGATGCTGGCCAACTTCGGCGCGGCGAAGACGAGAGAAGAAGCTTTCGGCTTGGTTCATGCAAGCGCCTTCGTCTGAGTAAGCCCATTCGTGATTGATGCGCTTCGTAAGGAACTTGGCGTGCAAGCGATCCCAATGCGCGGCTTCGTCGGCATGAACGGTGGCGCTGGCGTCGATCCGGCTTTCGAGCGTCGGCAGGGACTCGGCTTCGCTCTTGAACACGAAGGGAAGCGTGCGGCCGTTGCGCTCGCGCATGATGACCACGACGCGGCGCTTGCCGTTCTGGTTGACCGCAAGGCGACGGTCGCGGCGGTTTTCCTTGTAGTTGGAAGGCTTCACGTAACCGCCGAAATAGGCGCCGTCGACCTCGACTTCGCCGCCGGCTTTCATCGTCTCGACTTCCGCCGCAAGGGCTTCGCGGATTTTGTGGGAGAGAACGAAAGCCGTCTTGTATTGCACGTACAGTTCGCGGGAAAGCTGAAGGGCGCTGTGACCCTTCACGCTGTTGACGAAGATCGCGATAGCCAGAAGATAGTCCCGAACCGGGAGCTTGCGGCCGGCGAAAATCGTCCCGCTCGTCACGCTGTATTGATGGTCGCAGCCTTGGCACTTGAACAGCGGGCGGGTTTTATAGGCGTAGGAGGCGCAGCAACCGCATTGCGGGCAAACTGGCTGGCCTTCGGTCGCGGCCCAACGGATTTGCTTGAAGGCGTCGCGGGCTTCGTCGTCCGACATGCGCGCGACCTTCGCGAGGGAAAGGGTGCGGGCGCCGGCGGAGAGGAGGAAGTGCTGAGCCATCTGTTGCTGTCCAACGTTTTGCGTTAGACATAACGATAAGCGTTAGCATCTTAGGTGTCAATAACGATTTTCGTTGCTCTTGACGATTTTCGGCGCACGGGTTACCTATGCGACATGACCCCTGCTCAATGCCGCGCCGCTCGCGCATTTCTTGATATTTCGCAAGACGATCTGGCGACAGCCGCGAACGTCGGGCTTTCGACCGTCCGGAATTATGAAAAGGGTCGGAGCGTTCCGATTGGGAATAATCTAGGGGCAATGAAAGCTGTCCTAGAGGCGCGCGGTATCGGCTTTGTGGGTCCGGACGATAGCGGGACATATGCAGTCACCTTCAAGGCTCGCGACGCGGGCGCATGAGCCTATAAACGGCCCCGCGATTCTGCTAAAAGAAAGGTGGAGGCGGGGGGTGTCGATCCCCAGGGGGAGAGCCTGCAAATGCTTCCCTGGCGCCGGCCAATAACCGCCCCCACGAGAGGACTCAGGCGCTTAGGCGTCTGAGTCTTCGTCACCAAGTTGCATCTCGATCTGCGGGGGCTCTCTTTTGAACGCTCTCCGATAGTGTTTCCAGAACTGTTTTTTGTTGTCAGATAGAGTGAACAGCATTGTTATGTTAGCAACAAGTTTCTCTACATGTGGCCTGCCTATATCACTAGTAAGAAGTTCATTCATACGCCGACGTCTCTGCCATTTAATGTTTGGCGGGTTTCTTTTATCTAGCTCATCGAGAACACCAGGCGGCAAATTCTCAAGAATTAACTGCCTGATTAACTTTCCGCCATATCTTGGCCCGCGTGGACCTTTATAAGAATACTCTGTTGCTGGCCAAGGCCAGCCCCAAACGCGGAACATCTCTTTGAAAAATTCAATCGGAATCTTTTCCTTATAAGGTAAAAGGATAGGAGAAATATATGCGGCGAGGATTTTTTGTAGCTCATCCTTTTCGCGTTTCGCTTGGTGACCAGTCGCTTCATCAATCAAACTGACAATGGCGACGTTTACTAATCCCTTCAGCAATCGCCGTGCTTGCTCAGCGATATGCTTCTGGTTCGCTGCGAGTTTTCCCGCGTTGTCGGCGTCCACAAACACCTGACATACCGTCGGCAGCAACTCCGCAGGATAGCCGAATGCCTTCCCCCCTTCCTTGCGTCTAAATTCGATCTGACTAGACGTCACGTATAACTCATTGGGGATGAAAGGTTTTAGGTTCTTTGCGGTCAAAAATGCCGGCAAGTTGACGTCACCATCGTAATACTGGCGCCCCTTGGCTTGGCGGGCCCGGCCAAGGGCCTTCATGACGCCGCTCTGCGTCAAAACGCGCTGTTTAGTGTCAAGAACGGCGCAGGGAAGTTGAGCATCGCCGATGTTGAGGATGCCCTCGTCGGTTGCCGTTGGAAGATTCTTGCTTCCCCATCTCGCCTCGGCGCCAAGCCGGCCGATCTCAGCCTTGCGACCGGCGTCCAATCGTTGGGAGCGGACTAGGCCACCCTTCCGTTGTGGGTTATTCTGGTCACCCTCTGGCGTCTCTGGGGTATCTGTCATCGAGGCTCCGAATCGCTAATGAGCAGGCATGCCGGAACCTATAGCTGGCCTTACGTAAGAGCAAGCTCTTTGTTTTTCATGCTTGGTTAGTTTGCTACCTAATACCGCAAATTCGAACTCGACGGCTATGTCGAATATGGCGCCGCGGATTGGCTGACCTTGGTGGGCCAGGGCGGCGGCATGGATTTCCAGGGATCGAGCAGCACGCCAGCGCCGTTTTCGGCGTCGCCGGCCGCGAGCTACGCCGGATTAGGGCTTGGCTCGATCGGCGCCCGCGTCCGGCTCGGCAGGGTCGCGGGCTTTTATTTTTCGCTGGAGGGCAGCCTACGCGCCGCCTCGCACACCGCCGAAACCTATCTCGACATGAGGGACTTTCTGCAAGTCGACGCGCGGGTGCAAATGTTTCACTCTTTGGAAACCTGGGGCTTTCCGGCCTTCCTCGACGTGCAGCTTGGCTATCGCTCGCGCGGCCAGAACGGCGACGAAATCCGCGCCGATCTGACCTTTGGCGTGCGGCCTCAACCCGCCGTGCTGCTGATGGCGCAAAGTTTCACCGCCATCGCGCCGTGGCCGAGCACGGCGAGCAGTTTCGCGGCGCAAAAGTTCGAGGTCAGCGGCGTATATGACTTGAACCGAATTTTTTCGGTCCAGCTCGGTTTCGTCTACGCGCCCTTCGGCGCGAACGCGCCGGCCGAGCGCGGAATCATCAGTGCGGTTTGGGCGCGGTTTTGAGCGCTAAAACCTTGTCGTCAATCGCGTGAGCCAGGCGGGCGAGGCGGCGACGAGAGCGGTTTCCACGTCCTTTTCCAGTCCCGAGGCGATCAGCACGCCGAGGGCGATCAGCAAAACGCCAAGAGCTTGCTTAACGCGCTTGCCGGCGCCGAGCAATGAATCGCGCCAGCTCGACATCAGCCGCCGCGACAAGGCGCCGAGCAGCAAAAGCGGCAGCGCGGCCCCAAGCCCAAAGACGGCCATGGTCAACGCCACCTGTTGCAAATTCTCGCCGCGCGCCGCCAGCACCGAGGCGGCGCCGAGCGTCGGCCCGACGCAAGGACTCCAGACCGCGCCGAGCATGAGCCCAAGGCCGAACTGGCCCAGCGCGCCCGCCGCCGGGTAGCCGCGAAAGGCGCTGTCGATCTTGTCGCTCAAGGGTCCGGCGGCGGCGCTGAAACGCTCTTGCAACGGCGGCGCGACGAGGACAATTCCGAAAAGGATCATCAAGATCGCGGAGCCGAACCTAAACACGGAATCGTCAATCTCGATCGCGAAGCCAATCGTCGCGACAAACAGCCCAATGGCCACGAAGGAGACCGCGACTCCAAGCGCCAATAGCGCTGGGCCGAACCTGTGCCGGGACGCCGCCGCGCCGAGAACCAGCGGCAACAATGGCAACACGCACGGCGAAAGGATCGACAAAATTCCCGCCAGAAACGCAAGCCCAATCGCGCCGATGCTCATCTTTCCCGCCTCATAAGGCCTTATTGAGCAGCGCGGCGATCGACCCGGGGTCGGTGTCGCCGACGGAGCGGCCCCTCTCGGTCGCGCCCTTGAAAACGATCAATGTGCTTTGCGTCGTCGCTTTGAACTGGCGCACGACGCCCTTCTGGCTATCGAAATCCACGCGGAAGACTTTTAGCGCGCCGAATTTGGGCGCGCTTTCGAGCTTTTCGAGAATCGGCTGCTGCGCCTTGCAGGTCGGGCACCAGGGAGCGAAAATGTGAACGAGGATCGAGGCGCCGGCCGCCTGCGCCGCGGCGAAGCCCTCCTGCGTGAAGGGCGCGAGTTCGGCGGCGAGGGCGGGCAGCCCCGCGGCGGAAAACAACGCGGCGGCGAGCAGCGTGCGGCGTGTCGGCATGGACGAACTTCTCCTCTTTCGCGCCGCGGCGGCGCGCCTGCATGAGCGACGAATATGGCCTCTCGATCCAGTCTTCGCTAAACGCGACGGCGATGTTACATCAAATTCGCCGCGAGCGGAGATAGGTCGATGCGTGAAGCCTATGGAATCATTCTTGCCGGCGGACAGGCGCGACGGCTCGGCGGCGTCGACAAGGCTTTGATCGCCGTTGGGGGCGAGCCGATCCTGACACGCCTCGCGCGACGGCTTGGCGACCAGTGCGCCGGCCTGGCGCTCAACGCCAATGGCGATGCCGCGCGCTTCGCGGGATTTGGCCTGGAGGTCGTCGCGGACGACATCGCGGGTTTCGCTGGCCCGCTTGCTGGCGTTCTGGCCGGGATGGATTACGTCGCCGCGAATTTCGAGCGAATTTCCGATATCGTCACCGTCCCCGCCGACACGCCCTTCATTCCGCGCGATCTCGTGGCGCGGCTCTCAAAAGCGCGGGCGGCGGCGGGCGCGGACATCGCCGTCGCGAGATCGGGCGAGCGCGATCATCACGCCATCGCGCTATGGCCCGTGACCTTGCGGGGCGAACTGCGACGCGCGCTGGTGGAGGAGGAATTGCGCAAGGTGGCTGCTTTTACCGAACGATTTAAGCACGTCGCGGTGGAGTGGCCGACCGAGCCGTACGATCCGTTCTTCAATGTCAACCGGCCGGAGGATGTGGAGCGCGGCGAGGCGGTGGCGGCTCAAACATAGCCCGGATCAATCGCCGCCGTTGGCTCCAGCCACGCCGGCGTCGGCAGCTTCTGCTCGCGCAAGAACGCCGGATTGAACAGCTTGGACGCATAGCGTCCGCCGCCGTCGGCGAGCACGGTCACGATGGTGTGGCCCGGACCCAATTCGCGCGCGAGGCGAATGGCGCCCGCGACATTTATCCCGGATGAGCCGCCAAGCAGCAGACCCTCGTTCTGGGCGAGATCGAAGACAATCGGCAGCGCCTCCTCGTCCGTGATCTGGCAGGCGAAATCCACCGGCGCGCCGACGAGATTCTCGGTGACGCGGCCCTGGCCGATCCCTTCCGTGATGGAGCTTCCCGACGCCTTCAGCTCGCCGCTGGTGTAATAGGAATAGAGCGCCGCGCCCATCGGGTCGGCGAGGCCGATCTTGATGTTCTGGTTGCGCGCCTTGAGCGCCAGTCCGACGCCGGCGAGCGTGCCGCCCGTGCCGCAGGCGCAGATGAAGCCGTCGACATCGCCGCCGAGTTCGTCGTAAATCTCGGGGCCGGTCGTCTCGATATGCGCTTCGCGATTGGCGAGATTGTCGAACTGATTGGCCCAAATCGCGCCTTCCGCGCGCTCTCCCGCCAATCGGTCGGCGAGGCGGCCCGAAAGCTTCACGTAATTATTGGGATTGGCGTAAGGGACGGCGGGCACTTCGACAAGCCGAGCCCCTTGCAGGCGCAATGTGTCCTTCTTCTCTTGCGACTGCGTTTCCGGAATGACGATGACGGTCGAAAAGCCGAGCGCATTGGCGACCAGGGCGAGACCAATGCCGGTGTTCCCCGCGGTGCCCTCGACGATCACCCCACCGGGCGCAAGCGTTCCCCGCGCGATCGCGTCGCGAACGATATACAGCGCGGCCCGGTCCTTCACCGAGCCGCCGGGATTCATGAATTCCGCCTTACCGAGAATACGGCAGCCTGTCGCTTTCGACGCCGCGCGCAATTCGATCAACGGAGTCTTGCCGATGGCGTCGATCACATTGGCGGCTATGGTCATGCGGATCAATCCTCGAACTGGGGCGGCGGTTGGAGTGAATAAGCAATCTTCGTTCCCGATCCTACCGCTTTAAGCGGTCTCGCTCGTTCTTTCAAAGCGGAATGTGGCGGAGTGCCGGGCGCTTTCCCCCACCGGCAGCAGCCGCATCGAAGGCTTTTCCGCAAGTTCGCCGAAAAAATCCTCAGGGTCGCCATGGCCGGTCCAGGGCTCGATGCAAAGATAGGGCGCTGGCGGCAGCGACCAGAAGGCGATATGCGGGAAATCCTCGAACTCCACGACAAGGCGCGCGCCAGCGCCATTGTCGAATGCGATGCTTTTGCTGTCAGCGTTCAGAAAAACCAGCGCGTCATTGGCTAGCAATGCCGGCGTCAACGGAAGAACGCGGCCTTTTAGCGGGAGGGGGCGCGCGCGCCGCGAAATGAGGCCGCCGGGCGCGATGACCGGAACCTCCGCCCGTTCGGGCTTTTCGAACACAATGGCGTGCGGCGCCGCGGAGCCGCCAAACGGCCAGCGAATGGCCGGATGCAGGCCGCAGGCATAGGGCAGGGGCGTCCCGCCGCTATTGGTGACGATCAGCGCGTTTTCCAATCCGCCGGGCAGCAGCCGGAACTCGACGGCGAGATGAAAATCGAAGGGGTAAAGCGCGCGCGTTTCCTCGTCCGCCGCGAGCTCCAGGCGTAGAAAGTCGCGCTGTTGCTCGGCGACGGCGAATTGCTTCTTCCAGGCGAAGCCATGCAATGACAGCGGATAAGTCTTGCCATTTACGCGCGCGGTCCCGTCACGGGTCCAGCCCACTACTGGAAACAGGATCGGGGCGCTCTGGTCCCAGATTTTCGGGTCCTTGGCCCAGACGAGATCGACCCCGCTCGCGCGCCAGGACATAAGCTCGGCGCCGAAACTGTTGATGTCGGTGCGGTCGCCTTCATCGTTGCTCAGGAGAATCGTTTCGTTCATGACCGCAAGGATCGCGCGGCGTGCCGGATGGGGCAAGATTTGGTTCGATTTAAACTCCGCGACCGCGCCGAAGGCGCCCTCTCTGGCGCTTTCGCCCGCAAGGCTTTAAGGCGAAGGAGATGACCAGTTCCCACAGGCCCCATGTCGATCTTCACTCCGCGCTCAGGCTGCGGGTGGAAGGACTTTGCGTCGAACGCGGCGAGAGCCGGGTGATCGAAAATCTCGGTTTCGTGCTCGCGGGCGGCGAGACGCTGAAGGTCACCGGCCCCAATGGCGCCGGCAAATCGACGCTTCTGCGGGCGCTGGCGGGACTTTTGCCGCGTGGCGCCGGCCTCGTCGCGCTCGAAGGAGCGGGAGAGGAAGATGTGGCGCAACAGACGCATTATCTCGCCCATGCCGACGGACTAAAGGCCCAATTGACGGTCGCGGAAAACCTCGCCTTTTGGGCCGATTATCTCTCCGCCGAAGGCCCCGCGCCGAATTTTCCGGCGCGCGATGTTTCGGTCGCGGCGGCGCTGGCGAACGTTGGGCTCGCGCATGTCGCGGGAGCGCCGGTCGCGATCCTTTCCGCCGGGCAGAAGCGGCGCGTCGCGCTGGCGCGGCTCATGGTCGCTTTCCGTCCGCTGTGGCTGCTCGACGAACCGCTGACTGGCCTCGACTCGGCGTCGCGTGAAAAATTCGCCCTCGCCATGCGCGATCATTGCGCGCTCGGCGGCATGATCGTCGCCGCCACGCATGAGCCGCTCGGCTTCGACGAGACGCGCGAACTGCGGCTCGGAAAGAAGCTCAAGGTCGCCGCGTCATGACATCCGCCTTCCTCACCGTCTATCTGCGGGAAATCCGCATCGCCCGGCGGCTCGGCGGCTCAGGCTCGATGGGCGTGGTCTTCTTTCTCACGCTGGTGACGATCACGCCCTTCGCGGTCGGACCCGATCCCAATCTGCTCGCCCGCATCGGCCCGGCGATGCTGTGGATTTCGGCGCTGCTCGCCAGCCTGCTCGGGCTCGACCGGCTGTTCCAGGCCGACGCCGAGGACGGCTCGCTCGATCAGTTTCACCTCTCGCATACCCCGCTGGAGCTCGCGGTGCTCGCCAAATGCGCGGCCCATTGGACCACGGCCGGCCTGCCCCTGGCGCTCGCTTCACCCTTGTTCGGGCTGATGTTGCAGCAGGATGGCGCGGCGCTGTTCGGGGTCGTCGCGAGTCTGCTCGCCGGCACGCCGGCGCTGACTCTCATTGGCGCGATAGGGGCGGCCGCGACCGTGACGCTGCGGCGCGGCGGCCTGCTGATGGCGCTGCTCGTTCTGCCGCTCGCCATTCCCGTGCTGATTTTCGGCGTATCGGCGGCGAACGCCGCCGCCGGCGGGACGGTTCCGTTTTTGACTCCCTTCTCGATCCTTTGCGCGATCAGTCTCGTCGCGCTGGCGCTGTGCCCCTTCGCGGCCGCCGCGGCGCTGCGCCAAATTTAAACCAAGCGCTCTCCAACAGGGCGTATGTTCGCATATTGTTCTTGCCGGCCCGAGCGGCTCGGGTTAGGCTCGCTCCAGGCTTTCATGTTTGGTTTGCTGGAGCGGGTCATGGTCGTCAGGGTCGCAACCGTCGCCTTCGAGGGGATCGACGCCAAGCCGGTGGATGTTCAAGTGCATCTCTCCGGCGGCTCGGTCGTGTTCGGCCTCGTCGGCCTCGCCGACAAGGCGGTGGGCGAATCGCGGGAACGCGTGCACGCGGCGCTCAACGCCTCCGGGCTCGCGTTGCCGGCCAAGCGCATCACGGTCAATCTCGCGCCCGCCGACATGCCCAAGGAAGGCAGTCATTACGACTTGCCAATCGCCCTCGGGATCATGGCGGCGATTGGCGCCATTCCCTCCGACGCTTTGGAGGGCTTCACCGTGCTCGGCGAATTGGCGCTCGACGGCACGCTGACCCCCGTCGCGGGCGTGCTGCCGGCGGCGGTCGCCGCCAACATGCGCGGACACGGATTGATTTGTCCCGCCGCTTGCGGGCCGGAGGCCGCCTGGGCCTCCGGGGACATGGAGGTGATCGCGCCAACCTCTCTGATCCAGCTCGTCAATCACCTGAAGGGAACACAGGTTTTGGCGCGGCCCGTTCCGGCGGTGCGGGCCGCCGCGCGCGACTTGCCTGATCTCGCCGATGTGAAAGGGCAGGAGAGCGCCAAGCGCGCTCTGGAGATCGCGGCGGCGGGCGGCCACAATCTCCTGATGAATGGACCGCCCGGCGCCGGCAAATCGATGTTGGCGGAGCGGCTGCCGTCGATCCTGCCGCCGCTGACGCCTCGCGAACTGCTCGAAGTTTCGATGATCCATTCGGTCGCCGGGCAGCTCGCGGGCGGCGAACTCACGGACCGGCGGCCCTTTCGCGCGCCGCATCATTCGGCGTCCATGCCCGCCTTGGTCGGAGGCGGAACGCAAGCAAGGCCGGGGGAGATATCGCTCGCCCATAACGGCGTGCTGTTTCTCGACGAACTGCCGGAGTTTCAATCGCAGGCGCTCGACGGCTTGCGCCAGCCGCTGGAGACCGGCGAGGTGGCCATCGTTCGCGCCAATCACCGCGCGATCTATCCCGCGCGCTTCCAGCTCGTCGCCGCGATGAACCCGTGCCGCTGCGGCTATGCACTGAGCCCGGGTTTCGCCTGCAAGCGCCAGCCCAACGAGCGTTGCGCCGCGCAATATCAGGCGCGGCTGTCCGGCCCCTTGCTCGACCGCTTCGATTTGCAGATCGAAGTGCCGGCGCTCACCGCCGCCGATCTCGTGCTGCCGCCGCCGACCGAAGGGTCGCGGGAGGTCGCGGCGAGAGTCGCGGCCGCGCGCGAATCGCAGCGCGTCCGCTACCTGGCGCTGGGACGCGCCGAGGGGACGACCAATGCGAGCGCGCCGGCCAAGCTCGTTGAAGGCGTCGTCAATCTCGACGCCAGCGGAACCGCGCTGATTCGCGAGGCCTCGGAGCGTTTCGCGCTGTCGGCGCGCGGCTTCCATCGCGTGCTGAAGCTCGCGCGCACAATCGCGGATCTGGAGGGCTCCGAGTCCGTATCCCGCCGCCACCTCGCGGAGGCTCTCTCCTATCGCTCCGGCCTCGCCGGCATGCGGCGCGCGGCCTGACCTTCGGGGGGCACAAGAAATGGACTCCGAGATTTTGCGTTTTATCGCGCCGGCGCTTGGGTTTGGCGTCTTCGCGGCGGGGCTTGGCGCGGCGCTGTGCATATGGCGCAAGCGGGTTCACGCGGAGTCGGAAGCCGAGATCGAATCGCTGCGCGATGAAATCTGGGAGTTGCGCGCGGCCGCCGCCGCTCGCGACAAGGCCGAGGCGGCGAGCCTCGCGAAATCGCGCTTTCTCGCGACCGTGAGCCATGAAATCCGCACCCCGTTGAACGGCATCCTGGGCCTCGCGCAATTGCTGGGAATGACGAGGCTCGAGGCGGAACAGGCGAGCTATGTGGAGTCGATTGGCGATTGCGCGCGCTCGCTGGCGCAGCTCATCGACGACATATTGGATTTTTCCAAGATCGAGGCCGGCAAGCTCGAACTGCGCGCCGAGCCCTTTGAGCTGGCGCCGCTGGTCGAAAGCGTGGTTGAACTGCTCGCGCCGCGCGCGCAGGGGAAGGCGCTGGAGATCGCCAGTTTCGTCGCGGGAGAGTCTCCGCGGCGCATGGTCGGCGACGCCGCGCGGTTGCGGCAGGTGCTGATCAATCTCGCGGGAAACGCCGTGAACTTCACCGAAAAAGGCGGAGTCGGCGTGCGCGTCGGCCCCTCCGGCGCCGGGGTTTTGCGCTTCGAGGTCGAGGACACCGGTCCTGGTGTTCCCGCCGCCGCGCGCGAGGCGATCTTCGAGGAATTCGAGCAAGGCGACGGCTCGGCGACCCGCCGTCATGGCGGAACCGGGCTCGGACTCGCCATTTCGCGCCGACTCGTCGAACAAATGGGCGGAAAACTGGAAATCGCCGGGACTTCGGCGCGGGGAACCACTTTCGCATTCTCCTTGCCATCGCCATTTGAGACAAAGGAGCGCGCGCGCGAAAAATCGCGGCCGCTGGCGAGCCAACTGGCGCTCATCGTCGCGCGAACGCACTTCGAGGCTCCTTTCCTGGCGACTTATCTGCGAGAAGCCGGCGCCGGCGCCGAAATCGCCGAAGGCGAAGCGGAAGGGCTCGCGCGCCTATGGAGCGGTCGATCGCCGGGCTACAACGCCGTGATCGTCGATTGCGGCCTTGGCGAAAGCGCGACGGAGGCTTTGGCGCGGGCCGCGCGCGCGGCGCGGGCGGGTCGGGTCTTCCTGTTGTTCTCCCCGCTCGAACGGCGCGCTTTCGGCGAAGCGGCGCTGCATCAATTCGACGGCTGGCTGGTGAAGCCCGTGCGCGCCGCCTCGCTGATCGAGCGACTGGCGCCCGCGATTCGGGGCGCGGCGCCCGCGGCCAGCGCGGCGCCGGAACCCGTCTTGGCCGGCCTGCAGGTTTTGCTCGCCGAGGACAATGACATCAACGCCCTCATAGTCACGCGTCATCTCGGGGCGCTGGGGGCGCTTGTCACCCGGGCCGAAAATGGCGCCCGGGTGGTGGAAATCGCCCGCGCGGCGATCATGGGCGCCGCGACGCCTTTTGGCGTCATTCTGATGGATCTATTCATGCCGCAACTCGACGGGCTGGAGGCGACGAAGCGCATCCGGTTCGATGAGGCGCGCGCCGGCGCGAAGCGCACGCCGATTCTCGCGCTGACGGCGAGCGCCTTGGAGGAAGACGCGCGCGCCGCGAAAGCCGCGGGGGTCGACGCCTTGCTGACGAAGCCGGTGGATTTCGCGCGGCTCGTGGAAGCGATTCGCGCGCTGAGCGAGGCGCCTCCCGCCGTGGAGCGCCGCGGCGGGATTAGCGCTGGCTGTTGAGCGTCCTCCGTCTTGTCACAAAACTTTTGTTCCATGGTGATCTATCCACCGATGTCGCTGGCGCATTAACGCCCGCGCGCGTGGAGAACCTTGGGCCATGTGGGTTTTCAACCTGGAAGCGGGGCGCAATATCGTTCGCGACGCCTTTCCCGCCCTGAAATCGAAATCGAAAAGGCCGGCCAACGCGCTCGACGGATCGATCGCCCGGGCGGGCTCGCTCGAAGTGCGGCTCGCCGTGACGAGGAAGGATGTTCGCAAGGCCCAGCGGTTGCGCTACAAGGTTTTTTATCAAGAAGGCGGTGCGGTCGCCGACGCCAAGAGTGCGCTCACGCGTCGTGACGCCGATCGCTTCGACAAGTTTTGCGATCATTTGATCGTGATCGACCATGCCGCGCGCACGCGCTTCGGCAAGGTCAAGGCGAAGGTCGTCGGCGCCTACCGACTGCTGCGCGGAGACGTGGCGCAAGGCAAATGCGGTTTCTATTCTGCGGACGAATACGACATTTCAGGGTTGCTCGATCGCCACCCGGACAAGCGCTTCTTGGAACTCGGGCGCTCTTGCGTGCAGGCGGACTATCGCGGCAAGCGCACGATCGATCTCTTGTGGCGCGGCATACTCGCATATTTGCGCCATTACGACATCGACGTGATGATCGGCTGCGCGAGTTTCGAGGGCGCCAACGCCTTGGCGCATGCGACGCCGCTGAGCTATCTCGCGCATCACGCGCGCGCGGAGGGCGAGTGGAGCGTGTGCGCGCGAAGGGGTCGCCATACGCCAATGGAGATGCTCGGCCGCGACGCCATTGACGCGCGCCGCGCGCTCGCGAGCCTGCCGCCGTTGTTGAAGGGCTATTTGCGGCTCGGCGCGGTTTTTGGGGACGGCGCGGTGATCGACCGCAAATTCAATACGGTCGATGTGTTCGTCGTGATGCCGGTCAAGCAGATGGATGCACGCTATCTCGAACATTTTGGCGGCGGGGAGAAGCGCGCCCCGCGCGCCGCATAGAGCAAGCTTCGCGAAAGCGATGGACTTTCGCGATATAAGGGCGGCGTCAAAACCCGCTCCAGTTGAAGCTATAAGCGATGCTTAGACCGCAGGTGAACTGATTCGCCGAGCCCAGCTTGGTCGGAATCGGACTCACGGCGGCCGCCCCGACCAAATGAATGTATTTGCCGTAGATGCTCGTCGACCATTCTTCCGACCATTTATATGTGACCGAGCCGGTCACGCCCACGGATTTCGCGCCCGCGGACGGGTCGTAAGGGGTGACCACGCCGTTAACGAGCGCCTCATAGGGAGTGGAGTAACGCCGAACAATTTATTCATATAGGGCTGGTCGGCGAGAGTCAGGCGCGGACCGAGCGAGATGGTCCAAGGCCCGTGCTGTTCGACCCAATCGAGATAAAAATCCGCGACGTCGCCGTTTATTCCCAAAAAGGCGCGACGCAACTCGACGCGGGCGCGCAATTTGTTGAAAGTCCAAAATTCGGCGAAGCCGCCGGCCTCCACGGTCCAGTCGATGTCGTGGATTCCTCGCAGCTCCGTATACTCCGCCGAAGACTGCGGCGTGCGAAGCCGGCCGGTGAGGCCCGCCTTGAAGAAGCCGTTGTCGTAAAGCGCGAAGCCCGGAGATTCGTCCGGCGCGCTGAACGATACGGGTGTATTCGGCCGACGCATCCCAAGACCGGGAAGCGCATAGGGAGAAACGCTCTTCGAGCCGTCGTAATTGGCGGCGTAGCCAGCGTTGGCGCGCACGGTGACGATCCAGCCGGAGACGGGGGTCGGGTCAGTCAGACTTTCGGCGCGCGCGTTAAGGGGGCCGTGAACGAAAAAAGCTGATCCCGCGATGGAGGCCAGAACCCGCGTCGAAGGACGAAAGCGGTAAAATATCAATGACATGTTTGGGTTCCTAACCGAGGATCCCGATCACCGTGTGAAATTAATCTTATCCGTCCGTGAGCAAACAGGGTGAACGAACCTTTGCCTCGCGTAACCGGAACCCGTGACAGCGTAATTTACCTGAAAATATTTTGAGGGAGATTCCAAACGCCTCGGGTTTGGACGCGCCGCTCACCGTCCAGGAGTCCTTGGAGGCGTAATACCAACCCGCGCTGATCAGAACCGATGGGCCCAATCGCGCAGCTCGATGGACATGATGCGCCAAGGCTGATCGACGAGTTCCATGCGTCGCAGCAGTGATCGAGGATGTCGTCATAGGATTTGAAGATGCGGTTGGAGAGCCAGTTTTCGCGCAGGAACTGCCAGACATTCTCGGTTGGATTGAGTTCCGGGCATTTGGGCGGCAGGGGCACGATGGTGATGTTGGGGGGAAGGTCGAGCTTGTCCGTCATATGCCAGCCCGCCTGATCGAGGAGCAGCACGGCGTGCGCGCCGGGGCGACGTTTTTGGCGATTTCAGCCAGATGCAGGTTCATCGCATAGGTGTCGCATTTGGGCAGGACGAGGGCCGCGCCCTTGCCGTCCTTGGGCGAGATCGCGCCGAAAATATAGTTCGAGGCGATGCGCTGATCCTTGGGCGCGGACGGCCGAGAGCCGCGTTTCGCCCAGCGCCTGGCGAGCTTGTTCTTCTGGCCAACGCGCGCCTCGTCGGCGAACCAGATTTCCACGGCGACGAGTGCGCCGGCATAAGTCAGATAGCGCCGCGTGAAAGGTAGGAGCATGTAACGCATGGCGGTGACGGTCTCCATGGATGGGATCGGCATCCAATGTCGATGCGATCAGCCGCTTACGCTGCTTGAGCGGCGTGTTGTCCCTCGATAGTCGGGAACAGGGCTGTTCAGTTCTCTATT
>PLAI01000288.1 GCA_003134075.1 Methylocystaceae bacterium | reverse complement strand
AGGATCTTGATGCGCGCCTTGTATTTGTTGTCGCGGCGGCCGAAGCGGTTGTAGACGCGCAGGATCGCCTCGAGATAGGCGAGCAAGTCCTCGCGCGGCAGGAATTCGCGCACGGTCTTGCCGATGAAGGGCGAGCGCCCGAGGCCGCCGCCGACGAACACCTCATAACCGGGTTCGCCCTTGTCGTCGCGATGGATGCGCAGGCCGATGTCATGCGCCTTGATCGCGGCGCGGTCATGCGCGGCGCCGCTCACCGCGATCTTGAACTTGCGCGGCAGGAAGCTGAATTCCGCGTGCAGGCTCGACCACTGCCGCAAGAATTCCGCCGTCGGGCGCGGGTCTTCGATTTCGTCGACGGCGACGCCGGCGAAATGATCGGCGGTGACATTGCGGATGCAATTGCCGGAAGTCTGGATGGCGTGCATCTCGACATCGGCGAGCGCCTCCAAAATATCGGGAACGTCGACCAGTTTCGGCCAGTTGTACTGGAGATTCTGGCGCGTGGTGAAATGGCCGTAGCCCTTGTCCCATTTGTCGGCGATGTCGGCGAGGCGGCGCATCTGGCGCGCGGTCAGCGTCCCGTAGGGAATGGCGACGCGCAGCATATAGGCATGCAATTGCAGATAAAGTCCGTTCATCAGCCGGAACGGACGGAACTCGTCTTCCGTCATCGCGCCTTCAAGGCGGCGGGCCACCTGCTGCCGAAATTCGGCGACGCGCTCGCGCACGAAGGCCGTGTCGTAAGCGTCGTAACGATATGTCGTCGTCGGCGCGTTGGGGCGCGCCGCTTGTCGCGGATCGTGCGCGGTCATCGTGGCTCTCCCGCCTGCGCCAATTGGGCCTGTTTGCCAAGATCGCGGCGCACGCTCGGCCCCTTGATCCGCATTTTTTCGCGATAATGCAGCGGCTCCGGCGCGCCGCCCGCGCCGATCGCCACGTCGGCGAGATAGACGTCGACGACGCGATTGGCGGCGACGTCGGCCTTGCCGCGCGCCTCCAGCGCCGCCGCTTCGACGCTGTCGCGGGCGACGCTGGCTTGGCGATGATCGCGCGCCCAACCCGAGGCCCCAAGAAACAGCACCTCGCCGTCGCGCAGATCGCTGGCGAACAGAATTTGTGGATTTTTCAACTGCGTCATCACACCGCCAAGGGGATTGTCAGCCGCAGCCCGTCCAAATCGTCCGACCAAATGATTTGGCAGGAGAGGCGGGAGTTTTCGAAGATCAGCGGCAATTCGTCGAGCTTGTCCAGTTCGTCCTCCCGAGGCGGCGGAACCTTGGCGACCCATTCGGGGTCGATGAGAACGTGACATTCCGCGCATGCCAGCGCGCCGCCGCAGGTGTTTTCCATGGCAAGCCCGTAATCGCGCAGGATTTCCATCAGCCGCCAGCCTTCGACGGGCTCGATCGCATGTGTGACGCCCGCCCGATCCTCGACATGGATCACGGTCGTCGGCCTCTCCAAGCGCGCCTTCGCTTCGTGCATACGCCCGCCTCGTTTCCCCGCGCCGCCGCGCGAGAGCGCCCCTTACTGGCGCGATAATCACCATCGCGCGACAACCGTGATCGCCCGCGCGAGCGGCGAATGTCCGGTTCGAGCAGTGTTACATACCTGTCGTCGAGCGAATGTCAATTCACTTTAACAGAGCGCGATATCGCAATATACCACTTAAAAAAGTAGTTAATTTTCCCAGCGGCTGACTTCAAGCTTGGCGCGCGCCGTCGCTGGGTTGTAAATCAAATTTGTCAAGATTTCAGGAATCGCCCGTGCGCGAACGCCGCGCTGATGCTATAGGATCGCTCCATGACACGGAAACCGTTACGAGACCCAAGGAACCTTTCGTCGAACAAGGCCGAGGAAGCGCGCGAACAGCTCGCTCCGCAACATGCGGCGCAAGAAACGGGACGGAATATGAAACCTTCAGTTATTGTCATTGGAGCGGACAAGGGCGGCGTCGGCAAGACCACGATCGCTCGCGCGGTTTTGGATTATCTTGCAAACAATAATGTGATCACGCGCGCCTTCGACACGGAACATCCACGTGGGACGCTGCATAGGTTTCATCCCGAGGAAACAGAGATCGTCGACCTGACCTCGACCGCCGACCAGATGAAGATCATCGACACTTTGGAAACGGCGCAAATCAAGGTGAGCGTAATCGACGTGCGCGCCGGCGGCTTGAGCATCGCGTTGCAGGCCCTGCACGACATGGGTTTCCTCGAGGCCGTGAAGGAAGGCGAGTTCAATTTCGTGGTTTTCCATGTGCTCGGCTCGTCCATATCCTCGCTCGAGGAGATTGAGGAAATCGCGCCCTATGTCGAGGACGCGCAGTATTTTCTGGTCAAGAACCACGTCAACGATACGACTTTCTTCGAATGGGATCCGGTGACGCACCGCAAATATTTCGAGAAGGTGCAAACCGCCGGCGAATTGACGATCCCGAAGCTGAATGAAATCGCCTATGAACAGGTCGAGATCGCCGGGACGCCCTTCTCCACCTTCGTCGCTGACAAGACCGCCGAAGGCGACCACGCCGGACACTCCTTCGTGCTGCGCGGCTATGTGCGCACCTGGCAAAATAAGATCGCCGAGGAGTTCGACCGCGTGGGCCTGCTTGGTCTCGTCGCTCCGCTGGCGCCGCGCGCGCCGGCCGTCGCGCCAGGCAGGTCCGGCAAAGCCGGCAGGGAGCGTTGAAGCGCTCCAGAGAGCGCAATCTCCCGGCGGCGGCGATGGCGGGATAGATGGCAGGACGAAGCGGCGACGTATTCATAGTTTGTTCATGCAGCGCCCGCGCTGGCGTTTCGACCACGGCGCGCCTGCTCACCGATTATCGTCTGTTTTCGCGATCGCCGGTCGTGGGCTTCGACACCGATCCGCACGAGCCCCGCTACGGGGCTTTTTTTCCCGATCTTGTGACGACCGTGGATGTTGGCGACATCAAGGGGCAGATCGCGCTGTTCGACAGTCTGCTGGCGCGGGACGGGACGACCAAGATCGTCGATGTCTGGCATCGCGGCTTTCAGCGCTTTTTCGCGACGGTGCAGGAGATCGGCTTCGTCGAGGAAGGCCGCCGCAACGGGATCGAACCGATACTGCTGTTCCACGCCGACGCTAGCGAGGCCGCGTTGGCCAGCGCGCAATCGCTGAACGCGACATGGCCCGAGTTGCCGATGGTCGTGGTCCATAACGAAGGCGCGCGACCGTTGGGCCCGAAGGCGTCGGATATTTTGCGGCGCTACCCGGCCAAGCATAAATTCGTCGTGTCGGCCTTGCCGGGCGCGGTGGTCAATATTCTTGACGATCCGTCGCTCTCGCTTTGGCGCTTTCTTCAAGCGCCGCCCACGAATATCTCAATCGTCGTTCGCGCCGCGCTCAAGTCCTGGATCGTTCCGATTTTCACGCAGTTCAAGAGTTTTGAACTGCGCCGGGATCTGGAGTCGAGCGACTATCTGCGGTAGCCGGCTGGCGGCGGCGAGGCTACAAAAAATGCGGCCACGGCGCGCCGTTGAACAGAATATTAAACAGCGAAAAGCTCACCGCGGACAGGCCGAAGCCCAGTATGAAGGTGACGACCACGGTGAAGCCGAAGCGCAAGCGCGAGCCCGAAACGTCCTGATGCTTGACCAGGCGCGCCTTTTCGGGCGGCAAGGGTTGTTCGTCGGAGCGGAAGGGCTTCCGCGGGTCCGTGTCTCTATCAAGTCTAAGAGTGAACTTGCCCATGGCTTTTACTTGAACTCCAGTTCGGGCGCGGGCTTCCAACGAAAAGCCCTAGCCTTGGTCTCGGCGGACGAGAACTCGTCCCTCCGCCCGCATGCATCCTTTGCGAAGCGACGGCGCGCTCACGAAATCCGCTGTCCGACGTCGAGGTCTCTTGATGACGACGCTTAAATTTCCTTATTCGCGCCAATTCGACGCCTCGGAGCGTATTCCGTTCGGGCGGAAACATCCGACCAAGGGAAATCGCTTAAAGTTTAACAGCATGGCGAGTTCCCGTCGAAAAAGTGCGTCGACTTTTTTGGAACTCGCTCTAGACAAATTGGCGCTCTTGCATATCTCGTCCGCCAAAACATTCTCATATGATCGGAACAAAACTCTTATGATGCAAGCAAGCAGCGTCATTGTAGTCAAATGAGCGTAAAAAACCAATTAAAGGCTAGGCGCGCAAATCCAGGCGGCGCGGCGAAAAAGGACGCGGAACCGACGTCGCGACAATACGTCGTCATCCGATATTTGCCAAAATTTGAAATCTCGTTCAAACACATAAGCAGCCTTCGCGGCTCGTGGCCTGATGGCGCCGGATCGAATTTGGCGTTGGCGTCGCAAATTTGGTCGCGGCGGCCTATTGGCTCCCGCCGCGCGGCGGGCGTCGCTCAATCAGGCGCCCGGGAGACCTCAGTTTAATGCTCAAGCCGATCGACAAGCAGACCGCTAGAACATGGTATCAATATTTGGCCGAACCCTTCGTCGCCAAAATGACGGGGAGGGCGCTACGCGCCACCGGTCCGCGCATCGCCGTCGTCGGCAATTGCCAAAGTTTCAGCGTCGCCTATTCGATGCAGTTGCTGTGTCCGACCGCGAAGGTCGATCACTTTCCCGTGATCACGTTGTCTCGCTTACCGCTAAAATTCCTCGCCCGAACTCTCGCGACCTACGATCACGTGCTGATGCACGAATTTTCGCCGGGGCTTATTCCCGGCGGCGGCTCCGTTGAATTGCGGGGTCTGCTGAAAAACCCGATTTCGATTCCGATGATAACTTTCGCCGCGTTCCATCCCGACTGCGTCTATGCTGGCGGAACGGGCGACGATGAGCGCGCCCCTGTGTTCGGTCCGCTCGGCCCCTATCATTCCGCCCTGGCGCTGTTCGCCTTCCGCAACGGCCTGTCGCCGCGAGAAGCCAACGCGCTGTTCAACAATAATGTTTTCGAGGCTCTGAGGTATTTCGACTTTTGGAACGAGGCGAGCGCCGAACTCATCGACGGCGTCAAGCAAACCTGCGGCCTGGATTTAAGCGCCGAGCTCGGCGGTTGGGCGCGTCGCGGGGTCTTCATGCACACCGTCAATCACCCCAAACCTTTCGTGCTTTTCGACGTGGCCAAGAAACTATTGAAGCACATAGGCATTTCGGTTCCCGACATCGACTACGAAAACTATCTGATCGACGATTTAATTCGTTATCCGGTCTTTCCGGTTTATCCTCCGGTCGGCGCGCATTACGGATGTCCGGGCAGCTACACGTTTAAAGTGACGCCGGCGCACGCGCCGCGAAACGTCGGAGATTATTTGCTGCTGCCGCAATTTCTTAGCGGTTCTTATGAGAAATATCGAAAATGCGATAGCGCGCGGCTCGGCAATCACCGCGTTGATTCATGGCTTGGCGACAAGGCGACGACCGACATGCTTGTTTCGCTGGCGCGGGAGAATTTGCGAGCGGGGCCGTTGCCCGTACGATAGGGAAATGGCGCCCGTGGGTGGGCGGATCGCGGGGAACCTCAACAATGGAATATCGCAAGCTCGGCCGAACCGATCTTTCGGTCTCGGCGCTGTGTCTTGGCACGATGACCTTCGGTCAGCAGAACAACGAGTCCGAAGGCCATGCGCAGCTCGATTACGCCTTTTCGCGCGGCGTCAATTTTCTCGATACGGCGGAGATCTATTCCATTCCGCCGCGCCCCGAGACCCAGGGCTCGACCGAGCGCATCGTCGGCTCCTGGCTCAAGGCGAGGGGCGGACGCGACAAGGTGATCGTCGCCACCAAGGTCGCCGGGCGCGGCGAAATGACCTGGCTTCGCGAGAACAACACGCCCACGCGGCTCGACAAAAAGAACATCGCTTATGCCATCGAAGGCTCGCTGAGACGGCTGCAAACCGATTACATCGACCTTTATCAGCTGCATTGGCCGGACCGCTCCGTGCCGCTGTTTGGCTCTGATGGAACCGTCTGGCGCCAACCGAGCGCGCGCGAGGAGGTCGCCGTCGAGGAGACGCTGGCGGCGCTGGATGAACTGGTGAAGGCCGGCAAGGTCCGCCATATCGGGCTCTCCAACGAGACTCCCTGGGGCGTCGCGCGCTTCCTGCGCGGCGCGGAGGCAGGCGTCGGCCCGCGCGTGGTTTCGATCCAGAACGCCTATCACTTTCTTAACCGCACATTCGAGATGGGGCTGGCGGAGTTCGCCTGGCGCGATCAGGTCGGACTGCTCGCCTATTCGCCGCTGGCGCAGGGGTATCTGACCGGCAAATACCAGAACGGCGCCCGCCCGCCCGGCGCCCGCACGACGTTGTTCGAGCGCGGCCAGAGATACGAGACCGCCGGCGCGGCGGAGGCGATCGACAAATATCTGGCTCTGGCCGAGGAACTTGGCCTCGATCCCGCGCAATTCGCCATCGCCTATGTGACGTCGCGACCCTTCGTGACCTCCAACATCATCGGTGCGACGACGCTGGCGCAGCTTGAAGCGGACATGGGGTCGATCGAGGTGAGGATAACCCCGGAGATAGAGGTGCGGGTCGACGCCCTTCATCAGCTGCACAGCAATCCGACGCCGTGAGCGGCTCACGCATGCCCGGCGGTCACCGACAGGCTCGCCAGATCGATGCCGATGGAGCGCAGCGCGCGCGAATATTTGGTGTCGAGGTCGCGGTCGAAGACGATGGCCGGATCGGCCGGGCAGTGCAGCCAGCCGTTGAGCTGGATTTCGTTTTCGAGTTGGCCCGCGCCCCAGCCGGCATAGCCGAGCGCCAGCAGCGCGCGGTCGGGGCCTTCGCCCATGGCTATCGCGCGCAAAATGTCGATCGTCGCGGTCAGAGAAACGCCTTCGTCTATCGGCAGGGTCGAGTTGTTGATGTGGAAATCCGCCGAATGCAGCACGAAGCCGCGGTCTGTCTGCACCGGCCCGCCAAACAGCACCTGAATATCCTTGGCCGCGCTCGGCAGTTTGATGCGCTCGTCGGAGTCGATCACGCGCAATTGTTCGAGCAGCTCCGGGAAGTTGCGCACGCTGGCAGGACGGTTGAGAATGATGCCCATGGCGCCGTCCGCAGAATGGGCGCACAGATAGATGACCGAGCGCGCGAAACGCTCGTCCGTCATGCCGGGCATGGCGACAAGCAACTGCCCATCAAGGAACAAATGTTGTTTCGGGGCGGCTTTCGCGCCGGCCGCCGCGGCGGAGCCTTGCTTCTTTCGGATCGCGCTCATAGCATCATGCTACGCTCGCTCCGCGCCGCCGACAAGCGACGCCGCGGCAGCGAAAGACAAAATTTTATCAGGGCCTTCCAGATGCTCAAGCAATGCCGCGCGAAATCGCTTCCTTGCCTCCTTCTGGCCGCTTTCTTGGGCGTCTCGTCATCGCTCGCGGCCTTTGGCGCGGATGCTCCCTTCGCCTCGGCGTTTGACAAAGCGCGGACTTCCTCGGCGCGGCTTCTGGCCGGCGGGCGGGACAAGGAAGGGCTTTACGCGGCGGGAGTTGAGATCGACCTCGATCCCAATACCGTCACCTATTGGCGCCAGCCCGGCGACGCCGGATCGCCTCCGGTGTTCGATTTCTCGCGCTCCGTCAATGTCGCCTCGGTCGAGGTGCTTTACCCCGGACCCAAGCATATGGACGAGGCGGGCAGCATTGTCGCCGGCTACGACGCCAATGTGATCTTTCCGCTGCGCGTCGCGCCGCGCGACCCCAAGGCGCCGGTCGTGCTTGATCTCGCGCTGGACTATGCCGCTTGCGGCAAGATCTGCCTGCCCGCCCGGGCGCGGCTCTCTCTGCCTTTTGCGGCGGGTGGCGCGTCGCCCTTCGCGGGACAGATCGCGCAAGCCCTAGCCCTAGTCCCCAAAAAAGTCGCCCCCGCCGAGGCCAAGAGCCTGTTCGCGTTGACGCGGCGCGAGGACAAGCCGAACGCCTGGCGTCTGACGTATCTGGGGCAGGGGAAAGCGCGAGACCTTTTCGCCGAGACGCCCGAGCCGCTGTTTTTGGACAGCGCGCGGTCGGCGGACGGCGAGGGCTTCGATCTGACGCTGGTTTCGAGTTGTTGTGGCGCGGCCAAGCCGCGACAAAGCGGGGTCGCGGCGACGCTCACCATCATGACCGACGTTGGCGCGTTCGAGATGCAGGCTGTGCTGGAGTAACGCGGCTACTTATTAAGAATTCGTTACCTGAATTTATTAAGAGTGCGTTGCGGAGAAATTTTTAATAAAGGTTTGGTTAACCGAAAAACATAATAGCGACGCCATCCTAACGCCTGATTCGCCAGTTCTTCTTGATCCACGCGCCTCAATGCGTATGATTACCGCAACGATAATCGTGTCGTCTGCAAAGGGTAAACGGCGATTAGCCTTAGAGGAGCGTTCCAAATGAAAAATCTATTGGCCAGCACCGCGATTGCGTTGGCGCTCGCCGCGGGCTCGGCTTTCGCCGCCGATCTGCCGTCACGCAAGGAAGCGCCGGTCTATGTTCCGCCGCCGCCGCCCCCGCCGATGTGGACCGGGTTCTACGGCGGTCTGAACATCGGCGGCGGCTGGAGTGCCAACAGCAACAACAACAGCTATCTGCCCTACGCCGACACGACGTACGGCATCGGCTCCACGCCGTTCCCCGGCGCCAGCCCGAACCTGTTCTTCCTGCCCGGCGGCGGCCAGACCAACAGCAACACCGGCGGCGTGGTCGGCGGCGGCCAGGTCGGCTATAACTACCAGATCAATCAGTTCGTGATTGGCGCCGAAACCGACTTTCAGGGCACCAGCATCACTGGCGGCAACCAGGGCAACTATGCTGGGCTCTACACCAGCCCCTATCCGGGTTCGACCACCGGCCTGCTCACGCCTCTCGTGACCGGCAACGGCGGCAATCTCGGTCTTCCGTGGTTCGGCACCGTGCGCGGCCGCGCCGGCTATCTCGTGACCCCGACCTTGCTGCTCTATGGCACCGCCGGCTTCGCGTACGGCGACGTGACCGTCTTCCAACGGAGCAACACCAGCACCGGCTGGACGGCCGGCGGCGGCGCCGAGTGGCTGTTCGCCCCGCATTGGTCGGCGAAGCTTGAGTATCTCTACGTCGACCTCGCCAGCAGCGGCATCAACGGCGCCTACACCGGTTGGGAGTTGGGCAACAACCATCATCCCGAGATCAACGTCGTGCGCGCCGGCGTGAACTATCACTNNACTATCACTTCAACTGGGGCGCCCCGGCTCCGACGATCGCCAAATACTAATCGGCGGCAAGCTGATCCCAAAAGAAGCCCGGCTTTCGCGGCCGGGCTTTTTCTTTAAACCAGCATCGCGGCCGGATGTTCGATGAAGCGTTTCACCGCCGCCAGCAGCACCGCGCCGAGCGCGCCGTCGACCGCGCGATGATCGCAGGACAGCGTCACGGTCATGATCGTCGCGACCACGGCCGCCCCATTCCGCGCGCCAATGCGCGGCTCGCCGGCGCCCACCGCCAGAATGGTCGATTGCGGCGGATTGATCACCGCCGTGAAGTTT
>PLAI01000083.1 GCA_003134075.1 Methylocystaceae bacterium | reverse complement strand
CAGGGCTATCGCATATGAATAAAGAGGTCGAAGAAGAACTCTTTACTCCAGGTGGCGAGCTTCATTTTTCGTGCTGGCGAGCGTTTATCTGGATGGGCGGTCAGTATGTCGAGAGCGATGCGGCGGATGATCGAGAGATTTTGTGGGGCGTGGTTTTTTCGCGCTCTGGCGTCGTCTTCGTGAAAAACGACATCGAGCGGCCAGTGACAATTATTTTCGACGCTCCAGTGCAATCTGACGGTCTCCAGCAACCGTCGCGGCGACAAACGCTTGGACAAGGCGACATAATGGACCATTGTCGTCGTCTCGCCGCCGGCCTTGCGCCGCGCACTCTCGATGCGTCCAAACGCAACGAGACCGGGGAAATTCGCGGCCTTGGGCGCCGCGACAAGGCTGGCCCGCCGTCGCTCGAAACGATCATGGCCGTTCTCGCTTTTTTCGTGAAAGGAGCCGTCGCCGCGCGCGTCGGCCTTCTCGAACGCCGCGACGGCTCGCGCGTGCAGCGGTCCGTTGTTTCCCTTGAGTTTCAATGCGTAATGTCCGCCTTGCGCGCGCACGCCTTCGGCCATTTTCGGGTGACAATGCAGCGCGTCGGCGGTGACGATACAGCCTTTGAGATCGAGGCTTTTCAGGGCGTCGAGCGTCGCCTTGACCTCGTTTTTGTCCTTGCTGGCGCGCGCGGCGATGGACAGGCGGGTTTGCGCATCCCACACGCTGATCATCAGCGGCGGCATGAATTTGCCGCCGCGCTCGTATCCGCGCCGCAAGCGTTTGCCGTCGACGGCGACCACGCCCGCCACCGGGCCGAGACCAAGCGCATCGCGCAACGCCGCCGTGAAGGCGGCGATAGCCTTGGACATTTCGTCAGGATCGAGCAACCGGAACAGGCGAGAAAAGCTGTCGTGGGACGGCGCGCCATGCGGCAGGTCGACGATCTCGGCGACAAACAACTTGGACGCGCAATCGTGCCGCGCATTCAGGTCGCGAGGATCGCGAACCTCCCGGAAAATTGTCATCAGAGCCCGCACGGAAACCTCCCGAATCGAGAAGTCCCCGAAAGAATCGCTTCTTACCCGCTCCGCAACAAATTACTTTCTAAAAGAAGACATATACTCATATGCGATTCCCTTGGCCCTCAAGGGGAGGGTGGGGTTCCGAGCCAATCCGCTGGAGTGTCTATTGCTTCATTATGTCTTCAATGACGAACTTCGCCGCGCCCATCATCGCGACGGCGGACTCCGACGCCTTCCTCGCCGAACTGCGTGGCTTCGACGCCTTCGGCGCCAAGACGATTCAATTCGAGCAGGACGGCATTCCCTATTTCGTCAATGAATTCTGGACCTCCAGCCAGCGCCAGGCGCATTCGCTGCATGAGATCAGCTATCGCGCCTGTTTCAAGCCGCAACTGCCGGAGTTTTTCATCTCGCGTCTCACCGCGTCGGGCGAGGGCGTCTACGACCCTTTCATGGGGCGCGGCACGACGCCGTTGCAAGCGGCGTTAATGGGGCGGCGGCCGATCGGCAACGACATGAATCCGCTGTCCGCGCTGCTGACGCGCCCGCGCCTCGCGACGCCTTCGCTCGCGGCGATAGAGGCGCGCCTTCGCGAAATCGATTGGCGCGCGGGAGAGCCGGAGCGCCGCGATCTGCTGGCCTTTTATCATGAGGACACGCTGCGCCAGATTTGCGCGCTACGGCGCTTTTTGCTGACGCATTCCGAGCCCGTCGACGACTGGATCAAGATGGTGGCGATCAACCGGCTCACCGGCCATTCGCCTGGGTTTTTCTCGGTCTATACGCTGCCGCCCAATCAGGCGGTCTCGGTCGAGTCGCAGGTCAAGATCAACGCGAGGCGCGGACAGACGCCGCCGCCGCGCGATGTCGGCAAATTGATCTTGAAGAAATCGCGCGCGCTGCTGGCGGACGGTCCGCCGCGGCCGCACCCTCCGGCGATTCTCGGCGACGGCGACGCGGCGCATACGCCTTTTGTCGCGAGCGCCTCGGCGCGGCTAATTGTCACATCCCCGCCATTTCTCGATATCGTGCAATACGCCGCCGACAATTGGCTACGCAACTGGTTCGCCGGAATCGACACCGACGCTGTCAAGATTTCGGCGCATCGCGGCGAGGCCGCGTGGTCGCGAATGGTGCGCGACTGCTTCGTGGAATTCGCGCGCGTTGTCGCGCCCGGCGGCCACGTCGCCTTCGAGGTCGGCGAAGTCCGCGGCGGCAGCGTGCTGCTGGAGCGCCTGGTTTGGCGGGCCGTCGAAGGCCTGCCCTTCGCGCGCCTTTTCGTTCTCGTGAACGCGCAGGAGTTCACCAAGACCAGCCATTGCTGGGGCGTTCGCAACAATGCGAAAGGCGTCAACAGCAACCGCATCGTGGTTCTTCGCCGAGCTTAAGCCGCGCCGCGCGAAATTCTGGCGCCGCGCGCGTTGTCGGCCGCTTGCCCTTCGGCCGCCCGCTGTCGTAGTCTGTCACCGCCAAGACATTCTTTTGGCGTGTTTGTGACGGATGGAGCCGATGGATATCTCCCTCGATGAGGCGATCCACATGCACGCCCGCGCGCTCAAGGGGCGCGCCGGCGGGAACTCGCCGATGCTGGCGCGGCTTCGCGCCGGCGACCTGCGGGACAAGGGCGATCTCGAAGGATTCCGGATCTGGACGCGGGTCGGCGAACAGGCCGAATTGCTGCTGGCGGCGCAGTCGCGCGCCGAGCGGGAAGCGCTCGAGAAAGACCGCGGCTGACGCGGGGCGTGGCTTGGGTTAGAACCGAGACCTTCGACAAGCCTCTCGTGGAAGCGCCCATGCCCGAACTTTACGACCTCATTGTGATCGGCGCGGGGCCGGGGGGCTATGTCGCGGCGATCCGAGCCGCGCAGCTCGGACTTAAGACCGCCGTCGTCGAGCGCGAGCATCTCGGCGGCATCTGCCTCAATTGGGGCTGCATCCCGACCAAGGCGTTGCTCCGCAGCGCGGACGTCTATCGCCTCGCGTGCTCCGCCGGCGATTATGGGCTCACCGTGACCGAGCCCGGCTTCGACATCGCCAAGATCATCGCCCGTTCGCGCGAGGTCGCGGGCAAGCTCAACGCCGGCGTCGAGTTCTTGCTTAGGAAAAACAAAGTCGACGTGATTTTTGGGCAGGCGCTGCTGAAAGGCGCCGGCGCGGTGGAGGTTTCGCCGACCCAAAAACCCGCCGTGACGCCGCAGGCGCCCAAGCCCAAGGGCGCGCTCGGGCCGGGCGTCTACAACGCCAAGAATATCATCGTTGCCACCGGCGCGCGGCCGCGCGTGTTGCCGGGGATGGAGCCCGACGGGCGGCTGATCTGGACCTATTTCGAGGCGCTGAAGCCCGATAAACTACCGAAATCATTGCTGATTGTCGGCGCGGGGGCGATTGGCGTCGAATTCGCGTCTTTCTATCGCGCCTTCGGCGTCGAGGTGACGCTCGTCGAGGCCCTGCCGCGAATTTTGCCCGCCGAGGACGCCGAAATCGCCGCGCTGGCGCGCAAGAGCTTCGTGCGCCAAGGCATTGAAATCCTTGACGGGACAAAGGTCTCGGCGGTCGAGAAGCGCGACGACCGCGTGATCGCGACGCTGACCGGCGCGGACGGCGCGACGCGAAAAATCGAGGCGGAGCGGCTGCTTTCGGCGGCCGGCGTCGTCGCCAATGTCGAGGGATTCGGACTAGAGGCGCTGAGCGTCAAGATCGAGCGCGGCGTCATCGCGGTGGACGGCTCCGGGGCCACGAATGTCGCGGGAATTTTCGCGATCGGCGACGTGGCGGGCGGGCCGATGCTGGCCCACAAGGCCGAACATGAGGGCGTCGCCTGCGTCGAGGCGATCGCGCGCAAAAACGCGCATCCGCGCGCGAAAACACCCATTCCCGCGTGCACATACGCGCATCCGCAGGTCGCCTCGGTCGGGCTGACGGAGGCCGATGCGAAAGCCGCCGGATTCGAGCTCAAAATCGGCCGCTTTCCGCTTAGCGCGAATGGCAAGGCGATCGCGCTCGGCGAACCCGAAGGGCTGGTCAAGACTATTTTTGATGCAAAAAGCGGCAGGCTTTTAGGGGCCCATATTATCGGCGCCGAGGCGACGGAGCTGATCCAGGGCTTCGTCATCGCGATGAATCTGGAAACGACGGAAGAAGAGCTGATGCACACCGTCTTCCCTCACCCGACGGTCTCCGAGGCGATGCACGAAAGCGTGTTGGCCGCCTATGGCCGCGCGATCCATATTTGAGCGCGTTCCGCCCCAAGGAATTTCGGGGCGGAGTTTGATTGCGAAAACGCCGTTACTCGCAGCTCAGTTCTTGCGGCGTCTTGGAGTCGGGGAAGGATTTTTCGACGCGCGCGTCCGGTTTGCCGCTGCAAGTATAGACGATGTTGCAGACCTTCTCCTTGCCGGGCGCGGGATCGCCGCAGGCGCTCGTGCCGTCGCAGCTGAATTTGCACGAAGCGTCGTCGTTGCACAGCAATAGACGGCTCTTGAAGCGGTGGCACTCGGACGAGCCCTTCATGCCATACCAGGCTTCCTTGATGTCCAGCGTCGACGCCGCCTGGGCCGCGGCCCCAAAGAAGCCGAGCGCCAATGCGAGAATGACGAAATATTTCTTCATGGACGTAAGTCTCCGTTTGGTTTCCACTGACGGGCTTCGCCCGCCGGCAGCCGAGGATATCGGCGAAATCCGGCAGGCGCGGCCGCGCCGAGCGGAAGGATTATGGCGGTCTCATGCAGTCGATTCATGACAATGGTAAGAGTTTAGCGCAAAATACGCGTGTGGTTGTGGTATTCATGCTGAAAAGCTGTAATATATATGTCGTTTTACAGTATTGTGTCCGTCACGAAGGCGGCGCATATGCTTCAAGATCAGTTCTCAAAATTGTACAGGCCCCGGCGACGCCCTGCGCGGCGGACGCTCGGCGTCGCTGGAGGCGCGGGCAGGGGGAGGATAGGAGTTCGCTGGGGCGAATTTAAACGGCCGGGGCGGCGCCGTGGCGCATGATGTTTTTCTTTCCTATTCGAATAAGGATAAAGTGGCCGCCGAAACGGTCAGCCGCGCGCTGGAGGCCAGTGGCGTACGCGTCTGGATGGCGCCGCGCGACTTCTTCCCCGGTTTGGACTGGGCGGAGTCGATTCGGGCGGCCATGGATCAGGGGCGCTTTTTCGTGCTGGTCTTTTCTTCCCGCGCCAACGCGTCCGAACATACTTTGCTCGAACTCGACTACGCCGTCTCGCATGGAAAGCTCGTCATTCCGTTCCGGATCGAGGACGTCAAACCATCGGGCAGGATGGCGTCGCTGCTCGCGGTCTCGCAGTGGGTCGACGCTTTTTCGCCGCCCCTGGAGCCGCATGCCGATCGTCTGGCGGCATTGTTGAGGGGAATGTTGTGGGCGAGCGCATCTGTGAGTGCATCGGGGCCCAGCGCGAGCGGCGGAGGCTCTTCGGACGGCGGTTCCGCGTCGACCGGGTTTCCGTGGCCGCGGCGCGCAAGCGCTCCCGTGCAAGCGCCCGCGAGGAGACCGGCGCCGCTCGCGATCGAACAGTTGATGCGATTGCACGCTGCGGGCGATGCGCGTCGGGCTGAGGAAAGGGCTTACAGGCGTCCGGTTGACGACGCGGCTCGCGCAGAAGCGCCACGGAGCGGCTCACCGCCTCGCGCCGCTTCCGGCGGCCATGGCGGTCCGCCGCCTGCGCTGCTCATTGTCGGGGCGCTGCTGGCGACAGCCGGAATCGCCTACGCGTTTCACAAGGAAATTGGCGCGCTCGCCGGCTGGCTCGCCAAGAGTTTGCATCTCTCGGGATTGCATCTCTCGGCGACGCCCCCCGTCGCGGCGCAGGCGCCGCGAACTTCGGAAGTGGACGTCAGCGCATTCGCGCCAATGCGCGCCGGGCGCGGCGCGCAATTTCTCGTTCAGCTTTTTCTGCACGACCCCGACGCGGAGCGGCAGACCATTCACCGGATGGCCAAAGAGGCCGACCCTCGGGCCGTACGGCGTGGCGTGGCGACGCTCGACATTGACGTGGCGCTCGGCGAGCGCCTCGATTTTATCCTTGACGGCGAGGGCGTCATCGTCGCCGAGGCGCACCAAAGCCTTTCGTGGCGCGGTCGTCCGCGTTCTTGTTCCTTTCTCGTCGAGACGCCGCGAAACTTTCGCGCCAAAGCGGCGCAGCTGCGTGTGCGCGTGTTGAAAGGCGCCGCCCCCGTCGGGCAGATTCGCTTTTCCGTCGCCATCGACGACGGCGCCGCGCAATCGGCCATTGAACCCGCCGGAGAGGTGGCCCCGCGTTATCGCCGCGCCTTTCTATCCTATGCGTCGCCCGACCGCGCGGAGGTGCTGAAGCGCGCTCAGGCGCTACGCGCGGCGGGCGTCGATTTCTTCAACGATCTTCTTTCGCTCGAGCCCGGAGAGCGGTGGGAGCAAAGGCTTTATGGCGAAATCGACCGCTGCGACGTCTTTCTGCTGTTCTGGTCGCGGGCGGCGAGGGAATCGCAATGGGTGCGAAAGGAAATCGAGCATGCCCGCGACGCGGCGCGCGTCACCGGCCGACCCGCGGAAATCCTGCCGATCATCCTGGAAGGACCGCCGCCCCCACCGCCGCCGGACGCGCTCGCGGATCTCCATTTCAACGATCCGCTTTGCTATGTGATCGCGGCGGTGGAGAAGCTAAACGCTTTGCGGCCGCCGCGGGCTGAGTAAAGGCGCGCTCCCTGCTCGCCAAAACCCCGCCTTCCGCGATGCTCACCCCGCCTTGCGCGCCATTTCCGCTTCCGCGCCGCGCGCGCCCAGCGGCTCGGCCGGCGCGCCCACCCATTCGGAGTTGGCCGGGATGCTCTCGCCCTTCATCACCACGGTGAGCGGGCCGAGGCGGGCGTAGTCGCCGACGAAAGTGTCGTAGAGCACAGTCGAGCCGGCGCCGACGGCGACGCCCGTCCCCAGATGCACGCGGCCGACCTTCATCACGCGGTCTTCGTAGAGATGCGTTTGCAGCGCCGCGACGGCGTTCAGCGCGCAATAGTCGCCGACGCGCACGCAGTCGAATTCGGTGATGTCGGTCATGTCCATGAACACGCCCTTGCCGAAATGCGAGCCGAACAGCCGCAGCATCCAAGGCAGGAACGGCGTGCCGCGCAAATGCTCCAGCAGCACCTTGCCGGCGAGGCCCCAGTAGAGCACGGCGCAGGCCTCCGTGCGCATCGCCCAGAACGACCACATCGGCTTCACCTGCGGCTCGTAGCGGCCCATGGTGACCCATTTGACGATGACCACCGCCAGCGTCATGCCCACCGAGATCAGCACGGAGTCGAGGATGAACAACCCGGCGACGGTCGCGTATTCGCCGTCGATCAGCGATTGGCCAAAACTCTCGACCGCCCAGGTGCCGAAGGTCATGAACAGCATGGTCGGCAAGGACACATTGACCGCCTCGTAGACGGCGCGCATGAATTTTTTCCAGGCTGGCGGTTCGTAGGTCCAGGCGGAGCCGCCGGCGTCGAATTTTTGCCGCACCGGCAGCTTGATCGGCGGCGAGCCGAACCAGGTGTCGCCTTCCGACAGCGCGCTATTGGCCGGCGGCTTCGACTTGATGCCGATCAGCGCGCCGGTCGGAATTTCAGAGCCCGGCGGGACCACCGCGTCATTGCCGATGAACACGCGGTCGCCGGTCTTGACGGCCTTCAAATACATCCAGCCGCGCCGCACGTCCTCGTCGCCGAGCACCACTTCGTCGGCGATAAAGCATTTCTCGCCGATCTCGACGATGTCATAGCGGCCGGAGAGATTGGTCGAAATCTCCGAATCCTTGCCGATGCGCGCGCCCATCATGCGATACCAGCTCCGCATGTAGAGCGTCGCGAACAGCGATGACAGCGTCTCCAGCGTGACTTCGGTGGCGAGCGAGATCGCCCATTTGCGCAAATAGAACCACGACCAGACGGAATAGGTCCCGGCGCGCACGCGCGTCGGCATGACGATCCAGCGCGCGACGATGATGAAGGCCACCGTCACCAGCACCAGCACGAAGGCGGTGGGCCAGGCGAACAGCGGAATCGCCGCGAGGTAATAGATGTGGTTCGACTCCGCTATGCCCATCCAGGCGTCGAGCTTGTCGAAGAGATAGAAGGCTGGGAAGATCGGCAGCAGGCCGAGCGGCGGAATCGTCAGAACCAGCAGCGTGAACAGGAAGGTCATCACCGGGCGGCGGATCGCGCCCACGGTCGCCTTCGGATCGAGTTCGGCTTCATTAACCATGCCGGTCTTGCGCGCGGGCGAGCCGTTCCAGATCTCATGCGCGCCGATGCGCGCGCCGGCGGGCAGCGAGGTTAAATCCTCCAGCGCGCCGCCGTCGTCGATCACCACATCGTTCTCGATCACGCAGGATGTGCCGATATAGGCGTCGGCGCCGATGTCGATCGTGCCGATGATCAGCTCATCGCCCTCGACGCGCGCGTTGGAGAGTTTCAGCTTGGCGCCGAGCGAAGCGCCGGCGCCGATGGACACGAGGTCGATCGCGCCGGCGTCGAACTCGCTGATCAGCGCGTCCTCGCCGACCTTGGCGCCGAGCGCCTTGAGATAGAGATTCATCAGCGGCGAGACCTGGAACCACTTCGCGTGGGTGAGTCCAATCAGGCGCTGCGAGAGCCACCAGCGATAGTAATAGACGCCCCACAGCGGATAGCGGCCCGGCTTGGTGCGGCCGATGACCAGCCATTTGCCGAGGATCGACACGGCCACCGTGGCGACGTTCACGCAGAGGTAAACACCAAGCAGCGCGGCCGATTCCTCGAGGAGAGTGGCGTCCACCGGGGTGAGCAGCTGATAGGAGACGAACACGCCGAGCCATTGCGCGGTGATGATGGCGAGGATGAACGGCAGCGCGGCCGCCTGCGCCAGGCCGCACAGGAAACGCCGGAGCAGCGGCGGCGGCGTGAAAGAGAGATCGCGCTGTGGCGCGTCAAATTCGGCCTTGCCCGTGAGGTGCTTGCCGAGCGCGCGTAGCGTGCGGTGGGCATAAAGGTCTTGTAGCGTGACCGACGCGAGGCGCGGCGTTTCGCGCACCGCGCCGACGAAGCGGGCGGCGAGCAGCGAATGGCCGCCGAGATCGGTGAAGAAATCCGCGTCGAATGGGATGGCGCCCGGCGGCAGCACGCGCTTGGCGGCCTCCAGCAGCTTCGCCTCGGTCTCGTCGCGCGGGATTTCCTGCTCCTCGTCGATTCCGGCGGGGGTCATCAGCTCGATGCGCTTGAGCGCCTTGCGGTCGACCTTGCCAGAGGGGAGTTTTGGTAGCGTGTCCAGGAATTCGTAACGCGCCGGAACCATATAGGGCGGCAGCGTCTCGCGCAGTTTCGCGCGCAACTCTCTAGGCTCGGGCTTTTCGCCGCCGTCGGCGGTCAGAAAGGCGACGAGTTCATCGATGCCATTTTCGTTGCGCAGCGCGACGGCGGCGTGGCGCACGCCCGGCGCCTGCGAGAGCGCCGCCTCAATCTCGCCAAGCTCGACGCGAAAGCCGCGGATCTTGATCTGGTCGTCGATGCGGCCGCGAAAAGCGAGATTGCCGTTCTCGTCCAGAACCACCGCGTCGCCGGAGCGATAGAGCACGGGGTCGGAGCCGTCCGAGTGAAACGGATTGGCGATAAACTTCTCGGCCGTCAGCGCGTCGCGCTTGAGATAGCCCTTGGCGACGCCGGGGCCGCCGATCAGCAATTCGCCTTCCACGCCGGGGGCGATCAAATTCAGCGCGTCGTCGACGATATAGCAGCTGTAATTGGGAATCGGCCTGCCGATCGTCACCGGCTCCTTCGGCCATACTTCCGCGATCGTCGCGACGACGGTCGCCTCGGTCGGGCCGTAACTGTTGTAGATCACGCGGCCGATGCGGGTCCAGCGCGCGGCGATGGCCGGCGGACAGGCCTCGCCGCCGAGAATGATCGTGCGCAAGGTTTTTATGTCGCGCGGCAGCACGGCAAGCAGCGTCGGCACGGTGTCGAGCACGGAGACCCCGGCTTCCTCCAGAATATCCGGCAGTTGCTCGGTCTCGCCCAAAATCTCCGGCGTCGCGACGAACAGCGTCGCGCCGACGAGATAGGGAATCCAGATCTCCTCCATCGAGAGATCGAAGGCGACCGAGGCGCCCTGGAACACCACGTCGGACGCCGTCACGCCGTAAATTTCGTTGGCCGAGCGCAGATAATGGCAGATGTTGCGCCCCGTGATCACGATGCCCTTGGGCGTGCCGGTCGAACCCGAGGTGTAGATCAGATAGGCTGGGCTGTCCGGGGTCGCGCCGCGCTGGCGCGGATCGGGCAGGGGCCCGTCGCCCATCGTCGCGATTTCGGCGTCGATCAGCACGGGAACCGTGACGCCGCCGCCCGCCTTGCGCGCGAAGGCTGCGGAGGTCAGCAGTCCCTTGGCCTCGGCGTCGGAGAGACAGACGACGATGCGCTCGACCGGCGCGTCGGCGTCGAACGGAAGCCAGGCGGCGCCCGTCTTGGCGATGGCGATCTGCGCGATCAGCAGCTCCGGCCCGCGCGCCATCCAGAGACCGACGACATCGCGGGGGCCGACGCCGCGTTCGACGAGTCCCTTGGCGATCGCCGTCGCGAACAGGTCCACTTCGCGATAGCTGTAACGGCGCTCCAGCGTCATCATGGCCATGGCGGAGGGCGCGGCGGCGACGGCGGCGGCGAAAATCTCGCAAAGCAGTTCGTCGCGCAGCAGCCGCGGATCCGCCTTGCCGCGCAAAATCGCGCCGGCCGGGGCCGCGGATTGGAAGGCGCCGCCGCCATTGGCCGCGCGCGCGGGAGCCGCGTCTTGCGTGAAATCGTGATGCAGCTCGTTCATATTATGGATAATTCCGCTAGACAGGATCGCAAGGCCGAGCCCGGCCTTTGCGTCGGCGCACCCCTCTATCACAGACGCCGCCCTCCTCCTATGCCGCGGCGAGACTGAACGAAGGCTGAAGAGCGGGGCTTTCTCAAGGCGGGGCGTTGTCGCCGAGAGCGCCGCCGCCGCTTCGATGCGCTGGATCGATGAGGTAAATTGTCGCGCTACAGTTGTTTTTTGGTCTTAAGCCAATATGTCGATGGAATTGGCGCGGGCCGCGCGATGTCGCGCGAGCCCGATTGTCGACGACCAAAAGCGGACAAGGAGTTTCGAACATGGCTCGAATGACTGATTTTAGGCGCACATTATGCTGCGGTTTGTTTCTCGCGGGCATGGCGCCGGCGGCGGCTTTGGCCGGCGAGCAGGTCGGCGTTCTGGAGTGCCACCTATCGGGGAACGGCATAACGGTTTTGATCGAGAATCAGGCGCTGGACTGCGTTTACGAAGACGAAATAGCGGGCGGCGGACCCCAACATTACATCGGCAAACTGACCAAGGTCGGCGCGAATATCGGCGTGAACGGGCCGGGCGATCTGGTTTGGGGCGTCGTCGCGGAGACCAACGCGCTCGCTCCGGGGGCGCTGACCGGCGATTATGCGGGGCCGGAGGCTTCGCTGAGGGTCGGCGTCGGGGGCGGCGGCGCCATTCTCGTGGGCGGCTCGAACAACACGATATCGCTCCAGCCATTCAACGTCGAGGGTGGAGAAGGCCTGGGCCTTTCCGCCGGCGCCGAGAGCGTCAGTCTGACCTTTGTGCCCGATCAGCCCCCGCCGCCCATGAAGCACAGGCATCACGCCGTGTTCTGGGGCCATTTGCACGCCGCCATCCACCACACCAACGAAGCCATCGAGGCGGGCAAGCACGGGCACGCGGAGGCAGTCGCGCATCATGCCGAGGCGGCGCTGCATCATGCCGAGGCGGCGGAGAATGTTAAGGCCAATCCGCATGTCAAGGAAGCTATCGGCCATCTCCACGCCGCGATCAAGCAGGGCAAGGAAGGACACGCCGAAGCCGCGACGAAGCACGCCGAGGAAGCGCTGACGCATCTCGAAATGGCGAAGAAGTAAGCCGGCGCGGAAGCCGCGCGAAAAAGTGAAGCGATTGAAGGCGGCTCTTCCGGCGGAAGCTGGAGAGCCGCGAACCGTCTTTCCGGCGGGGTTGACAGCGGGCCGCGATATTCCCATAAGCGCGGGACTTGAGGCCTCGGCGTTCGCTTAGGCCTCTGTCCGACCCGCCTCGCGGCGCGTTCGGACCCGTGGGGGAATGTCCCGAGCGGCAAAGGGGGCGGACTGTAAATCCGCTGGCGTACGCCTACGTTGGTTCGAATCCAACCCCTTCCACCAACACCGTCCCCAAATGCGCTATGCTGGCCGTCTGACGCGCATTTCCTGCGCTTCGGTGAGTTCGTACATGCGTACGCTGCGCTCCGATGCTCGGAACTGCACGCCAGCCGACTCAGCCTAGGGCATTTTGGGACGGTGTTGGCGCAACGTCTCAAGTACAATGGGGTTTACGAGCCCCTGCCTCTTGTCCTAACCATGGCGGCGCGCGGGTGTAGCTCAACGGTAGAGTCCTAGCCTTCCAAGCTAGTTGTGCGGGTTCGATTCCCGTCACCCGCTCCATATTTCCGGGCTTTTATGCCCTGAGACTTGACACAAAGCGCGCCAGCGTGTGGAACGCCGGTTTCGTGCTGGTTAGGATAGGGGCGTAGCTCAATTGGCTAGAGCGCCGGTCTCCAAAACCGGAGGTTGCAGGTTCGAGACCTGCCACCCCTGCCAGCGGCGCGCAGCCCGTTGCGGCGGTTCCCGCAAGCCTTTCTCGATGGAGTGTCATCAGCGTGGCGTTCAATCCGGTGCAATTCGCGCGCGAAGTGCGGAGCGAGGTGGCCAAGGTCACCTGGCCCAGCCGCAGGGAGACGCTGGTGACCACCGGCCTGGTGTTCCTGATGGTCGCCATCGCGGCTATCTTCTTCTTCACCGTTGACCAGGTGATTGGCGTCGCTGTCCGCATGCTGTTCGGCGTCAGCGGCTCATAGGGATTTCGGATCATGCCCAAGCGCTGGTATGTCGTGCACGTCTATTCCGGCTTCGAGAAGAAGATCGCGCAGCAGATCAAGGAGCAAGCGGCGCAGAAGGGCCTCGGCGAACAGTTCGACGAGGTCCTGGTGCCGTCGGAGCAGGTGGTCGAGATGCGCCGCGGCCAGAAGGTCAACGCGGAGCACAAGTTCTTTCCCGGCTACGTCCTGGTGAAGATGGACCTCACCGACGACGCCTGGCACCTGGTGAAGAACACCCCGAAGGTCACCGGCTTCCTCGGCCGCCGCACCAAGCCCTCGCCCATCAGCGATGCCGAGGCCGAGCGGATCATGAAGCAGACCGCGGAAGGCGTGGAGCGTCCGCGCCCGGCAGTGCTGTTCGAGATCGGCGAGCAGGTTCGGGTGGCTGACGGTCCCTTCACCAGCTTCAACGGCACGGTGGAAGAGGTGGACGAGGAAAAGGGCCGCGTGAAGGTCTCGGTGTCGATCTTCGGCCGCTCCACCCCCGTCGAACTGGAATACGGCCAGGTCGAGAAGGTCTGACGCACCCTCCCCGCGTTGCCGCCCCGCCAGTTTACCTCTCCCGCCGGCAGCGGGAGAGGTCGAGGGCGCG
>PLAI01000357.1 GCA_003134075.1 Methylocystaceae bacterium | reverse complement strand
TCGGCACGCTGGACGGCGCCAATGTGGAGATCAAGGAGCGGGTCGGGGCCGACAATATCTTTATCTTCGGCCTGACGGCGGCCGAGGTCGAGGCGAGCCGAGCCAAGGGCATAGACGCGCGCGAGGCCATCGCGGCGAGCCCGCGCCTCGCCGACGCCCTGCAAGCGGTGGCGATGGGCGTATTTTCACAGGACGACCCCAACCGCTACGCGCAACTGGTCGATACGCTCACCTATTACGATCACTTCCTGATCTCGAAGGACTTCGACGCCTATTGGGAGGCGCAGGCCCTGGTCGACGCGCGCTGGCGCGACCAAAAGGCGTGGCGGCGTTCGACCATTTTGAACACCGCGCGCGTCGCGTGGTTTTCCTCCGACCGCACGATCAGGGAATATGCGCGGGAGATTTGGAACGTGCCGGTCTAGGCCGATCCGAAAGCGCGTCCTCGGGTCGGGTCCAACTCCCCCGCGACAATGCCGCGCTGGCGCGGCGCGTGGTTTTTCTCTATTGCTTAGCGAGATGACCACTGGCCGCGGCGAGACGCAGTGACACGAATCTCCGATAGCGCGGACGACCCTTGGCGCCTCGGGCGAGGCGAGATCGAGGCGATCCTTTCCGCCCGCTGCGGCGATCCGTTCAAGGTCTTGGGGCTGCACGAAACCCCGGCGGGTTTCGTGATCCGGACTTTCGTTCCGGGGGCCGAGACGGTCCATGCGCGAACGCCGCAGGGCCGGGAGATCGCCGCGCTGGAGAGCGTCCATTCGGACGGCTTCTTCGAGGGCTTGATCCACGGAGCGACCGCGCGCTTTCCCTATGTGTTGCACGCGCGAAACGCCGGTGGTTCGTGGGATTATCACGATCCTTACGCCTTTGGGCCGCTGCTCGGTCCGCTCGACGATTATCTTTTGGTCGAGGGCGCGCACCAAAAGCTTTATCAGCGGCTGGGCGCGCATGTCCTCAAGCACGAGGGCGTGGACGGGACTCACTTCGCCGTCTGGGCGCCAAACGCCCGGCGGGTGTCCGTCGTCGGCGATTTCAACGATTGGGACGGGCGGCGCGGCCAGATGCGCAAGCGCGTCGACAGCGGCGTCTGGGAGATATTCCTGCCCGGCGTCGACGCCGGACCGCGCTATAAATTCGAGATCGTGGGGGCCAATGGCGCGCTGACGCCTCTCAAGGCCGATCCCTTCGGCCGCGCCGGCGAACTGCGCCCGGCCACGGCGTCGGTCGTTGTCGCGGACGCGCCCTTCCCCTGGACCGACGAGGCTTTCATCGCCGACCGCGCGCGGAAAAATCCACGCCGCGCGCCGATATCGATCTACGAGGTTCATTTGCCGTCATGGGCGCGAAGCGAAAGTGGACAGTTCCTGACCTATGACGACCTGGCGGCGGAACTGATCCCTTACGTCGCCGATCTCGGCTTCACCCACATAGAGCTGCTGCCGGTCAACGAGCACCCGCTCGACGCCTCCTGGGGCTATCAACCCATCGGCCTGTTCGCGCCCACGGCGCGGCACGGGCCGCCGGACGGCTTCAGGCGCCTCATAGACGCGGCGCACCGGGCGGGGCTCGGCGTCATCCTCGATTGGGTGCCGGCGCATTTTCCGCCCGACACGCACGGGCTCGCGATGTTCGACGGCGGTCCGCTGTTCGAGCATTCCGACCCGCGCCGGGGTTTTCATCCCGATTGGAACACCGCGATCTATGACTTCGGCCGCCGCGAGGTCGCCAATTTCCTGATCTGCAACGCGCTCTACTGGCTGGACTGCTTTCATATCGACGGACTGCGCGTCGACGCCGTGGCGTCGATGCTCTATCTCGATTATTCGCGAAAATCCGGGGAATGGGCGCCCAATCCCGACGGCTCCAACGACAATCGCGACGCCGTGGCCTTTCTCAAGCGCTTCAACGAGACGGTCCACGATCTATTTCCCGGCGTGATCACGCTGGCGGAGGAATCCACCTCCTGGTCCGGCGTGTCGCGGCCGACCAGCCAGGGCGGTCTCGGCTTCGACTTCAAATGGAACATGGGCTGGATGAACGACACGCTGGCCTATATGGCCACGGATCCCATTCATCGAAAATGGCGCCACGACAAGCTGACCTTTGGACTGCTCTATGCGTTTTCGGAGAATTTCGTTCTGCCGCTCTCGCACGACGAGGTCGTGCATGGCAAAGGCTCGATTATCGGCAAAATGCCCGGCGACGAATGGCGCCGGTTCGCGGGCGCCCGCGCCTATTACGGCTTCATGTGGGGGCAGCCCGGCAAGAAGCTGCTGTTCATGGGGCAGGAATTCGGCCAGACGAGCGAATGGAATTTCGATCGCGGGCTCGAATGGTGGCTGCTCGACCACGCCCCGCATCAAGGTCTGCGCGATTTCGTCCGCGACCTCAATCGCCTTTATCGCGAGCGCGAAGCGCTTTATGCGCGCGACTGCGAGAGCGAGGGCTTTGAATGGATCGTCGTGAACGACGCCGATAACTCGGTCTTCGCCTTCGCCCGTTTTGGCGAAAACCGCTCGAAACCGGTCGTCGTCGTCTCCAACTTCACGCCGGTGACGCGAGAAAGCTACCGCCTCGGATTGCCGCGCGCGGGTCGCTGGCGCGAAATTCTCAACTCCGACGCGACTGTCTATGGCGGCGGGGGACTGGGAAACCTTGGCGAGATCGTCGCGCGCCCGGAAAAGTTAGGCTCGTTTCCGGCCAGCGCGGCGGTTCTAGTGCCACCGCTCGCGACTATCTTCTTCGAATATGATTCCGATGAGCTAGAATAAGTTCGAATCTTGGGAAAGACCGATGACGCCCGCCCCATACGCCCCGCTCGCTCGACATGCCATGGCCTATGTGCTCGCCGGCGGGCGCGGCTCTCGGCTGATGGAGCTCACCGACCGACGCGCCAAGCCAGCGGTTTATTTTGGCGGCAAGTCGCGCATCATCGATTTCGCGCTGTCCAACGCGCTGAACTCGGGCATCCGGCGCATCGCCGTGGCGACCCAGTACAAGGCCCATAGCCTGATCCGCCATTTGCAGCGCGGCTGGAGCTTTTTCCGCACCGAGCGCAACGAGAGCTTCGACATTCTGCCCGCGAGCCAGCGTGTTTCCGAGGATTACTGGTACCGCGGCACCGCCGACGCGGTGTTCCAGAACATCGACATCATCGAGAGCTATGATCCAAAATTCATCGTGCTGCTGGCGGGCGATCACATCTACAAGATGGATTACGAACCGATGCTGCAGCAGCATGTCGACCAGGGCGCGGACGTGACCGTCGGCTGTCTCGAGGTTGCGCGCGCCGAGGCTTCCGGTTTCGGCGTCATGGCCGTCGACGCGAACAATGTGATCCACTCCTTTTTGGAAAAGCCCAAGCATCCGCCGGCAATGCCAGGCCATCCCGACAAATCGCTTTGCAGCATGGGCATCTATGTGTTCGAGGCGAAGTTTCTTTACGAGCAGTTGCGACGCGACGCGGACGACCCTGGGTCGACGCATGATTTCGGCAGGG
This sequence comes from Methylocystaceae bacterium, assembly GCA_003134075.1. Taxonomy (GTDB): domain Bacteria; phylum Pseudomonadota; class Alphaproteobacteria; order Rhizobiales; family Beijerinckiaceae; genus Methylocystis. Next base: position 7,034 of record PLAI01000357.1, on the reverse strand, counting down.
ACATCGTCCCCTATATCGTCAAGCATGGACGCGCGGTCGCGCATCATTTTTCGCGCTCCTGCGTGCGCTCCGCGAACGAGCAGGAAGCCTATTGGCGCGATGTTGGCACGGTCGACGCCTATTGGGCCGCCAATATCGACCTCACCGATTTCACGCCGCATCTCGATCTTTACGACCGCGATTGGCCGATCTGGACCTATGGCGAAATCACGCCGCCGGCGAAATTCGTGCATGATCAGGTGGGCCGAAGGGGACAGGCGCTGTCGTCGCTGGTGTCGGGCGGTTGCATCATTTCCGGCGCGACCTTGCGGCGCACGCTGCTGTTCACATGGGTGCGCGTGAATTCATACGCGAGCGTCGAGAACGCGGTGATTCTTCCATACGTCGACATAGGGCGCTCGGCCCGGCTCACCAATGTCGTCGTCGACCGCGGAGTGCAGATTCCGCCCGGGCTCATCGTCGGCGAAGACCCAGCGTTCGACGCGCAACGCTTCAGACGCACCGACCAGGGAGTCTGTCTGATCACCCAGCCGATGATCGACCGGCTTACGCAATGAAGCGCGTGGAGACGCTGGCGGTCGCCTCCGAAATCACGCCGCTCGTCAAGACCGGCGGCCTCGCCGATGTCGCGGGCGCCCTGCCCGCGGCGCTCAAGGCGGAAGGTGTCGAAACAAGGACGCTGATCCCAGGCTACGCGAGCGTGCTGGCGGCGCTCGGCCACGCGCGAAGCCTGTTCGATCTCGGGGCGTTTTTCGGCGGCCCGGCTCGGCTTCTCGGCGCGAGCGCGGCCGAACTGGATCTATTCGTCCTGGACGCCCCACACCTCTATGTCAGAGAGGGCGGCCCCTACGCTGGGAGCGACGGAGCCGATTATCCGGACAATGCGTTGCGCTTCGCCGCGCTGGCCCGGGCCGCGAGTTCAATCGCGCAAGGCCTGTTGCCAAACTATCGTCCCGATATTCTTCACGCGCATGATTGGCAGACGGCGCTGGCGGCGGCTTATCTGCGCTACAGCGGCGAGCCGCGTCCGGCGACGGTTTTCACGATCCACAATCTGGCCTTTCAGGGCAAATTCCCCAAGAGCATATTGCCCGCGCTCGGTTTGCCCGCGCACTCCTTCGCGATCGACGGCGTTGAATTTTACGGCGGAGTCGGTTTTCTGAAAGCGGGACTGCAATTTTCCGACCGCATTACGACGGTGTCGCCGAGCTACGCGGCCGAAATCATGACGCCGGAATCCGGCATGGGCCTCGACGGGCTTTTGCGCGCGAGAGCCAGCGATGTCGTTGGTATTCTCAACGGCGTCGACGAGAGGATCTGGAATCCGGCGAGCGACGCGCGCATCGCCGCGCGCTACGATCCGTCCTCCCTGGCGCTTCGCGCGAAAAACAAGACCGAATTGCAACAGCGCTTCGGCCTGCGCGCCGACCCGCGATCCTTTTTGATCGGCGTCGTCAGCCGCTTGTCCTGGCAAAAGGGGCTCGATCTCCTGCTCGAAGCCTTGCCCGAAGTCGTCGGGCGAAATTGCCAATTGGCGCTGCTCGGCGCCGGCGACAAGCCGCTTGAACAGGGTTTCACGGAGGCCGCGCGCAAGAATCCCGGGGAAGTCGGCGTCAAGATCGGCTTCGATGAGGACATCGCCCATCTCATGCAGGCGGGCGCGGATGTGATTCTCGTCCCTTCGCGTTTCGAGCCCTGCGGTCTCACGCAGCTTTACGCCTTGCGTTACGGCGCCGCGCCAGTTGTCGCGCGGGTCGGCGGCCTGCGCGACACGATTATCGACGCCAATGAAATGGCGCTGCGAGCCGGCGTCGCGACGGGCTTCACATTTTCGCCGGTGACGGTCGATGAGTTTGTGGCGACATTGCATCGGGCGCGAAAACTTTTCGCCGACAAGGAGCAATGGCGCCAGTTGCAGGGCAATGGCATGAAGACCGACGTTTCCTGGCGCCATCCCGCAAGGCGCTACGCCGAGCTTTATCGCGGCCTGCTCGCGGCCCGCGCCGCGCCGGGAGCGCCATGACGCGCATCACGCAAGGCGCGCACGAGCCGCTCGGCCTGACGCTGACGGCGACGGGCGCTAATGTCGCCGTCTTCTCCATGTCGGCGCGAGCGATCGACCTCTGCCTGTTCGACGAAACTCGCGATGTCGAGGTCGAACGCATAAGACTCGGCCATCGCACCGGCGACGTGTTTCACGCGCATGTCGAGGGACTGACGGAGGGCCGGCGTTACGGACTGCGCGCTCACGGCGCCTTTGAGCCCGAAAAGGGCCTGCGTTTCAACGCGTCAAAGCTGCTGGTCGATCCTTACGCGCTGAAGCTCGACCGGCCCTTCGCTTTGCACCCGTCGATGTTCGGCTATGACGCGGACGACGCGGCCGCGGATCTCTCTTTCGATCGGAGCGACAGCGCGCCCTTCACGCCAAGGGGCGTCGCCACGCGCCCTTCGCGCGCCGATACGTCCTCGCGGCCCCGACATGCGTGGGAGGGCACGATCCTCTATGAACTGCATGTCAAGGGATTCACCAAGTCTCATCCGGACGTGCCGGAAGCGCTGCGCGGAACCTTCAAGGGCCTCGCGCACGAGGCCGCGATCACGCATCTCACGCGGCTTGGCGTCACCACGGTCGAACTCATGCCGTGCGCGGCGTGGATTGACGAACGCCATCTGACCGGCCTCGGCCTCTCCAATTACTGGGGCTATAGCCCAATCGCGTTGATGGCGCCCGATCCGCGTCTCGCGCCCGGTGGTTGGGACGAGGTGCGCGAAGCGGTCGCGGCGCTGCATCGCGCGGGGATCGAGGTCATCGTCGATGTCGTGTTCAACCACACGGGCGAAGGCGATGAGCTCGGCCCCACGCTGTCGCTGCGCGGCTTGGATAATGCGACCTATTATCGACTGCGTTCGGATGCGCCGCGCCATTACGTCAATGACGCGGGCTGCGGCAATATTCTCGCGATGGACCGCGCGCCGGTCTTGCGCCTCGCGCTCGACGCCTTGCGCGCCTGGGCCGAATTTGGCGGCGTGGACGGCTTTCGTTTCGATCTCGCGACAACGCTCGCGCGCCGAGCCGAAGGTTTTGATGCGCAGGCGCCGTTTCTCGCGGCGCTGCTGCAAGACCCCGTATTGCGCGAACTAAAGCTCATCGCCGAGCCGTGGGACATAGGTCCGGGCGGCTACCAGCTCGGCGAGTTTCCGGGGCCATTCGCGGAGTGGAACGATCGCTTCCGCGATTGTATCAGGCGCTTTTGGCGCGGCGACGACATTGGCGTTGGCGAACTCGCGACGCGCGTCGCGGGTTCGCGGGATTTCTTCGAGGCGCATCGCCGCCCCTCGAGAAGCATAAATTTCATCACGGCGCATGACGGCTTCACATTGCGCGATCTTGTGTCGTATTCGCATAAACGCAATGACGCCAATGGCGAAGACAACCGCGACGGGACGAACGAGAATTTTTCCTGGAACAATGGAGTCGAAGGCGTAACGGACGACGACGCCATCCTCGCGGCGCGCGGCAAGGATCAACGCAATTTGCTGGCGAGCCTGATGCTCGCGCGCGGAACGCCCATGCTGTCGATGGGCGCGGAGCTTGGCCAGACGCAGGACGGCAACAACAACGCCTATGCGCAAGACAACGAAACCGCCTGGCTCGACTGGAACGGGGCGGACCGGGAACTGCTGGCGTTCACGCGGGGCCTGATCGCGCTGCGCAAAGACTCTCCCGCGCTGACGCGCGACAGCTTTCTGCTGGGCGCGCCGTTAGACGAGACGCTCATTCCAGACATCGAATGGCGCCGCGCCGATGGCGCGCTCATGCGCGAGGAAGATTGGCGCGACGGTTCAGCGGCGACGCTGCTCGCTTGTCTCTACACTCCGACGGAAGGCGCGCGCGACGCCGATCGCGTAGCCATTATCTGGCATAGAGGGGCGGAGACCGTGGCCGTCATGCCGCCGCCGCGCGACGGTTTCGATTGGACCATTCGCCTCACGACCGCGCCCGCCGAGCTTGCTCCAAACGGCGTCGCGGTCGCCGCGCGCTCGGTCGTCGTCTTGCGCGAACAGGCCGCGACCCAAGGCCGTCGATTCGAGAGGGAAGCGCCGCCCGAACTCGTCTTCGCGCTGGCGCAAGCGGCGGGCGTGGCGGCCAGTTGGCGGGACGTCGACGGCGCGGAGCACGCGGTTCCGCGCGAGACCATCGAAGCATTGCTCGCCGCGCTGCATTTGCCCGCTGACAGCCTGTCGCAAGCGCGGGAAAGCGTGGCCCTGCTGGCGCGTCGCGAGGATAGCCGCGCGCTGCCGATGAGCGCGGCTTTTCGCGACGACGAAGACATATTTTTGCGTCTCCCCGTCCGTGATTGGCGCGCGGCGACGAGGCTGCGGCTCGCGCTCGAAGACGGCGAGCGGCGCGATGTCGATCTTCGCGCGGGCGATCTGGAGACCATCTCCTGGCGTGGCGTGGATGGCCGCGTTCATGAGGGCCTGCGCGCGCGCCTGCCGCGCTTGCCGCTCGGACGACACATTGTGTCGCTGGAGGGGACCGATTGCCGCCTCACCGTCGCGCCGCGCCGCTGTCACGCGCCGCGAATCGCGGGGCGCGCGTTCGGCCTCGCGGCGCAGCTCTACTCGTTGCGGCGCGACGGCGACCAGGGCGTCGGCGATTTCACGACTCTCTCGCAACTCGGCGCGCTCGCGGCCGAGCACGGCGCGGCGATCGTCGCGATCAACCCGCTGCACGCGCTGTTCGCCGGGGATCGGGAGCGCGCCAGCCCCTATTATCCGTCCGACCGTCTCTTTCTCGACCCGATCTATCTCGACCTCGTTCGCGGCGGAGATTTTTTCGACGCGCCGAACACCGGATGCCTGGTCGACTATCCCGCGGTTCACGCCTTGAAGCAGCAGTTTCTCGAACGCGCATTCAAGGGCGTCGAGCAATTCGCTCAAGATTTCGAAAGCTTCATCGCGAATGGCGGCGACGCTTTGTTTCGCTTCGCCTGTTTCGAGGCGATCAGTGAGCAGCGCGGCGGCGAAGACTGGCGGCGCTGGCCGGGGCCGCTGCGCGATGGAGAGCCGCTCGCGCTGGCAAGCTTCGCGCGCGAAAACGCTAGCCGCGTCCGCTATCATCAATATTTGCAATGGCTGTGCGAAAGCCAGTTCGCGCAGGCGGCGCGAGACGCGGGGAATGCTGGCCTCGCGCTCGGCTTTTGCCGCGATCTCGCCGTTGGGGCGGCGCCCGACGGTTGCGAGAGCTGGCGCGGCGCGGCGCATCTTCTCAAGGGCTTTTCGATCGGCGCCCCGCCCGATGGTTTTACGCGAGAGGGCCAGAACTGGGGCCTGCCGCCGCCCGATCCGCTGCGATGGAAGGCGGACGGATGCGAAAGTTTTGGCGAGCTGTTGCGCGCGAATATGCGCCACGCCGGCGCGCTCCGCATGGATCATGTCATGGGTCTGGCGCGGCTCTTCGTCGTGCCCGATGGAGGCAAGCCGCCGGAGGGCGCCTATCTATCCTATCCGCTGGACAATCTGCTCGCCGAGCTCGCGCTCGAATCCGAGCGCGCCAAATGCATGGTGATCGGCGAGGACCTCGGCACGCTGCCCTGGGGCTTTTCCGAACGACTGGCCGACAATGGAATCTTGAGCTATCGAGTGTTGTGGTTCGAGCGGGAAGGCGACGGCTTCGCGCCCCCGGCGCACTATCCACGAATGTCCATGGCCTGCGTCTCCACCCATGATTTGCCGACGCTCAAAGGCTGGTGGGAGGGCTCGGACATCGCCGAGAAGCTGGCGCTTGGCCTGCTGAGCGAAAAGGACGCGCGAAAAGAACGGGAGACGCGGCGCGAGGACCGGCGCCTACTGCTGGCGGCCCTCGCGCGCGAAGGACTGCTCGCGGCGGACGGCGGTTCGGACGTTGCTTTCAGCGACGCTCTCGCCGGCGCCGCGCATGCCTATGTGGCGCGCGCGCCCGCGCTGCTGGCGATGGCGCAAGTCGACGATCTCGCCGGCGAAACGGTCGCGGTCAATCTGCCGGGTACCGACCGGGAACGCCCAAACTGGCGGCGCAAGCTCGACCCGAAAATGGCGGTTCTGTTCGAAAGTGGTCTGGCGCAAGCGATTTTAAATGGGCTTCGCCGCAATCTGGACTAGATTTCGGCGGCATATCCGCTAAACGCGAGGCCGGAGCGGCACAAAATTTGGACCCGAATGAAGCAGGCGAGATTGCGTGACTAGCGACAGCTCCCGGCGTCTTTGCCTGGCGCTCGTTGGCGCCCTGTGCCTGCCAGCGGCGCCGTTGCGCGGCGATCCCGCGCTCGTGCAAGATAATCATCAAGACAATCATGGGGCCAGCACGACGGATGGCCCCGAACTTTCCAGTAAGCGCCTCGAATTGCGCGGCGTGCAAGACACGCTGAACACCTCGGACGAACAAAGACGCAAGATCGAAAGCGAAATCGCGGCGCTTCGAGTCGAGCGCGAGCGGCTCAATCAGGCCTTGCTCGACGCCACCGCGCGACTGCGCGCCACCGAGGAAAGCGCCGCCGAGGTCGAGCAAAAGCTCGAATCGCTGAAGGGCGGCGAGAACACCATCGTGCAATCGCTGCGAAGCCGCCGAGCTCTCGTCGGCGAGGTTCTCATGGTGTTGCAACGCATGGGCCGCCGACCGCCGCCGGCGCTGTTGGCGCGGCCCGAGGATATTTTGGAGGCGATCCGCGCATCCATGGCAATCGGCGCGGTGCTCCCGCAAATGCGGGCGGAAACCGCCGCGCTGCAGGCCGATTTGACGCATTTGCTCGCGCTGCGCGACGACATCCGGACGCAGCAAGCCAAACTGGCGCGCGAAAAGGAGCAGCTCGTCTCCCAACGCGCGACGCTGGCTCCGATGATCGAGGCGCGGCAGGAGGCGCTTCGGGAGAAGCAAACCGCGCGAGACGCACAGGCCGAACGCGCGCGGACGCTGGCGGCTCAGGCGACGAGCATCAAGGATCTGATCGCCCGCATGGAGGGCGAAAGCGAAGCCGCGAGACACGCGGCGCAGG
>PLAI01000385.1 GCA_003134075.1 Methylocystaceae bacterium | reverse complement strand
TGGCGCCCGGCGAAGCCCGGACATGGCGGCTCGACCGCGCCGAGGCCGAGGGCGTCGTGGCCGATCTACCCGACGCCGGCGCCGACGGACGCGTCAAATTCGAGATCGGCGCGCTTGGCGCCGACTTCGCCAATTACCGCGAGGGCGTCGCGACCAAATTCGCGGTGCGGCTCGACCGCCTCAAGGCCGATCTCGCCGCGCGCGGCGAAAGCCCGGCCGCGCATTTCTTCATGGCGCTCGGCTATCGCGACATCGCGCTGTCCGGGGAACTCGCCGGCGTTTGGCGCGAGGAGGCGCGCGCGTTCGAAATCGAGCGGGCGCGCGTCGACGCCAAGGACATGGGCGCCGTCACGCTGCAAGCGACTTTCGGCAATGTCGGCGCCTCGGTGTTTTCGCCAAGCCCGATCGTCTCGCGCGCGGCGATGCTGACGGCGACGGTCACGCGGCTGGAGGCGACCGTCGAGGGCGGTGGGCTGATCGAGCGGGTGCTCGCGGAGGAAGCCAGATCCAGCGGCGGCGACGTCGCCAAGCTGCGCGCCGATTATGCGCGCGATGCGGGCGCCGCGATCGACGCTTCACTGGAGAACAGCGAAAAGGCCCGCCGCATTGGCGAGGCCGTGACGAAATTCGTCAACCACCCGACGCGCCTGCGCATAAAGCTGACCTCGCCCAAGGGCGTAGGCGCGATCGATTTCGGGCTAAGAAGGCCCGGCGAAATTCTAAACGAGCTGGAGGTCGAGGCCGAGGCGCGGTGAAAGCTCGCGGACCCCTATTTCCCCGGTTGCGCGGCTTTTCCGCCCTCGGTCCCGGGCTTGGCCTCGACACCCGGGTCGCCGGCCGCCGCCGGGGCGCCCGTACCGGGCTGATTCTTCCCTTCATATTTTTTTTCAGTAGCGGTGCTCGGTTCGACGTTTTTTCCCGCCGAAGGGCCGGATGTGGTGCCGGACTGCTGCGCAAGCGCCACGCCGCCAATAAATAGTGACGCACCCATGCAAAGCGTCAGAAATGCGCGAATGACCATCTGGCGATCCTTTCCTTCTATCCCTGTTCATCAAACGTCGGAGACGGACATTTGTTCCGCTGGGCGGCTCGTCCATGCGCCGTCAACGCTTTCTTCACCAACGCATGGCCCGCATCCGCCGTCCGTGATTCAGACCCGGTTTGTCCTCGTCTCGTGCCGCAATTCCCGAGGCGGGACAATTCGCCGCGCCGCTATATTTACTTTCGCGAAAATCGTTCCGGGAACGCGCCGCGATAATCGACCGCGCGGGCGGCGCCTTTGTCATCTTGCGCCGCTAAGGTATCGTCACCGCCATTATTCGCCCCTGCAAAAGAGGTCCGTCATGAAGCGCTTTATCGAGGACATTGAGGAGCTGGCTCAGGAGAACAAGGACTATCGGCGCGTTCTCTATACCGGCAAGCACATGCAGCTGGTTCTGATGTCGCTCAAGGCCGGCGAGCAAACCGGCGAGGATGTCCACGAGGATCACGACCAGTTCTTCCGTATCGAGAAGGGCAAGGGCGAGGTGGTCATCGCGGGAGACAGCGTGAAGGTCGGCAAGGACGACGCGGTGATCGTGCCGGCGGGAGTTCGTCATAACGTCATCAACACCGGCCAAAAACCGATGAAACTGTTCATGATCTACGGTCCGCCGCACGACCCCGAGGTTGTCGCCAGCCTCGGCGCCGGCGAAACCGCCGAGCCAGAGGGCGACGGCGAGCCGTAGGACGATCCGGAGCGCTTCTATCGTGGCCTGGCGCGATCCCGTCATCGACTATTGCGAGCGGCAGGGCCACGGCTTCTGGTCGGAGCCGGTCAACGCGTTGACCAATATCGCCTTTTTGCTGGCCGCCGCGGCTGCTTTCGCGCTGTGGCGGCGCCGGCGCGAAACGGATCATCCAGCGCTCGCGCTGATCGTCGTGACGGCGCTGGTCGGCGTTGGCAGCTTTATCTTCCACACCGTCGCGACGCGCGGCGCGATGCTGTTCGACGTCGTCCCGATCGCGGTGTTCATCTACGGCTATTTTCTGCTCGCGCTGCGCCGGTTCTTCTGCCTCGGCGCGTTCGTGTCGACGGCGATTACGCTGCTGTTCGCGGCGGCCTCATATTTCGTCGAAAACACGTTCCACGGATTGCACGGCTCGGTCAGCTATTTGCCGGCGCTGGGCGCGATGATCTGTTTCGCGGCGCTGCTGTGGCCGCGAACGCGCCGGCGCCAAACGGCCGCTGGCCTCGCGCTGGCGGCGCTGGTTTTCGCGGCGTCGCTGACCTTTCGCACGATGGACGGCGATGTCTGCGCTGGCTTTCCGCTCGGAACGCATTTTTTGTGGCATATTCTGAACGCCTGCGTGCTGTGGCTTTTGCTGCGGACGGCGATGCTCCATGCGGAGCCTGAAGGCTCGCGCTTGACCATCTCAGGCGACGCCGAGGCAGAAGGCCAGCGTCCCGACGGCGGCGTGGGAGAAAATCAGCGGCCAGATGTTGCGCGTGAAAAGATAGGCGGTGGCCCAGGCGAGGCCCGCGAAAAAAGTGTTGGCGAGCAGCATGGGATCGCCATAGGCGTTGTGCATCAACGAAAAAACGACGGAAGAATATAAAACGTAATTTCGCCCGCTCATTTGCAGCCGATCCGCGATCAGTTTCGGAATCGATCGGCAGACGACCTCCTGACAAGGGCTGGACAGCAGCACATAGAACGGCGCGAAGCCGATCCAGTCGAACGGCGGATGCGCGGCGGCGAGGTAATGGCTCTCCAGTAGGACGGACCCAGCCAGCGCGAGAGTAAGAGCGCCGCAGCCCGCCCAGTGGCGCAAAGCCAAAGGCCGACCGAGGCCCAGTTCCGCGAGCGAAAAGCCGGCGAGCGCGCATAGCGCGATGCACAGGCCCGACACGAGCAACAGCGCCTGAAACCGAAACTCGAACGGCAGCAAGCCATAGCGGATCGCGACCCCCGGGGCGAGCAGGAGAAACGCGAATCCGAGCAGCGGGATCATGTGACGCGGTTGACGTAAAACTGTCATCTTGACGTAAAACATCGATCAACGATCTGTCATAATCAAGCGCGGGCCAAATATATCGGCGAGATCGGGCCCTCGGCCTTGCGCCGCTCATTCCCTCGCGCGAGAAAATCGCTTAAAGCAACGGGCCATGCCCCACGCCCCCGCGCCCGCCGCTCCGCCGCTGGTTCTCATCAACGCCCGCCTTATCGATCCCGCGAGCGGGAGCGAGACGCGCGGCGGCCTTTATATCGAGTACGGGCGCATCAGGGATCTCGGGCCGGCGGTCGCCGCCGCGGGCGCGCCTTCAGGCGCGCGGATCGTCGATTGCCGCGGCGATGTCGTCGCGCCAGGCCTCATCGACATGCTGGCCTTCGTTGGAGAGCCCGGCGCCGAGCACCGCGAGACCATCGCGACGGCGACGCTGGCGGCGGCGGCCGGCGGCGTCACCACGATTCTCGCGACGCCGACCACCTCCCCCGCGGTCGACGACCCGGCCGTCGTGGATTTCGTCCTGCGCCGCGCCCGCGACACCGGCCGCGTGCGCGTATTGCCGATGGCCGCGCTGACCAAGGGGCGCGAAGGTCGCGAGATCGCCGAACTCGGGCTGCTTGGCCAGGCCGGCGCCGCGGCCTTTTTCGACGGCCCGCGCGCCGTCGCCAATGCGCTGGTCATGCGCCGCGCGCTCGCCTATGCCCGCGACTTCGACGCGCTCGTCGTGCATTTTCCGCAAGACGCCAATCTTGCCGGCGGCGGCGTGATGAACGAGGGCGAGACGGCGATCAGGCTCGGTCTCTCCGGCGTGCCCGCCGAGGCGGAAACCATCATGCTCGACCGCGATCTGCGCCTCGTCGCGCTGACCCGCGCGCGCTATCACGCGGCGATCGTCGCCGCGCCCGTGTCGCTGAGCGCGCTGCGCCGCGCCAAGGCGGAAGGACTGCCGATCAGTTGCGGAACCTCGATCAATCATCTGACGCTCAACGAGGGCGACATCGGCGATTACCGCAGCTTTCTGAAACTGCGCCCGCCGCTACGCGGCGAGGAAGACCGCAAGCTGCTGGTGAAGGCGCTGGCCGAGGGGCTCATCGACGTGATCGTCTCCGATCACGATCCGCAGGATGTCGAGACCAAGCGCCTGCCCTTCGCCCAGGCCGAATTCGGCGCCATCGGCCTTGAGACCATGCTGGCGGCGGGGCTGCGCCTCGTGCATTCGGGCGATGTGGCGCTGCCCCGCCTGCTCGCGGCGATGTCGTCCCGCCCGGCCGAGATTCTGGGGCTGGAACAGGGCCGGCTGAAAAAGGGCGCGCCGGCCGACGTGATCCGCTTCGATCCGGACGAGCCCTTCGTGGTCGATCCAGCCAAGCTGCACTCGCGCTGCCGCAACACGCCGTTCGATGGCGCGCTGTTGCAGGGCGTGGTGAAGCTGACCGTGGTGGATGGGGCGGTGGTTTGGGAGGGGTGAGCCGCCCCCCAAAGCCTCCCCGCGAACCCCGAAAGCTGAGGCCTCCCGCGCCTAGCCCCTCACCGCCACGGCGGCGCCGGCGGGCAGTTCTTCGAAGCAGCAGACCCGATTGCGCCCTCGTTCCTTGGCCGCGTAAAGCGCCTCTTCGGCGCGCGCGCTGGCGCTGGCGCCGGTGTCGTCCTGCCGCACGCCGGTGTAGCCGATGCTGACGGTGACGCGGCCTGCCAGCGGAAAGTCGAAACTTTCGACCAAGACGCGGAGCCGCTCCAGCGCCGCCGCCGCGCCTTCCGAATCAGTGTCCGGCAGCACCGCGACAAACGTCTCGCCGCCGAAGCGGAACAGGCGGTCCGTCTCGCGAAAGTTCTCGCCCAGCAAGCGCGCCAGCAGCGCCAGCGCCTCTTCGCCGTGGGGATGTCCGAAGCCGTCGTTGATGCGCTTGAACAAATCTATTTCGATCATCGCGAGATGCGGGCCGCGCGTCTCGTCGCCGGCGCGCAAGGGTCCGAACGGCGATGTTTTGCGCCCGAGTTTTGGCGAGATCAGCGCGCGAAACGTCTCCTCGAAGGCGCGCCGGTTGAGCAAGCCGGTGAGGTCGTCGCAATCGCCATAGTCGTTGATCCCGAGATGATTGCGATAAATGCGCAACAGCCCGAACACCAGCCGCTCCTCGTCCTCGCGCATCGGCGCGTCGCGCAGAATTTCGACGAGGCGGACGACGCCGTGACCATTGGCGACCGGAAAGACATGGCGATGAAGGCCGCAGACGCCGGACCGCGCGCGAAAATGGCGCTTGGTCTCGTAGCAGTTCTTCAGCGCGGGTTTGCTGTCGAGCGGTTTGACATTGTCGCCGGGCAGCGTGCAACTCGTCACCTCGCAGTGTTCGCAGCGCGCCGAACCGAGCGTCACGCAACAACGCACGCCAATGTCGCCGTCTCGCGGCGCGACGCTCCATGTGGACAGCAGCCGCGCCCCCGTCAGTTCGAACATCACCGAGGCCATCGTATATTCGAGCGCGTCGCGGCCGCGCACGCCGGCGAGGCTGGCGATCTCGTTGATAAACCCGGTCATTTTTTTCATCGCATCCATCTCGAAACGCCATTTTGATGCGACGCGAGCCGCATGGCCGGAACGAGCAAACGATAGGCGGAAATCGAGTTGTATGGCTTAATTTGCCCGGCAAAATTGTATGTAAACATCAAGCTAGCGTGAATATTTTATTAAACGCCGGGCGCCGCGAAGCGCATTTGCTGTGTTTACGCTTGAATAGTGCTTGGAGATTAGAATACACTCGAGCGAACAATAACAAACTGTACCGCATCCGCGTCGTGTTAGACTAAAATTGTTTCCACCTTAGCCCTCCTCCGCCAAGGCTTTGGAGAAGCAACGCGCCTTCCCGGCGTGAGGCGGGGGTCGTCGTCAAGCGCCCGGGGGCGGGCCAAGGCGAGCTCTGTCGACCGGCCACTTGAACAATCCCCGCGTTGGCCGTAAATGCTCGCCCCGCGCGAGCACGAGACCCGCGCCAAGCAATCGGGATTGGACCTTAGACGATGGCCAAGGAAAAGTTCTCACGCAACAAGCCGCATTGCAACATCGGGACGATTGGTCACGTGGACCACGGCAAGACGTCCTTGACGGCGG
>PLAI01000165.1 GCA_003134075.1 Methylocystaceae bacterium | reverse complement strand
CCACGGAGAGTGACGAAGACCCATATCCCCTTCCTTCCGACACCCGGCGAGCGCCGACGCCTGACCATGCATTACGGGTGGTTGACCTTATCGCTCCCGGCCGCGCCGGAATCCAGATGGATCTTATTCTTCAACGCCGCCTGCACATCGTCCTTGTTAAGTAAGACGATATGCTGGGCGCGCGGTTTCTCCTTCTCTGGATCACGAAGCAAGCCGAGCCTTTTCAGCACGTAGAACAACATCGCAGAGCGCACGGAGAGGACGGCCTTGCCGTCCTGCATGCCGTAATCCTTCGCCACGACTTTCTTTTGGCTGTCGGTGAGCTGCGGGTGCGGCGTGATCTCGACCGCGACATGCTGATTCCAATGAAGGTCGTCCTTGCCACTGGCTCCGCCTGTTCCGGGCGAGCGCACGTCCAGAATGCGCGGCAGCAGGAAGTCTTTGAACTTGCCGTCGATATGGCAGTAGGCGCGCGCGTGCCAGCGAAACCCGTCAAAGCCGAAGGCATGAGGAGAAATGCGCCGCCATATCGAGTCGGGACGCACGCTGTTCATGGATTGATAAAGGACTTCTATTGATTCCGCGTCGCGCATCGCGTCGAGAACGGCCCGCAACGCCTTGGCTTCCACTTCGCGATGCGGCGTGAGCGCAATGTCTGAGTCCGGCCGGTAGCCAATCCACGATTCCGACGGCTTGGCCAATCCCTCTGCCAGCGTGCGCAGGCGCGAAAGATAAGTATCCGAATCGGGCTGTAGAAATTTCGGCTGAAAATCACGCGAAGCGACATAGCGCTTAGCACTCTTGTCATAACCCACGTTTCCCGGCGCGCGCACCTGATAGAGCGTCAGGTCCTTGGACGCCTGCGGAACCGACACACCGAACATGTTGATGATGTCCGCGCGGCGGACCCCGCCCTCCCAGAACAGGCGGAATTCTATGAACTCCAGCCTTTGTTCGACACCCCACCGGATGCCGGGCACTTCATCATTCATTACAACCCTCGCATATGGGGATAGAAACTATATTGACAGCTAAACACTATCCGTATAGTAAATTACCTCATGAGCGTGGAATCGTCAATCGAGAGGGGTGCGTAACATGAGCCGCGACCACGTAAGTCACGCGGACCTGGTTCGTTTTGCCGACGAACGGGTGAACCTGAAGCGCGATGACGCGGTGGATTTGCGCGCGCAGGCCAACCGGTTGCGGGACCGCTTGGAGACCTATCTGGCAGATCACCCGGATTTCGCGCTGCGCAAGATGCTGCTGTCGGGAAGTCTCGCTAAAGGCACGGCGCTGAAGTCGATCAGCGATATCGACGTAGGCTGCTACGTTTCTTCCGACTCGGCTCCGGACAAGATCTCCGACTTGATCGACTGGCTGGCAAAGAAGCTCGAGACGGCGTTTCCGAATTTCAAGCCCGAGCAGATCAAGCGCAAGACCTATTCTGTCGGCGTAAACTTCATCACGACCGGCAACGAGGTCGACATCGTCCCCATTCTCTACGTCGGCGATCCGAAGTGGCGCGGCGACCTTGTCTCGAAGGAGACGGGCGAAAAGCTGATGACGAGCGTGCCTATGCACCTCGAATTTGTCCGCAAGCGGAAGGCCGCCAACGACAAGCACTTCGCGCAGGTTGTGCGGTTCATGAAGTTTTGGAGCCAGTTGCTCAAGCAGCAGGATGAGAATTTCCGGTTCAAGTCCTTCATGATCGAACTGATTGTCGCCTATCTCGCCGATCGCGGCCTTTCGTTGAGCGACTATCCGTCGGCTCTGGCCAAAATCTTCGCCTTCATTGCGAATGATGACTTCGAGACGGCCATCGCTTTTTCCGACTACTACGACCCGGCGACTTGTGCAGCGACTGGCGCGCCCGTCCGAATCTGGGACCCTGTGAACAACAAGAATAACGTCAGCGCCCTCTATACCCAGCAGAACAAGGAAAAGATCATCGAAGCCGCACTTGATGCGGGTGACGCGATCGACTCGGCGCTGCGCGCGATCACCAAGGGCGAGACCGTGCGCTACTGGCAGAAGGTTTTTGGCCCGACGTTCAATGTGTGAGGCGTTATGAGCTCGTATTCCATCACCGATACTGAAGCCTTCACGATCGCCCATGCCCGGCGCATCGCCTCGAAGGTCGCCACGGATCTTCTGCGGTTCCAGTCGCTCTATAGCGGCATTCCTTCGGACGCGACAATAGACAACTACGAGAAGGAGATCGTCGAGTTCCTGCGGCATGATTGCGTGGACACTGTGACATACGGCTTTAAGCGCGGCGGCAAGTGGACGGAGGCCGCTGTTCGTTACCGCGCACTTGCCGGCGGTATCCTCGTTTCGGATGATGACCCCGGAAAAATCAGGCCGCGCCTTGATGTCGCCGGTGCAAGCTTCACCTCGTTTCTCTCGTACAACAGCAACTGGTGGAGCAAGACGCCGGCCGAGCGGCTGGCCGTTGAAAACGCCTGCCCGTTCCAGCGGACTTCGGGCACCGAGCCGCCGCTCGAATCCGGTTACTGGACGGATGATCTCAACTACATCGCCGGCGGCCGCGGCCTCGGCCGCAGCACAGTGAGGAAGACATGAGTGATGCCATTTCGATTGACGACCTTTTCGACCGTCGGCTCGACTTTCCTGACATAGGTGCATCACGGCGGCTGGCGCGGCTCGGCGGCATAGATCAGGCGAAGACGCGGCTGGCGAAGGTCCTCGGCGTGCTGGTGAACCCCGCAGGGCCGCGCGACTGGGCCGACAAGCATCATAAGGGCGCAGCTATCGCGCTCGACTATTTAGAACGGCGCCCGCCTCTGGTGATCCTGGCGGGCGATGTCGGCACGGGAAAAACCGCGCTCTCTGAAACCGTCGGCGACGCCGTCGCCCGACAGGAGAAGATCGGCGTCACGCTCTATCCCCTGTCCCTTGCGACGAGGGGGAGCGGCAAGGTGGGCGAAATGACCAAGCTGCTGTCGGCGGCATTCGATGCCACGCTCCTTGCAGCAGAAAAACTCAAGCGTGCGTCTGGAAGGGCGTCAGGCGGAATCATCTCCCTTGTCGATGAGGCTGATGCCGTTACGCAGAGCCGCGAAAGCGCCCAGATGCATCACGAGGACAGGGCGGGCGTCAACGCTTTTATCCGCGGCGTTGATCGACTTGCCGAGAAGCAGCTGCCGGTCGCCGTGGTGCTTTGCACCAACCGTTTGTCAGCTATTGATCCGGCGGTGCAACGGCGCGCGGCGGAGATTTTCGACTTCGACAGGCCCGGCGAAAAACAACGCCGTGCTGTGATCGAAGACCCGCTGACGGAACTGGGATTCAATAAGCCGCAGATTGATCAGGTGGTGAAGCTGACCGGTGGCGACAAGGATGCTGTCGGGTACACTTTTTCTGACCTTACGCAGCGCTTGCTGCCGACACTTATCCTCGACGCCTATCCAGACCGGCCCGTCAAGTTTGAACGCGCCATCGAGATCATTCAGGCCATGAAGGCCACGCCGCGCTTCCGCGAAGGCAAGGCGACGTGACCGAAGCACTTACGGAGGATTGCCCTTGACCCAGGCCGTTATAGTCGCTCGCGATGGAGCCGCATATCAAGCTCGTCTTTTCTGGCAGAAAGCGGCGCTGCTTCTCGATCCCCACGGCCCTGTCGTAAAGGTCGGCTTTGAAAGCGGCGCGAACGGGTTCGATGATATGTGGGTCGAATACGACCCGGCTCTCCTCGATCAGGAGGGACAACCGCTGCGTCGGGAACACGTCCAGTGCAAGTGGCATGTCAGTCCGGAAAACTACGGCCATGCCAGCCTAACTGATCCGGCGTTCCTCGGCGCGACGGCCCGGTCTCACTTGCAGCGCGCCATCAAGGCGCAGCGCGACCATGCGCCCGACGGCATCGGCACACGCTTCCGTCTAGCCAGCAACTGGCGCATTGATCGCGCCGACCCTCTACGCGCGCTCGTTAACGAGCGCTCGCACACGCTTCGTGTCGGTATGCTTTTCGGAACCGCCACCGATAATAGTGCCATGGGTCGGGTCCGCAAGCTTTGGCGAGAGCACCTCGGCATCACAGATGACGAATTGCGCATCCTCGCGCGGACACTTGCTTTTTCGGAAACATCAGAATCTCTGGACGGGCTTCGCGAGCTTCTGGACCTGCATTTCCGGGCCGTGGGGCTGAAGCGCAGCCCCCCGAACGAAAGCGCCTTCATTTATGATGAGATTGTCTACCAATGGGCTGCGCAGGGCCGGCTGGAGTTTACGCGCGCGAACTTCCGTGGCCACTGCGAAAAAGAGAGCCTGATCGGCGAGCCCGGGGAGGGGCGCCCCCGGGTCTATGGCGTGAAGTCCTTCGAGCATGCGACCGACCGCCTCGAAGATCGCTGCTCAAAAGTGCTCAACGTTGTGCCTGGTTTTGTTGAGCGCCAGATACGGCCGGACTCGGATTGGCAGGCGACGCTTTATCCGGCACTGAAGAATTTTCTTCTGGAAGCTGCCCGCGAGAGCGAACGTATCAGGCTCGTCATCGACGCACACCTCACGCTCTCGTTCGCGGCTGGTTCGGTCCTCAATATCAAATCGGGTCGTCTCATTGAGCTGGAGCAACGCACGACGGGCCGCGCTGTCTGGGCTCCTGATGATCAGCCTCACGATCCCGCGTGGCCGGCATGGACCTTCAGAGAGCACGAGGGCAAGCTGGAGGGGGACGGGATGATCGTCACGGTGAGTCTTACCCATGACGTGGCGGGGGCGGTGTCACGATATGCGGCCGCGTCGTTGCCCGATTCGCGCGCAACGCTCGACGCGCGCATTGCGACGGCGCCCGGCGCCCGCGCCGTCAGTTGCGGCCATCATGCTTTTGAGCTCGCGGAGTCTTTGGTCGCCAGGATCAAGTCTCTGCGCGACGCTGCGCCAGCACATAGGATTCACTTGTTCATGGCTGTTCCGGGGGCCTTTTCATTCTTTCTCGGCCAGCGCGCAACCGCCATCGGGCCGGTCACACTTTATGAGTTTGATTTTGATGGCGCGAACGGGGGCAGCTACGAAGCGTCGCTGTCCTTGCCGGTCGCAGCGATGTAGGAAGTGCGCCTGCTACCGCAGATTGAACCGCGATGCCTCACCGATGCGCGCAGGAAACAATCGTCGAACTCTTCCTTTATTGTCGGCGGTCTTTCAGGGACGGCTCTTTCGGCCGGCGCGCTCGGCTGAAGCGATCGTATCTACACGACCAACCTCGAAACTCGAAACCGCTCCATCGGCGCAGATCATCCATGGACTGACCATGTTAATGGTTTAGTCTTCCTCAAAGCCTTGACTAGTGAATTTCAGGGGGCGGCTGTTCTCGGTTACTGTCCGGACAACGTTGTCCGGGGCGCCTGACGGTATTCTCGCCTCGATCTCGATCGTCACGGTGACCTCAGACCCCACCAAGCCGACAAGGTGGGAGATTACCTCATCGGCGATGCGGCCGGCATCACGGCCGACTCGAGCTGGATCGACGACCACCGTGCCATGAAAGCGATTCGGATTTCGGGCAACCGGTTTACCTGGGGGGGAGCCACCGCCAGGGGCAACGGGCTCACCGCCCGGTCGCTCCCCGGTCTCTCCGCCAGTCGAAGGTCCTGGCTTCGGTGCGGTGTCGGCAGCTAGCTGACGCACCGCGACATCTGGCTTAACCAGGACTCCGCTAAGGCTATCGACCGAACCGACTACCTGCTGTCCGCACCGCAGGCCGCGATACCGCCCGGCAGCCTCGTCGAAACTGTCTGCGTAGGCGAACGACTCACTTTGCCACAGGAGTAGGCTGAGCCCGTCTTGCACGGCCGCCGCAAGCACCTGAGAGTCTTTCAGCCGTGGCAGATAGAGATAGCGCGCGAAGTCCTCTGCGAGCTGCTTGATCGCGACATCATCGCCTCGCCAAAGCGGAATTCGGTCGAGCTCCATCCGCAAGCGGGTTCCGGCCAATGCCGGCACGAGAAGCTCCTCGTTGCGAAGGCGTTTGCTGGCGCGGACAGCAAGTGCGTCCTGGCCGGAGAGACGATACGCATGCCATTCGACGGGAGATTGCGGGCTACTTTGCGCCGGAACCAAGAGCCATTGGTAGGTTTCGGGGAGCCGGGCGACAACAGCGCCATCGGCAGACTTCACCTGGGTTTCCGCCTGCTTCAACTGCTGAGGGTCGAGGTTCAGAGCTTCCTTTTCCAGGGTGATGGAGTCCCAGGCGAGGTATCGGCGAACCGCTTCATCCAGATCCTGCAACCGGGTTTGGTCGACCCCCATGAAGGTCAGCGTGTTCCTGAACAGTCGCGGCGCTGCACCGCGTGACTCCAGGATGGCCGTGGCTGCTGCTTGGGCTTTGTTCGTCGGATCCTTGCTGTAAGGGTGGTCAATGCTCAGCACCACCAGGCGGGCATCCATGTCGTCGGGCACATCAGCACCGGACTGAGGCAGTGGGTGGATTCGGCGAAACTCACCGGCGGAGCGCAGATCGAGTCGCAGCCGGCGATCTGTTGATTTCCACTGAGAGC
>PLAI01000304.1 GCA_003134075.1 Methylocystaceae bacterium | reverse complement strand
ATCGAATTTACGAAGCTGCCATCGATCCGGAAGTGTGGCCGTCGGTTTTGCATGATCTGAGCAGCACGGTCGAAGGCGCGGGAGCAGTCCTGCTCACCCGCCGAAGTGACGCGTGGCTGGGCTGGCGCTGTTCGGCCGAACTTGAGCCCGGGCTCGACGCCTATCTCAATTCCGAGGCGGCGTTGCAAAGCCAAACCTTCGCCCGCCTCGTCGGTGCCAACGGCGCCGGCTTCATCACCGACCAGGAACTATTCGCCGACGCGGAATTCCTCGCCGACCCCATGATGACCGAATGGGCGACACCCAACCGCCTGCACCATGGAGCTGCCACAGCTATTCATGTGCCGACAGGGGATCTCGTCGTAGTACAGGTTCAGCGGCGGACCGGCAGGCCTCCGTTAGACTGGGAAAGCATCCGGCGTCTGGATGCTTTCCGCCCGCATCTGGCTCGTGCTGGATTATTGGCGACACGTTGGCGGCTGGAGCAATTGCGGGCCGCCGCAGAAGCGCTTGCGCTGATCGGGCTTCCAGCCGCCGTTCTCGATGCAAATGGGAAGGTGCTGGCGGCCAATGCGCTGATAGAGGAAATGAGTTCGCATGTCGTTTGGTTGCCCGAAGACCGGCTTGCCTTGACCGATGCGACCGCTACCGCCCTGTTACGCCAAGCGGTCGCTCGCATACGCGAGCCGGCCGCGACATCGGTCCGATCCTTTCCGGCAATGGGGGCGACGATGAGCGAACCAGTGGTGGTACATTTGGTGCCCACTACGGGACGCGCCTCCGACCTATTCGGAGGCGGGTTCGGCTTGCTCGTGATTACTGCCGTTGTCGCTCCTGACGCTCCTGACGCCGCACTCATTCGAGGGCTGTTCGACCTTACTCCTGCCGAGGCTCGGGTAGCGAGCGGCATCACCGAGGGGCTCAGCGTTAATCAGATCGCCAGCCGAAATAACGTGGCCTCGGAAACAGTGCGCGCGCAAATTAAAGCGGTATTCGCCAAACTCGGCGTCAACCGCCAATCCCAGGTCGCCGCCCTGCTGGCCGCTGTGCCGAGAATTCCCATTACGTAATTAAAGCTCTTTATGAAGACGGCGATCAAGCTAGCTCGCGAGGCCGCTACTCTTGCCGGGAGCGACGGGCATCATTCCTCAATGGGCACTCTTCAGCCATTTGCTTTGTCGCGTAGGGGCGAACCGCAGACTTTGGCGCGAAATCCATTATTTTTGATCTACATTTCGTTGCTCCTTTCAGATTTTCCCCAAATTGCGCCAACGAGCTAACCCGAATTATATAGAGCCGGGTGGCGGGCATGGCTAACAGACTGACTTAGCGCGATAATACGCTGCCAAAGCCGATCAGCGTCGTCTCAGGAAGACCACGGTTGCCATGACCGACCTTATGCTGTCGCTGCCGGGTCTGTCACCTGTTTCCAGTAGACCCTCACCGCCGCTTTCCCGATGCAACCTATTGAACCGATATCCGTCGGATGGCGGCCTTAGAAAGGCGAGACAAAACTAGTTGAGGGCCGCCGCTTCGAGAATTGAGACAGCGTCGGCAAGTGCTTCCTCGACTCCGCCACCTTGGTCGAGAGCCTCAACCAGCCGCGCCAGGCAATCCAGTGCAGATCGCTCCAACACGATCCGTGGAGCGGCGGGGTTGGCGTCGATCGAAACCCGTCTACCTGAAGTCGCGAGCGTGATCCGTTGGACATCAGGCGCATTTTTCTGGCCTATCTTGTCTTCGTCACCGGCCAAGGTCGGGGTAATTTTTGGGCGTCTTCGATCCCAAACCGAGGGTCGTTTTTTCGGCGTCAACGGTTTCGGCTCCTTTGCCATACTCAGACTGTCACGCGCTCGCTTTGCGGGCGGGATGCGTTCGTTGGAAGCCCGCACCTAACTGCTCGCCGATTTCGATCTTTTTTCCGTTGCAAGCAGGATGCCGGGCCGGTCGGCACGTGCGGATAACAATTGCCTCTCGCCCTCGATAGCTGATTCTCTGAGCCTACCCAAAATGGGGGATGCGTCATTTGCAGAAGTCATGAGAAGCTTTTGGGCACGGTCGGGGAAACACAAAGTGCCCCGCATCATGGTGACTGTGTATCTGGTCTGCTTCGCAGTGCGCTCAAAGTCTGGAGCTGGACGCCATTTCTAGCCTTCAGGCGCCGGCACCCTCTTGATAGATCAATTGCAGACGGGCCAAGCTATAGGTTCTTTGAACAAGCGTGGCTTCTGTTGATTGTAAATAGATCAAGGTGGCACGAGAGTTGCCTTTGCTCCGATGTTGAGCTGAAAACCAAAGTCACTGGAAAAGGAGGATTACCAATGCGAGTTTCGTTGATCTCATCCGCATTTAACAGCATGACACAGCGTTTTTACGTCGAGCTTGTAGATGGTGGCTACGACGTAGCTGTTGAACTCCACTCCGGAAATGACTCCCGCCTATGTGAAGCGATCTCCATTTTCAAGCCCGACCTAATTATTGCGCCTTTTTTGACGAAGGCTATTCCAGAAGACATTTGGACCAAGCATGTTTGCATCATCGTGCATCCAGGAATCGAAGGAGATCGAGGTCCATCTTCATTAGATTGGGCCATCCAAGAGCGCTGGGGATTTTGGGGCGTCACGCTACTGCAAGCGGCAAGAGAAATGGATGCCGGTCCAATTTGGGCGACGCGGACTTTCCCGATGCGCCTTGCCCCAAAGAGCAGCATCTATCGCAATGAAGTGATCGAAGCGGCGGTCGAGTGCCTGTGGGAGGTAATGGAAAAATTCCACACTCCCGGCTTTCGCCCACGTCCTCTTGATTACAGCAATCCAGAAGTTGTCGGTCGAGAGTGCCCGTCAATGAAGCAAGCCGACCGCGGGATTGATTGGGAGACGCACTCCACAACGGAAGTCCTTGCCCGCATCTGTGCTGGTGACGGAGTTCCCGGAGTTCTCGATCAGATCGGTGGTATGCCAGTCTTTCTCCATAACGCCTGCGTGGAGTCGCAACTAACTGGGCAGCCGGGCGAAATTTTAGCCTTCGCGAGCACAGGCGCAATCTGCCGTGCAACTATCGATGGGGCAATTTGGATTGGTCACCTGAAACCCAAGTTTGAAAAAAGCGCGGGGATTAAGCTCCCGGCCGCACAGGTCGCGGGGCCTCTGCTGCCATCCACGGTTCCGACGATTGAAGCGCAGGCTGACGGAGTGCATGCCACGGACGAGATCCGTTGTGAGATCTTTGATCGCATAGGGTTCCTACACTTCGAGTTCCACAATGGCGCGATGAGCACTTCTCAGTGCCGTCTGCTTCTCGAAGCGTTCAAGCGTCTGGCCGAGTCGTCCGCCAAAATCATCGTCCTGATGGGTGGAGCTGACCATTGGTCGAACGGCATCCATCTCAACCAGATTGAAGCCAGTGAAGACCCCTCGTCTGAATCGTGGCGAAACATCAACGCCATGGATGATCTGGTCCAAGAGATCATCACTACGACAGATCGGCTCGTAGTGGCGGCGCTCGGCTCGGGAGCGGGTGCTGGCGGAGCAATTCTGCCCCTTGCCGCGGACTTCGTGGTCTCCCGTGAAGGCGTGCTCCTTAACCCGCATTACAAGAACATGGGATGGCTTTATGGCTCGGAATATTGGACCTACTTGCTTCCTAGACGGGTTGGCTGGGATTGTGCGATAGAACTTTCGGAAAACGGCCTTCCCCTGAGCGCCAATCGCGCCAAGCAACTTAGGCTCGTCGACGAGGTGATGAACCGGGACCGGGCTGCGTTCGTTGAAGAGGTGCATGAGTTCGCAAAAAGCAAACTCAACCTCGTCCCATACTTGACGGCGAAGAAAAGGCTCCGACGGCAAGCCGACGAGCAAAAGAAGCCTTTGGCCGCTTACCGGCAACACGAACTACGGCAGATGTATAAGAATTTCTATTCTCCAAACTCTCCCTACCATCTCGCACGCATCACATTTGTTCGAAAACAACCGGCATGCTGGTCTCCACTCTCGGCCAGAATCATGGAATCGGTAGGCTTGATCAACTCGGAAGACGAAACACAGGACTCACGATTGGCGGCCGAATAACACGTACATGAGGTTGCTAACCGAGGAGGTTGGGTTGGAAAGCGGACCGTTCCCACCGCATCCTTTCTTAAAAAGTGTGCGCAGTCCGAAGGCGGCTTCTGTGAAAATCCTACGGGGGCGAGCAGCGGCCAAGGGTCGAGTATCATGTCTCACATCAGGTTGGGAGCCCCATGATCTTGACTTCTCGTTATCCCGGCCTCCAATGTGCCT
>PLAI01000008.1 GCA_003134075.1 Methylocystaceae bacterium | reverse complement strand
CGTGCTACGCCGGATGGATACAGCGTCGCGTCCGTCGCGGATCCGATCGGTTATAGCGTCGATAATTTGTTGCGGATCGACGATGGCGCCTTGGCTGGCAAAAGCGCGGCGACGGATACGTCGCGTCAGGAAATCTCGCGCATTTTGATCGCGGACGCGGCCAATGGCTCCTTGAGCGGCGACGATCGCGCCTTTGTCGCGCGCGCGGTCGCGACGCGTGCCGGTCTCGCGCCGGCCGACGCCGAAAAGCGGGTCGACGCGATTTTCGTTCAAGTGAAGGCCGCGGTCGACAAGACGCGGGATGCGAACGAAACCGCGCGCAAAGTCGGACTCATTCTCGCCTTGAGCCTCGCGCCCAATGCCGAACCGCTCGGCCATGGCGTCGAGAAAGCGCCGCGAGGAGATGCAAGCGTCTCATTCGGCGATGCCGGGCCGACGGAAGCGTCGCGTCAGGAAGTCGCGCGCATTTTGTTGATGGCAGCCCCCGATGGTTCTCTGAGCAGCGACGATCGCGCCTATCTGGTTCGCGTCGTCGCGGCGCGCGCCGGTCTTTCGCCGGCCGACGCCGAAAAGCGTGTCGAGGCGCTGGCCGAGCGGATGAAGACTTCCGCCGACAAAACGCGGGCGGCGACCGAAACCGCGCGCAAAGCCGGCGTTCTTCTCGCCTTTTTGACCGCCGCCACGATGGTTCTGGGCGCCGCGGCGGCCTGGTGGGGCACCGGCGTGGGCGGCCGCCACCGTGACGAGAAGTTCGACGCTAGCCATCTGGCCCGCTGGTAACGCACATCCAACGAGGAGGATTAGTCGTGGGACGTGCGATTTTGCTCCGGATGCTCGGCGTTCCAATTTGGATCATCATTCTTCTGGCGTTAATCGGTCGTTAGCGGCGGATTCGGACGCGGCCTTTTGCGCCGCCTCTTTGTTAATAATTGAACCGCCTAAGGAGAATTTTGGTTGGATGGCGCGATGTGGGGCCTTGATGAAGCCCACGAAAGGGTCGGAGAAACGATAAGACCAAAGCGGCAACCTGCCTCAAGCGGTTATCACAAAAATACTCGGGATAGGACAAGGGTCTGCGAACATCTCTACTTGAAGGACAGGAGGTCACTGTGCTCACGCTCATAATAGGAATCTTGATTACCATCGTCCTTGGCGCGATCCTGTTTTGGATCATCGACAAATTCTGTCCCGAAGCGCGGCTAGCGCAGCTACTTCAAGCTGTTAGTGGTTCTGGTCTGTTTGGGGTCGATCGTCATCCGGATGCTGCCACTGCTTGGCTATCCGTCACTTCTTTAATTGCACTAACCATTTTTGCGCCTCATATCGTGGGCGAGAATTTGACTCGCCCGTGAAGCGGGGGGCGAGCCACCGAGGGCTTTTGAGCGGCTGGCGACCGCCGCTAGTCCACTGTTGTCCACAAGCGATCCAGGAAGTCTTTCATCGGCGCTCACATTCTTGGAAACAGCGACGACGCCGAGCTAAAGCTCGCCATTCGTGGCGCGGGAAATGCATGTTATCGTGACTTCCGCCATCGGGGGCCGCAATGCCGATTCTCACCGTCAGACACGTCACGTCATATATCTACAAGCGACCCGTTACGTTCGGCGAGCACCGTATGATGCTGCGCCCGCGAGACGATGACGATCAGAAGGTGCTCGCATCCGAGATCGCGATAACGCCAGCCCCGAGCCAAATCTCCTGGACGCGGGATATTTTCGGCAATCATGTCGCGACCGCCAGTTTCGCGGAGCCGGCCTCCGAGCTTCATTTCGAGAGCACCATACGTCTCGACCATGTGCCAGCGGCCTTCCGCGCCGCCGACATCGAGAGCCGCGCCCGGACCTATCCATTTGCCTACGCCGAGGAAGAGCAGTCCGATCTTGCCTGTTTCTTGGCCCCTTTATATCCGCATCCCCAGGTGGATCGTTGGGCCGCCACGTTCCTCCGGGAGGACGGATCGGCCGACACTTACCAGCTTCTCGTCGAAATGACGCGGACCATAGAGAAAACCTTCAGGCATGTCGCCCGGCACGAGAAAGGAGTCCAGGAACCGGCGCGGACTCTGCAATGCGCCAGCGGGAGCTGTCGCGACCTGGCGGTGTTCATGATCTCGGCGCTTCGCTCACTGGGAATCGCCGCGCGCTTTGTGTCTGGATATCTGCATCTTGGCGATGAGGACGATGATTGTGTCGTTGGGGGCAATACCCATGCCTGGGTCCAGGTCTATGTCCCCGGCCCGGGCTGGATCGACTTCGACCCTTCGAGCGGCATGGTCGGGAATCAGAACTTGGTGCGCGTCGCGGTCGTGCATGACCCACGCGAGGCGATTCCCTTGCAAGGCACTTGGATCGGAACCGCGTCGGACCATCTCGCGATGAAGGTCGCTGTCAAGGTGACTGCGGCGACAAATGTTGAGGCCTGATATCCCTCGTTCGGCCGCGGGTCGATGATGCTGACCTGGGAGGATTGCGATAGCACCAGCGGCGCCTGAGTCGGCGGCGAACCGATCTGGCTCTCTTGCGTTTTATGCCTATCGGCCAATATACGATTCGCAAGGCGGCGAGGTAATGGATGCAAATTCGTGCGGGTTATGAGATCTCTTATGACTGCCCACAGCCGACGGCAATGATTCTGACGCTGAGCGTTCATCCGTCACGCGTCGCGGATTTGCTGACGCCGGACCGAATGCGACTGGATCCGCCCATCCCCGCCAACACCTATCACGACAGTTTCGGCAATTTCTGTCATGTAATTCGCGCGCCCGCTGGCCGAATGAACGTGTCAACGGACTTCCTGGTGCATGACGATGGAGAGCCCGATGCAATCGGGCCCCAGGCGGAGCAACATGCATTGGACGATCTGCCGGTGGACACTCTGCTCTACCTGCTTGCCAGCCGCTACTGCGAGACCGATCGCCTGTCGAATACGGCGTGGTCCCTTTTCGGGCAGGTTCCGAAGGGTTGGCCGCTGGTGAAGGCGATTTGCGACTATGTCCACGATCGCCTCACGTTCGGTTACCAATACGCGAGCCCTGGCAAGACAGCGTGGGACGCCCATACCGAACGACGCGGCGTGTGCCGCGATTTTGCCCACCTCGCCATCACGCTGTGCCGCTGCATGAACATACCGGCGCGTTACTGCACCGGCTATCTCGGAGACATCGGCGTGCCCGTGGACGACGCTCCGATGGATTTCAGCGGCTGGTTCGAGGCTTATCTCGGCGGCCGCTGGTATACGTTCGACGCCCGCCACAATAAACCGCGCATCGGCCGCATCCTGATGGCGCGTGGACGCGACGCAACCGATGTCGCCATGGTGACCTCGTTCGGCCCTTGCACGCTCGCAGGCTTCAAGGTGATCACCGAGGAGGTTACATCGGTCGCTCCCGTGAATGCCTGACGGAGTTTCGGAAGCCGACGCTATGACGGCCGAGTGGGCATTTTTAAGCTTACGCTCGCGTTTGATCCGCTCTCGCTCGATCTAACGTCCCTATTGCAATCACCTTTTTTACTGAAGTAGAACGGCGATTGCAGGACAAGTCAGGCGAAACAGAGAAAATCACGATCAATGTCGGCTGCGTCGACCTTGGCCATATCGATTCATACGACCTCCGGCTGGTTGACTCGGCTGGGACTGGGTTTGCTCCCCGCAGGTCAGCAACCGCGACGCTCCCTGCTCGTCGATGAGCGACGAGGAGATGGAGCGGCCGGGTCTAACGCCTCCAAAAAACTCAACAGAAACCATCGGAAACTTTGATGCCAAGACGACTATTTTTTGTGCACCCTCACGCCCACCCCGTCGCGTTCTCCGCGATGAACTCAACGCCGGCCGGTTCGAGGGTGGCGACGATCTACTCGAAGCCGCCGGAACCTCTCGGTGTGGAGCCGGAAGCGCTCAATGTGAGCGGCTGCTGCCCTTGCACCGATGAGCTACGCGGACACTGGCAGAGCGTGCACATGCACGTCGTGTCCCGAATGCCTCGATAGAATCTCCATCGCGCTCTTTTCCCGCTCTGAGTTCAAACAACGAACCCAAAGCAGCAACCCGCCATGCTTCAGTTGCTCCTCAATGTAGCGCGCGTGTTGAACGCCAATAAATCTGGCGAGCAGTTCCCCAAGCAGACCCCAAGTCCCTCCGCCCAAAACCGCCCCGGTGATCGCAGCCGCTAATGCGCCGCCGGACGCGACGATGGTGCCGACAGCACCCAGGGTGCCCAACAAGACGAGGCCTCCAGTAAACACGTATTCGCCCTCGCTAATAGCCTCCTGCGATATATAGCGGGTCCGGGGGACGGTCGCATCATCTTCAATCTCGGCAACTTTCTTGTATTTATGACCGAGCTTCTCATTGACCGTCTCTTCAGCAGCAAGCAGACTGAGTTCAGCGCGGTCGAACCCAGAACTCAATAGGTCGTTGATCGCAAGCTGCATGGCGCCTGCGTCTGCGAACACCCCGACCGCTTCACGTGTTTGGTTGCTTTTTTCATTTGTCGTCATCGCTGGTTCTCCCATGAGCGCAATCTTGCCTTCGTTCGGTTTCCTGCAAGAAGCACAGCCGTTGCCGCTGTGCAAATCGTCCGGGTGTGGATCCGCATGATCAGATCAGCCCAGGAGCATCCCTCCATACGCGTAATTTCAGCCGCTTAAGTCATGACCCCCGTGCCGATCGGCGTCGAGACCCCGCGCCGAAACACACCTTGCCGTTGGGCGCCCCTTGAAAGGGCCAAAGCAGCGTCATTCGCCCGAATAAATTGGCTTTCTCGGTTCGACGCCCTTGTTCAGCGATGTTCCTGCTATTTGCGCGAGGTCTGCGCAAAGAGCTTCGTTGCGGCCGGCGGTTCGTGCGCTTCGGCGTCTCCCATCGCCCAAGATCCAAATCGTGAGTCCGACGAGTCGCCGATTGGCGTTACCATCCGACATGCACCCGGAGACGAAGGCGGGGCCAACAAAGGACCACGTGGACAATTTGTCCACAAGGAATGCAACGGACAATTTGGCCACTGCATTTTCCAGCGCCACAGCCGACGCCTCGGACAAAGACGAGCGCACCGTCCGCTGCGCGCGGCGAGTCCCTTGGCGAAGATCTTGCCGCCACGGGAACGTAGCTCGACAAGAGCGTGGAACTGGACGCGCTGACGGGGCTACCCAAGGACGAGTGCAAAGGACTCATGGATCGCGCAAAGGCAGGCGAGAGAGAAAACGGCGCGCAAGGAAGCGAAGAGCGCGACCGAGCCGCTCTGCGACGCGCTTCTCGCTTTTAGGTCCGACCGGCGTTTTTCTTCTGTTTCTTTTTCTTTAGGACGATTGTGAGTTTATCGTCATCTTTTGATACCTTGGTGGACTTCAAATTGCTATCTCCTATGAAAATATTCCCCCCTACGCCGCCTAACCAGCCTCTCATGCGCTCGTCGTCCGCCTTTTTCTTATTTGGCATGTCGCCCCCTGCTTTACGCCAAGCATAGCAGGGAGATTGGCCGGGCGGGAGGGGTCGTCAAGGGGCCCAAATTTCAAACGAAACGCCCCGCTAGTGGATCAAATCTGACAGGTGAGTCCCATTTGGGATTCCAGTTTTTCGCGTCGCGTGCGCATCTGCGCGATGCGCACGGGAAAAGGGACGGCGGCGTGTGCGTCGAGAGATTGTCCTGCACCAGCACGATCTTCGTCGCGCCGGGGGAATGCGTGTCGGACGAGTCTTTGAGCGCGTGGGCGTAATCGATTGCGGCGTGACGGTCGGTCACTTTCACATGCCGCCAGCCTTCCAGCGGCGCGAACATCATGAACAAATTGGCAACGTCATTGCGTTCATATTCGTAATCGTGACGCGCCTTGCGTCCCGGCGCGGCGGGAATGGGTGCGAGCGTTTCGACGCTCATTTGCTTGGAGGTCTCGTCGAGACACACCAGTGGACGCGACGGATCATGCGGCCTCTGATAGACTTCCAGCACGTCTTCCATGTTGGCTACGAAACCCGCGCTGGCCTGCGGCGCGATCACCCATTGCTAACCTTCAACGCGAAAATGGGGGCCGACGTCAAAACGAATTGACAGCCTAAACAATAGGTGAGCCGAGAGGAATACGCACATGAGGAATTACGACCGCATCAACGCACTCCCTCCGAAAGGGATTGAGGGCAAGAGCGCTCACATCATTGGCGGAGGAATTGCCGGCCTTGCGGCCGCGGCTTTTCTCGTTACGGACGCCCACATGCCTCCGGGCAATGTGACCGTATACGAAACACTGTCTGTCTTGGGCGGGTCCATGGATGCTGCGGGTGATGCCGCGCATGGCTATACCTGCCGAGGCGAGCGAGAACTCGAGGCCTGGATGGAGTGTCTCTGGTATCTCTGCGCCAAGGCGCCGTCCCTGCAGACTCCGGGCCTCACGATCCTCGACGAAACCCATCAGGCCAATATCCGCGAACCCATCTATTCGCGTTATCGCCTCATGGAGAAGCAAGGTTGCCTCTACGACTACACTGGCCCCCTGATGTCACGTCACGACGGCAAGAAAATGATGGAGTTGCTTCTGACGCCGGAGGAAGCGATCGAGTTGAAGACGGTGACTGACTGGTTCAGCCCGGAATTCACCACGTCGGTGTTTTGGCTGTGCTGGAGCACGATGCTTGCCTTTCGCGATTACCACTCGCTCATCGAGGTCAAGCGGTATGTCGCGCGCTTCCTGATGACGATCGGCGGGCTTACGCACCTTCGCGGAATTTTGCACACGGAATACAACGAATTCGACTCCATCATCAAACCAATCCATGTATGGCTGAAGTCCTTGGGCGTCCAGTTTCGCGTTGGCGCGTCCATCACGGACATTTCTCTTCGCGATGCAGACGGAGAGACCATAGTCACCGGGCTCACGATCGACGATGCGAAGGGTCGTCAGCTCATCGCTTTGACGCGGAATGACCTCGTCTTCTTCACCAACGGCTCGCTCACTCAGAACGCTACGATGGGCGACACGACGACGGCGGCGATCTTCGACCGGAGCACATCCAATCGCGGCTGTTTCACCCTATGGGAGAGACTAGCGGCGCACGATCGCAAGTTCGGCAACCCCGCGGCTTTCATCTCAGATATAGACAAGTCGAACTGGATGACTTTCTTCCCAACCATCACCGCCGATCCGACATTCTTTGAGTTCATGGAGAAAAAGACCGGCTCGAAGGCCGGGACCGGAGGCGCCGTCACGATCGTGGATTCGAGCTGGAAAATCGGCTTCGTGCTGTATGGCAAATATTTTCCAAACCAACCAGCGAACGTCAACGTCTTTTGGGCGTACGGCCAGTGCAGCGAAGCGGTCGGCGATTTCATAAAGAAGCCCATGCGGGAGTGCACGGGCGCCGAAATGTTCGCGGAGCTGCTCTACCACTGCGGTTTGGAAGCCAAAATCGACTCGATCCTTGAACATACCAAGGTGTCGACATCAATGATGCCGTACATCACAAGTCAATTTATGCCGCGAAGGATCAACGACCGTCCGAAGGTAATTCCCGAGGGCTGCGTCAATCTCGCCTTTATTGGACAGTTCGTCGAACTGCCGGGTGATGTTGTCTTCACCGTCGAGACGTCAGTCCGCACGGCTATGATGGCGGTCTGGGGTCTGACGGGCCTGGAGAAGCCGATGATTCCAATGTACGAACCGATCTATGATCTACGGGTCATCATGGAGAGCATGAGGGCGACGCTGGCGATAGAAGAAATATCTCTTTCCACCCTGCCGGCAATTGCAATGTCGAGTCCGTCGTTGGGCCAGCTCGTCGAGTTCCTCAACGGCTTACCGCCTCCCACGCCATGAGCTGCCGGACGTCATCGAATGGCGCCGCAAGAACAAACGCGGATCCGGAAGCGGAGCTTCATCATCTAAATTTTGAGTCGACTATCGAGCTGGCCTTTCGTTTGCGACACTTCCTCGATGCGATCAATGAGACGACGGGCGAAGCGTGCGCTTTCGCTTCTCGACCAAACCTTTGAATCGGAACGCTCATGCTCGGCTGATTATCGAAAGCGATCAATGGCCTATCGGAAAACAAATGGCGCCGAGTAGTTTCCGAGTCTGCCTTTGCAGGTGACCCGCGTCCTATTGTCGTGCGCGTTGCTCAATGCAGCGACTCCAAGGAGGAAAAATTATGCCCCAAGCTCATAATACAATTGCAGCCGAACTTCACGAAGCGGCAGCCAAGTCGCATCGCACTGCCGCCGAACATCACGGCAAAAAGGACGACGTTGCTGGCGCCGAACATTGCGCCAAGGCTTGCAGTCACTCCGACGCGGCGCACAAGGCGTCGGCGGATGCGCATAGCAAGAGCTCTATGCCTCACGCCAAGGCATAACGCCTGCTGGCCGGAGCGAGCGATCGTCTCGGCCACGAAAATCGTCGCTGCCCTTGCGCCGCCAAAGGCGGTCGCCACGCAGATGTTGCTGCGGAAGCGGTTTTTCTCCGTTCTGAGCGGTGTACTTCACCGGCACCGCAAATGCGTGAAACCACTGCGAATGAGCCGATTGTGGAACGGCTTAACTCGTCGCCA
>PLAI01000079.1 GCA_003134075.1 Methylocystaceae bacterium | reverse complement strand
TTGACATTTGACCGACTTGCGGACAGCTACATCGAACGATACGCGAAAAGGCAAAAAACGAGCTGGCGGAATGACGAGTTGCTGCTCGCCGCCCACGTCCGAGCCACCTGGGGAAGCTGCAAGGCCGACAAGATTACCCGAGCGGACGCCGCCGCCTTACTGGACGAGATCGCGAAACGGGCGCCGACGAGCGCGAACCGCACCCAGTCAATTTTGTGCAAGCTCTTCAATTGGGCGATTGAGTCCGGCCATATCGAGGTAAATCCGGTCGCACAAATGAAAAAGTANNGCAGGCGATCGGAAACGGACACGTTTACGAAAGCGTCGCCACTGCGCTGCGCTTCATGCTGCTGACCGGCCAACGGCCCGGCGAAGTCACCGGCGCCGCGATCGCCGAACTCGCGGAAATCGACAACGACGCCCGCGCTCGCCTGGAAATTCCGGCGGACAGAATGAAGGCGCGCCGCGCGCATGTTGTGCCGCTGGCGCCGATAGCGTTGCAGATCGTGCGGGAGCAATTGAACCGGGCATTCCAGGGACAAGATCACGTCTTTCCTTCGCATTTTGCCGCGAGGGGACCGATCGCCCGCCATTCTATGTCGCAGGGCTTGGGCCGCATTATCGCCGGCCTTCAGGTGACCAAAGACGGCGACGCGGAAGCGGTGGCGTCTTTGAAAGCAAACCCGCCGACGCCGCATGACTTCCGGCGAACTGTTGCGACCGGTCTCGCGGCGCTGGGCGTCTTGCGCGAGGATCGCCTCGCGGTGCTGGCGCACGCTCAAGGCGACGTGCATGGCCTCCATTACGATAAATATGAACGCCTAAAGGAGAAGCGGGCGGCGCTGGAAGCCTGGGAACGCCATGTCTCAGAACTCATCGCGCCAGCGCCGGCGGCCGAAACCGTCGTCAAGATCGGGAGGCGCCGATGAGCGAAGCGCCCTTCCATTATCTGGACGAACAGTGGCGCGCGTTGGAGGCAATTGTCGCGCGCGCTGGCGGGGATGAGGCGCGCAAAAAATTTGCGGCGGAGCGCCTCCATTTCGAAAAATCAGTCGGCGGATATAAGTCTGGGATAGCCAGGGACGGCCACTCACACGGCGGCGGCGCCCCTAGCGGCAAGAGTTTCGACCGGGTAAAACGAGCGGCGCAAGAATTGGGCGCGGCGCTGGACGACTTTGGGTTTCCGCAAATTTTCGCCGGCGATGATTTGATTTGGAAGTCTGCCGCCGAGCTAATTGAGAACGACGCGATATATTCTAGTTTCCGCGAAGCTCTGAAACACGTTGGGCTTCGCGCCGAGCGAATGGCGGCCGCGGTGCGCAAGCGCCAGGTGCACTTCATGCGCGACCGCTTCTTTCTATCCTTGGCGCGGACATGGCAAAGCCACCTCGGGCTGCGTCTCGCGGTAAGCGCGGATTCGTCCCTTATTGCGTTCATCAGAGCTGCGAGCGCAGGGGTTTTAGATAAGCCGCCGACGAAAGACATAATTTCAAACGTTATTCGCCGGTGGAAGCCGCAGTTGGAGGAGGCGGCCCAATTCGACATGTAAAAATCGCCGTCGAAAATTCGATAAATTTACATTCTAGGCGCGCGGAATTTTATGGATATTTTGAGTGTCACCTCAAATCCTGGAGTGACACATGTTAACGCAAAATCAAAGCAAATATCTTCGAAAGCCCACGGTACTAGCGCGTGTGCCGTTCTCCTCAAGCACGCTTGAACGCAAAGTCAAAGGCGGAACATTCCCGCCGCCGGTTAAACTCGGCGAGCGCGCCGTCGNNTTGCAAGCGAAATCGAAGAGTGGGAGCGCCAAGCCGTCCTAGAGCGCGACGCACGGCGCGCGACCTCCGAGCCGGCGGAGGCTGCATAATCATGTACCAAAAAACATCTATCCCGGTCCCGCGCGCGGGCGCTGACACGTCGACGTTCCCAGATGCCACGCAAGATGAATTGACCGCCGAAGCGTTGCGCGCGCTGGCCGAACTCGACGCGCATAGGAACGACCACATTGCCCCAATGCTGCGGTTTGGCGAAGTGGTTTCGAAGGCCAAAAACCAGTTGAAGTACGGAAATTACACGCCATGGTGCGAGAACAAGCTTAAGCGGAAGCCGACCTGGTGTTCGGCTCATCGACGCCTCTTCGAAGTGCGAGAAGACATCGAGCCCGCTCGCGCATGGGCGAAAGAGACATCACATCGCTGGGCGGATTGCTTCTCCGTCGAGCGCTTGCTCAAGCTGTTAGATGAGTCGAAAAAGGCCAAGCGCGGCGATAATCCAACAGGCGATATATCTATTGCGCCAAAAGGACGACGCAAGCTCACCGATGTCCTCGCCGAACTCGCGCAAGCCCAAGCACGCATCGCCCAAGATGACGCTGACTTTGTTGCGCTGCGCGATGAATTGTCGCCGGAAGATGACGCGCGGGCAAGAGAATTGGCGTCGCTAGCCGCCGTCAACGACGTCGGGGCCACGGAGGAGCTTGCCGAGCTTGGTCGCCGCCTTCACTGGCGCCTCCGCGATCTCATCAGACGCAGCACCTGCGGCGCGCCGCAAGTTTCGGACATGGCCTCCGAAGATTCGGCAGGACCGCGTCCCGGCGTGGCCAAAACTGACGCGCGCGTGGAGGAAGAGGCCGGCGCGCGCGATCACGGAAATGTCCACGATTCTTCAGGCGCGAGCGCTGCTCCGCCCGCCGCCCTGGACAATCGTGGGACTGCTGCGGTTGTTGACGAGCGTCGTCCACAAGGCGGCAAAACCCTTCACTTACCGGATCTCAAAAATTCGTCGACCCATAACCCGCGAGCCCCGGGAACGGGCCGGGGCGCGACCTATAACGAAAAACCGGCGCAGAACGCCCAGGGCCGTCCCTTTGCCGCCCCGCAAATTGGGGCACGCGAATGAATTTGACGCCAGCGTCCGCTCCCGTGCGAATTCCCCAAAACATCCCCGCGCGCGAAAGCGCGCGGGGCCT
>PLAI01000242.1 GCA_003134075.1 Methylocystaceae bacterium | reverse complement strand
TCGACAAGGCGCGGATCTTTACACGCATGCTCGCCGGTTTGGCGGCGCCCTTCACCATCTCGCCGGTGGCGGGATTGCGGACCAAGGTTCCCGCCCTGCGGGCCGGCACTTTGCGTAACGTCACCTTCAACAATCCGGGCAAGGTGAATTCACCCACGCCGCGCGGGTGCACCGATCCGAGCAATACGCTTTCCAGCGTGGCGAAGACGCCTACGGCGGTCTTGCGTGGAATCTCGTTCTGCTCGGCGATCAGGTTGATCAGCGCCGACTTAGTGAAGGACTCCTTCACCGGGCGAACGGGCGCCGTTTCGCGCTTGGTGGTTTTCGACTTGCTGACTTTTGCCTTGGCCATGAGAATCCTTTCAGGGCTGGGTAGATTTCAAAATGCTGGGGTCGCGTCCCGTTTGCGATTCGGCAGTGTTAGCGACGTTGCTGCTACTTCTCAAGGAGCGATTCTGGAATCGAAAATCGGAGCCACGATTCAAACGCGCATTGCGGTACCGCCAAACCAAGGGACGACTTCACGACGCTGGATCGGCAATCATGACCAGCACATAGACTGTCTCGGAATCTTAGGGACGAGCGGACCTCAAACGACCTTCAACCCGAGACCGCTAAGCAGTTCCCCGGCCTGCTTCTTGGAAATGATCGCGCCTTTGAACCGCGACGCGTCGACGAGCTGGAGGCTGCCGAGATCGGCGTCGCGCAAGTCGGCCCCTTCAAACCGCGCCTTGGTCACGTTCGCCTCCCTCAGGCTGCAACCCGTCAGCGCGGCGTCCCTGAAGTCGGCGTCGCGGAGATCGGCGCCTTGGAAGTCGACGCCGTCCAATTGCGCTCGTCGAAATGAAAGCCCTCGAAGATTCGCGTTGATCAGGAGGCATCTCTCGAACGCCGGCGGCATGAGCGTGCTCGCGACCACCATCTGGACGCCCGTCAGCTTGCAATCCTGGAAAAAGGCGGACGATACGATTGTCCCGCGCCATTTGGTGTTGTTGAAGTCGCAGAACAGGAATCGGGCCTCGGTGAAATTGCAGGATGAGAAATTGGCATGGCCGGCGCGGCAGCGCACGAATTCACAGCCATGAAAATCGAGGCCGTTGAGGTCGGCTTCCGTCAAATTCCAGCCTACAAAGCGCGTCGGCGCGACGCGATCACCCCATAGGGCCACTTCGACGTCATGGCGGGTCGCTACGCCCTCGGGCGCGGGAGCTTCGATGATTGTGTCGCCCATGGAGCGTTCCTGCGATGCGATAGAGGCCTTGTGTTCTCGAGCCGGGTGGCAGGCGAGGCCTCTGACCCACATGTTTTCGAACAGCGCCGCCGATTGCAAGGTCAAGCCGCGCCTATTTTCGCTAGGCTGTCAGACATATCCGTCAGCCAATGGGCGATAATATGGACGATGTCGCCTTCGCGCTGGACCCGGCCACGGACCCCGAGCATGCGGGCGGAAAGGATGACACGGCGCTGCCTCTCATAGACCGACGGCCAGACAATGAGATTGGCGATGCCGGTTTCGTCCTCGATCGTGATGAACATGACGCCCTTGGCCGTGCCCGGCCTCTGTCGCAGGAGAACAAGGCCGGCGACCTCGACCCAGCGCCCGTCTCGCGTCCGCATGGCCTCGTCGCAGGTAACGCTGCGCTGGCGCCGAAGCTCTTCGCGCAGGAAGAACACGGGATGATGGCGCAGCGACAGTCCGACATGGCCATAATCCTCGACCACTTCGCCACCGGGAGTCATTGGTCGCAGCGCGACGATAGGCTCAAGGATTTCGGGCACGGTCTCGCCCTCGCGGACCGAGGCCGAGGCGAAGAGCGGCAGCGGTTCGTCGCGCAGCGCCTTGATCGCCCATAGAGCGTCGCGACGGGCGAGTTCGAGAGAGGGCCGGAAGGCGTCCGCCTCGGCGATCTGAACCAGGGCGGCGACAGGAACATCGGCGCGCCTCCAAAGATCGTCGACCGAGGCGAACGGTTGATCCGCCCGTGCCGCGACCATGGCGGCGGCGGCGCTATTGGCGAGGCCATGCACCATGCGAAAGCCGAGCCGCACGGCGAAGCGGTCTTCCCGATCGGTCGGCTCCAATGTGCAGTCCCAACGCGAGGCGTTGACGCAGACGGGGCGAACCTCGACGCCGTGGTCGCGCGCGTCCTTGACGATTTGAGCGGGAGCATAGAACCCCATCGGCTGCGCGTTCAGCAGCGCCGCGCAAAACACATCGGGGTGGTGGCATTTCAGCCAGGAAGAGGCGTAGGCGATCAGAGCGAAGGAAGCCGCGTGACTTTCCGGAAACCCGTAGCTGCCGAACCCCTCCAACTGGTTGAACGTCTTCTCCGCGAACTCGGGCCGGTAACCCTTGGCCACCATGCCGGAGATCAGCTTGTCGCGGAATTTCGAGACGCCGCCGGTGTGTTTGAAGGTCGCCATGCTGCGCCGGAGTTGGTCGGCTTCGCCCGGGGTGAAACCGGCGCATTCGATGGCGACGCGCATGGCCTGTTCCTGAAACAACGGCACGCCGAGGGTCTTGCCCAGCACCTTTTCAAGCTCGGGCGTAGGATAGTCGACCGGTTCCCGGCCCTCGCGCCGGCGCAGATAGGGATGGACCATGTCCCCCTGGATGGGGCCGGGACGAACGATCGCCACCTCGATGACGAGATCGTAAAAAGTGCGGGGCTTGAG
>PLAI01000020.1 GCA_003134075.1 Methylocystaceae bacterium | reverse complement strand
CAAGGGCGCTGCCCTGCGGGTTTTGGCTCCCCCCGCAAGAGCGGGTGCCCCCCAAAAAAGTTGCCAAGGCAACTTCAGCAACCCTTTCCGCTCGCCACCCCGCTCTCGCCGAGGGGCAAGTGTTCATCAGCAGATGAACCCAAAACCAACAAAGAGAAGGGGAAACACCATGACGACGAAAACATTGACCAAGGATGACCTCGTGCAGTTCACGGGAAGCGAGAACTGGTATCGGCATGGCTTGGTGCAGGACGTGCTCTTTACCGACGGGGTGAAGCATGTCGCGGACGCGGGAGGCGCTTATTGGCTTCTCGACGAAATCGCCTTGGCGCAGCGTTACGAAAAGCGCGTTGCGGGCGAAGAATTCCAGCACTGGAAACTCGCGGTCAATCTCGACACGCACAAAGGCGTGCTCACCTGCGACGACGGCAACGGCAACATCGTTTTCTCAAAGCGGATTCCGTTTACGGATTTTCCACTTTCAGAGATCACGCTCTATTACGTCAACAACACCATCCTGTTGCCGAGCGAGTATTGACCGGCGCGAGGCCGTCCCGAAAGGGGCGGCCTTTTCCGATTTAACGGAATGGGCGTTATGCGACTTGCGGCGACGCCGTGATTACGAGGTGACGGGCCATTTCGTCCTTGCCGTCGGCCCATTGACCGTCCCATGCAATTTCGATGCGGAGCCGGTTGGAATCAACAAGGAGACTGACCGCTTGAAAAGTCAGGGCGCATTTAACGCGGCAGTGCCGCCATTTTGTTGGCACCGAAAATCTTCGTATGATCGGATGCAATTCAAGAATGGGGCCGTCTGGCATATTTGTTACGCTGCAAAGGTCACTATCAATTTGCCTGCTTAAATCGGGCATTAGGGCCCCTAGCTGTCCGTCTCGCCATTGGAACGGCATCTCGCCGGTCCACGTTGTTTCAAATTGGTCAGCAGCATTGGGTTCTTCAAATCGTAACAAGCACAGCCGAACGCCGCTAGCAGGAGACCATCGCCGCTGGTTCTTAACTTCAATATGGTACCAACGACTTCCTATGTGTTGTGCCGTTATTTCTCCTCCTTCCGTTATTTGTCTTTCTGTGAATTCACCTTTGCTGTTCTTCAATCCGATAGAGAGTTGAGGTGCCAAGAAACTCCATCCACGAATCCAATCTCTGAACAACGCGACCACTACTGCCCCGAGGGTTCCCGCTGCGGCTAACGCCTTCACCCACCAGTCCCACCAAAATTGACAGTCAGGTGTCATCTGCGGCTCCTCACGAAGGGAGCACATCATACAACTGGCGATTGGGGCGCGAAACAGGGAACCGCAGCACGCTGCGACGATGCGCGCATGCTTACGCCACTTGACCTCCAGCCCAAGGAAAAAGGGCTCTCATCTCGGGCGTACCGCGCCCATACACCGCGCGATATTTCGAGATCGCCCGGTTCAGCCACATCGTAACGACCCATTCTTCAATCTCGACCTCATCGGCTCCATTCCCGTGCTTCATCCATGTCGCGACGTAGTTGAAGTCGTCTTTCTGCCCTTCGGGAGGGGGATTTTCGGTGCTCGCTCGTCTAAGGATCGCAAAGAGGCAGGTTGCCTCGCTCGGCTCGGGCATCTGACCCTCGGCGGCGCTGCATAGCGTGATCGCGCACTCGAACTCGCTGTTTCGAAAATGCGTGATGGCAGCGTGTATCTGCCGTTGGGCTGCACGTTGTTTGCTCGTTTGAATCACACGGTTGGTCATGTTGACCTTTCTCGTGAGCCAAGTGGACGCGCTGTGCCCGTGGAAGGTCGGCGCGTTCAGCGTCACGGTCTTTTAAACCACGCCATCGTGCCCTGTAAGCGCGTGCAAGCTGTGCAGAAATCAAGAATTATGACGAGACCGCTACAGTTAGCCCCGCAGATCGCGCCTCGTGTAG
The DNA here is from genome assembly GCA_003134075.1 of Methylocystaceae bacterium. GTDB lineage: Bacteria > Pseudomonadota > Alphaproteobacteria > Rhizobiales > Beijerinckiaceae > Methylocystis. Next base: position 2,323 of record PLAI01000020.1, on the reverse strand, counting down.
TTTCGCCTCACTAGCCCGGGAGGGGCTTTATCTAAAACCAGTTCCCGAAAGTGCGCCGCCTCTCTCTCATAGTAGGCGACGCAGTCCGCAACGGCTTTGTAGCGAGCCTCGTTTTCTGGCGGTGTTTGGGCAAGCTCTCGTTTGTGCGCTCGCAAAGCACTTTCTAAGCGCCTTATCGTCCGCGTCATGTCGTGCTGTTTCACTCGCAGGGTTTGCGGATATACCCCCGTTACGACATAAGGGCAGCGCCCGCCCTCTTCGTAAACTTCGCGCTGAGCCGACCAGAGCGCGTGGGCTATTGGCTTGGCGTGATGTTTTTCGAGTAATTTCGTAACGACTTCTACCGCTTCAAACTCAGTTATTTCAAACATCGTACCAATGTAAGATCGCGCGTTACAAAACGTAAATGTTTCGGCTAGCCTGTGCCACGATACGCACGCATTATTGATAATTATTGGCGTACCGCTGTTTGCGAGCGGCTTCGGCACTAGTATCAGATTACCGCGCGCCATTTTTAACGCGGCTGCACCAACTACACGATTCACGGTGTCTTTTATTACCGGCTTTAAGTCTGGGTCTTTCGCTTTCGTTAGCCTCATAAAATCAATTATGGCCGTACCGACGTAAAGGGCCTCTTTCGCCTTTCTATCCGACCAGTCCACTCCATCAAGTGATATGAACCGAAAGAATTGTGTAACTCCCAATATTTTAGGGTCATCGGTACTTCCGACGCTGAGCGCGATATCTATGACTAATCGTCGATCATATCCTTCGGAATCTTTAAATTCATAGGTCCACCGATAACCGTTCGGGTCTCCGCAATGCGTGGAAATCAACAGCAGATCATAAGGAAACCATTCCATCATCTCGCCTACATCGCGCACGTTTGCGCCATCATTGCTGTAGACTCGAACAAATGCGCCACGCGGCGCTAGTAATTTTGCAGCGGCCTCGATCTCGCGTGCGTCAGAGTCCATGCTCGGGTCTACTAAGCAGACGCGCGTTATACCGGGTTCACTTGGCTGTTCTGCCGCAAACCCATTCACCACGGACACCCCCATATGTGGATAGCTAAATATGTGAGTTGAAGGGCAATTGGTGACGGCGAAGCCGAAAGGCAGGCCGCTCGTTACAAATGTGATTGATCCACCAATTGGAACGGGCAGCACGCCGCAAAGTTCGCGCAACTCGCGCCTTAGTTGATCTAATATATCAGGCGGAGCCGACGAGCGATTGTCATAGAGCGCGTAAAATTGCTCCAGAATATTGTCCCGTAGGGTTTCGTCCACTTGGGGGCTTAAGCAAAGACCAGCTCCCAAAGCGTAGGCGTAGTTGGCGGCCATTACTTGCGCCATATCGTTCCCGTCTTCACAAACGACGAGATGCGGCGCTTTCGCCGGTATGGCTTCGGTCGGGGAAGGGCCGTCCTCAAAAATGATGTCGCAGCGCGAGCGGAGCGCTTTGAGTAGCCCTAATCCAATGTGATCGCGGCCCCATCGCAGTGGTTCCTTACGCGGCAGGCTCACAGCGCGTTCAATGTCCGCGATACTTGGAACATGTTTCAACCGAGAGCGTAACAGCGGCGCAAACTCAGCCTCAATAAGCGACGTTGTGTCCGCCGGAAGTTCGCCTAAAAAAATTGTTTCTGATTTTGCTCTTCCCGCAGCATTGTTTATGCGAATTACCTCTAGCTTTTTATCGTCGCGCGTCATGCGCGGACCTTCAAGTATCGGTACATAGTGACCGGGCGCGGCTAATGCGCAGGACATGCGAGCTGCAAGCTGCACATTGTCCGTAATGACCGCCGAACGGCAAAGCGTGGGACAACGCATATTTTCCCCCAATGCAGGAAGTATAGGAAAGCGCGAATTGTCGTCATAAATCAACACTTTCGAGTGAAACAGATAGCGTTGAATTTATTGGGTGTTTTCGTTGCATAAATCAGGTGCAAAACTCAGCTGCAAATCAACCATGCGCACCATCATGGCGCGGCGCGGATCAAACGGCAGGTCTTGGAATCCCCAGCGCGCATAGAAGCCGCGCACGCCGTCATCGAGCGGATGCGTGGTGACACCCATGCTGCCGATAATTTCGGAGGCGCGCAGCGCCGATTTGAGCGCGAACAGCAGCAGGGAGGCGGCGTGTCCCTGTTTCTGAAAATCTTTGTCGACGGCGAGCTGGCCGAGCAGCATGACGGGCACGGGATCGGGGCGGTTGCGTTGCTGCGGCTTGGGAAGGAACGCGCGCTCGATTTGCGAGGCGCTGAGAGTCACATAGCCGACGATCCGTCCCGACGCGGCGTCGGCGATCACATTGACGCGCG
>PLAI01000238.1 GCA_003134075.1 Methylocystaceae bacterium | reverse complement strand
GTTGGTCGGCTCGTCCAGCACGAGGAAGTTCGGCGGGTCGTAGAGCATCCTCGCCATGACCAGCCGCGCCTTCTCGCCGCCGGAAAGCACCCGGCATTTCTTCTCGACGTCGTCGCCAGAAAAGCCGAAGCAGCCGGCCAGCGCGCGCAGCGAGCCCTGCCCCGCCTGGGGGAACGAGTCCTCCAGCGACTGGAACACCGTGCGCTCGCCGTCCAGCAACTCCATGGCGTGCTGCGCGAAATAGCCCATCTTCACGCCGACTCCCACGGCGACGTCGCCGTCGTCCGGCCGCGCGGCGCCCGCCACGAGCTTCAGCAGCGTGGACTTGCCGGCGCCGTTGACGCCCATGACGCACCAGCGCTCCCTGCGGCGCACCTGAAAGTCCAGCCCGTCGTAAATTCTTCGGGCGCCGTAGCCCTTGCGCACGTCTTTCAGGGTCGCCACGTCTTCGCCGGAGCGCGGCGCCGGCGGAAAGTCGAACGACACCATCTGGCGACGGCGCGGCGGCTCCACCTTTTCGATCTTCTCCAGCTTCTTCACCCGGCTCTGCACCTGCGCGGCGTGCGAGGCGCGCGCCTTGAAGCGCTCGATGAACTTGATTTCCTTGGCGAGCATCGCCTGCTGACGCTCGAACTGAGCCAACTGCTGTTTTTCGTTCAGGGTGCGTTGCTGTTCGTAGAATTCATAGTCGCCCGAATAGGTCGTCAGCGCGCCGCCGTCGATTTCGACGATCTTGGTCACGATGCGGTTCATGAACTCGCGGTCATGCGAGGTCATCAGCAGCGCGCCCTGGTAATCCTTGAGGAATTGCTCCAGCCAGATGAGGCTCTCCAGATCTAGATGGTTGCTGGGTTCGTCGAGCAGCATCGCGTCTGGGCGCATGAGCAGGATGCGAGCCAGCGCCACGCGCATCTTCCAACCGCCCGACAGCGCGCCGACGTCGCCGTCCATCATTTCCTCGGTGAAGTTCAGCCCGGCCAGCACTTCGCGCGCCCGCCCCTCCAGGGCGTAGCCGTCCAGCTCCTCGAAGCGCCCCTGAACCTCGCCATAGCGCTCGACGATTTTTTCAATGTCGTCCAATTGGTCCGGGTCCGCCATAGCGGCCTCCAGCTCCTTGAGCTCGGCGGCCACGAGGCTTACCGGCCCGGCGCCGTCCATCGCCTCGGACACCGCGCTACGGCCCGACATCTCGCCCACGTCCTGGCTGAAATAGCCGATGGTGACGCCCTGATCGACGGCTGCCTGGCCCTCGTCNNACCTTTTCGCCCCTAAGGAGCGCCGCGGAGGCCTCGATGAACAGGATTTGATGGCCATTCTGCTTACTGATGTTTTCGAGACGAATCACGCGCGCGGACCCCGGGAAGACGTTGCGCCGCCCCTTACGCGATGTGGAGCTTCCGCGGAAGGGTGTTCAAAACGGCGAGCCGCCTGTCTTGACAGAAGCGCCCCGCCCGTGCGCTTTTCCGCGCCAACGCCCCGGCCGGAGCATCCGGCCCGCCTTTTCCTTGAGCAAGAAGACCGCAAAATGCATCGCTACCGTTCGCACAACTGCGGAGAACTCCGCGACGGCCATGTCGGCCAGAAAATCCGTCTCTCCGGCTGGTGCCACCGCATTCGCGATCATGGCGGCGTGCTGTTCATCGATCTGCGCGACCATTACGGCCTGACGCAATGCGTGGTCGATCCCGACTCGCCAGCGTTCCAGGCGGCGGAGACGCTGCGCTCGGAATGGGTCGTGCGGCTTGACGGCGAGGTCAAGCATCGCCCCGCCGGCACCGAAAACGCCGAAATGCCGACCGGGCTGATCGAGGTCTATGTGCGCGAAATCGAGGTGCTCGGCGCCGCCGCCGAACTGCCGGTGCCGGTGTTCGGCGACCAGCCCTACCCCGAGGAAACCCGCCTCAAATACCGCTTCATCGATCTGCGCCGCGAAAAATTGCACGCCAATATCATGCTGCGCGGGCACATCATCGACAGCCTTCGCACGCGCATGAAGCGGGAAGGCTTCTTCGAGTTCCAGACGCCGATTCTGACGGCCTCCTCGCCCGAGGGCGCACGCGACTTTCTGGTGCCCTCGCGGCTGCATCCCGGCAAATTCTACGCGCTCCCGCAAGCGCCGCAGCAGTTCAAGCAATTGCTGATGGTCGCGGGCTTCGATCGCTATTTTCAGATCGCGCCGTGCTTTCGCGACGAGGACGCGCGCGCCGACCGCTCGCCCGGCGAATTCTATCAGCTCGACGTCGAGATGAGTTTTGTCACGCAAGACGACGTGTTCGCCTCGATCGAGCCGGTGCTGCAAGGGCTGTTCGAGGAGTTTTCCAACGGCAAGCCGGTGACGAAGGTGTTTCCGCGCATCGCCTATAGGGACGCGATGCTGAAATACGGCACGGACAAGCCGGATTTGCGCAATCCGCTGGTCATCGCGGATGTGTCCGAGGAATTCGCGCGCGACGACGTGTCGTTCAAGGCCTTCAAGGGCAAGACCGTGCGCGCAATACCCGCGCCCGGCGCTGGCGCGCAGCCGCGCAGCTTCTTCGACAAGCTCAACGACTGGGCGCGCTCCGAAGGCGCGCCGGGCCTCGGCTATGTGATCTTCGAGGAGGAACACGGCGCGCTCGCCGGCAAGGGGCCGATCGCCAAATTCATCCCCGCGGAGGCGCAGGCCGCCATCGCCGCCAAGGCTGGCGTCAAGGCCGGCGACGCGGTGTTCTTCTCGGCCGGGGAGGAAGCCCCCGCGGCGAAACTCGCGGGCGCGGCGCGCGTCCGCATCGGGACGGAGCTAGGGCTCTCCAAGACCGACGTGTTCGAATTCTGCTGGATCGTCGATTTCCCGATGTACGAATACAACGAGGACGACAAGAAGATCGACTTCTCGCACAATCCCTTCTCCATGCCGCAGGGCGGGCTGGACGCGCTCGACACCATGGATCCCCTGGACATTCTCGCCTGGCAATACGACATCGTCTGCAATGGCGTGGAGCTGTCCTCCGGGGCGATCCGAAACCACCGTCCCGACATCATGCGCCGCGCCTTCGAGATCGCCGGCTATGACGAGGACGTGTTGATCGAGCGCTTTGGCGGCATGTATCGCGCGTTCCAATATGGCGCGCCGCCGCATGGCGGCATCGCGCCGGGCGTCGACCGCATCGTGATGCTGCTCGCCGGCGAGGAAAACCTGCGCGAGGTGACGCTGTTCCCGCTCAATCAGCGCGCCGAAGACCCCCTGATGGGCGCGCCCTCGCCCGCGACGACGAAGCAATTGCGCGAGCTGCACATCCGGCTGAACCTGCCGGAGAAGAGCTGAGCCCATTTCCATGCCAAGCGACGAGGGAAGAAATTTCCCTCTTCGCGGGGTTGATGAGTAAAGACCGTCTCTATATTAACGCCGAGCGACCGTAATATTCTTTAAGTCGGCCGGCGTCCGCGCCGAGACTATTGCGCCTTGCCAGAATAGTTAAGTTGGCCCATTCTCCCCGGCGTAATTCTCGGATCAACGGGAATGAAATGGGAGACGCAAATTATGAAACTTATGAATCGTAGAACTTTCGCTCTCGCTCTTAGCCTCGGAGCCGCCAGCCTGCTAATTCCGAGTTTCGCCATGGCCGAGGACCATTTGGCCGAGGCGATCAGCCACACCAAGGAAGCCATCGACCATGGCAAGCAAGGCCACGCGAAGGTGCTCGTAACCCATGCCGAAGCCGCTCTGAAGCATGCCAACGCCGCCGAAAAGGCGTCGGATAACGAGCACACGAAAGAGGGCATCACCCATCTCAAGGAAGCCATCGAGACTGGCGAGAAGGGCCACGCCGAGGAAGCGACGAAGCACGCCGAAGCGGCTTTGGGGCATCTGGAACAAGCCGCGAAGTGAGGCTTCGGGGCGGAAAGCGCCCACGCGTCGCTTTCCGCCTTCGAAACTCCGGGCGAGGGCTGCTCCGTCCCCGGCGGGCGGAACATTTGTCAGCTATGCGCGAATGTTTTGAGAAGGTCCTTCAGCGCTTCCGGTCCAACTTGCACCGGTCCAGTGAAAGGATGATCAAACGATAGCGTCATAAGGATAGACATAAATATCATGACCGCCAAGATACCGGTCATTAATACTTGAGCGACAGTATTTTCTAATCCAAAGAAGAACGTAAATACAACTGTTAGCGTAGCGCCGACTATCAAAACACACCACATCATATTAGGAACTATGCCGCTAGAAAGGTGCACTCGTATTCGACGTGATTTAGTTATGTTATCAAGTTGCTTGATTAGCTCTATTGTCAATGCCTGAGCTATGACTTCATTCGGCGCCGGAACAGCAGCTACTTTTTGTGGACGACCCGTGGCTTTGATTTGTGCTGGCGCCATATTTTGCGCGGGCGCCACGGATGTTTTTTGTATAAGTCGAATAACATCGGTATAAAGCTCGGCAAGAGCGCCGCTTACCTCCTCGCTTTCCTGCTCAACTTCCATTGCTGGCCAATCTTTCTCGATTGCAAGCATCAGGTATTTGCTCAAAGCCGCACGGACCGCCAGTTGATCCTGTTCCAGCCCATTGGTAAGCTGATAAATTGCATTGGCCGCCGCCGCTTCTTCAATGACCGCGACGTGCGCCTCACTAAATTTTTCCCATGCGGAAATCGTGGCCAGGGTCAAAAACAATCCGTAGACTATGCCCACAACGGCGAATTTGAACCCCGCGACTTCGTTGTTGATGACGAGACGCTCCAGGCCAAATATGCGGCGCACGACAATCGAACCGACCATCGTCGCGGCGGTAGGCAGAATCACAAGCAGAATAGCCGCCTTCCATGGGGAAAGCGCGGAAAAGAATAGCTGCCAATCGTGTTCCATGAGGAGCGATACCCTTCAACGATTTGATAGGACGTTGCCAGTATAAATCTTTGCTGCCGAGCAAATCCTCCTCCGATTTGACGGTCTTGGCAAGCGCGGGCCGCGCGGGCGCTACTCCAGCGCTCTTCCGTCAGTTCTTGCTCGCGTAGTCGCCGATCACGCGCTCCAGCACGGAGAGCGGCACGGATCCCGAGAGCAAGCCGGCGTCGTGGAACGCGCGCAAATCGAATTTGGCGCCGAGCTTCCGTTTGGCCTCGTCGCGCAGGCGCAGCCAGGTCAGCTTGCCCACCATGTAGCTGCAAGCCTGTCCCGGCCATACGCAGTAACGTTCTATTTCCGTCACCGCCACGCTTTCATTCTCTCCGAGCGCGTCGACGAAATAGGCGATGGCGCGCTCGCGGCTCCAGTCCATCGCGTGCAGGCCCGTGTCGACGACGAGCCGCACGGCCCGGAACAACGCGGCCTGAAGCTGGCCGACGCGGCCCAGCGGATCGTCATCATACATGCCCATTTCGACCGCCAGTTGCTCCGCGTAGAGCGCCCAGCCCTCGCCATAACTCGAGAACCAGGTGGTCTTGCGGATCAGCGGCAGATCCGGCATTTCGTTGGCCAACGTGATCTGCAGATGATGACCGGGAATCGACTCGTGATAGGTCAGGGTCGGCAGCTTCCAGCGCGCCAATTCGGCGGTGTCGCGAAGGTTGATGTAGTAAGCGCCGGGCCGCGCGCCGTCGAGGGAGCCTGGCTCATAATATCNNATCCGCCCGGCGACCCCGCCTCGATTTCCTTGGGGATGCGCCTGATCTCGACCCCCGCCTTGGGCAGCGCGCCAAAGTAGGCCGGCAGCTTCTCGCGCACCGCCGCGACCTTCGCGTTGAGATCGGCGATCAACTTCTCCTTGGCCGCGTCGGTATTGTCGTAAAGGAATTTTGGATCGGCGCGCAGCGCCGCCAGCCTTCGCCCGACGCTGACGCCGCCGGCGACGTCCCGCGCGTCGAGCAAGGCGCCGATTTGCGCGGAATGCTCGGCGACGAGCGCTCGTCCCTGTTCGTGAAGCTCGTCCGGCGACAGCGTCGATGTCGTGCTTTCCTTCAACGACACCCGGTAGTAATCCGCGCCCTTGGGCAATCTGCCGACGCCGGCGAAATGCACGGCGCTCCCGCGCAATTCGCCGAGATAGGCCGCCTGTCGATCCAGCGCCGGAAGAATCTTGCCGACATAGGCCGCCTCCGCCCTGCCCGCCCAATCGCCGGGCAAATTTTTCGCCCCGGCGCGGCGGACCAGCGATTGCACCAGCGTGGCTTTGTCGGCCGGCGTTCCCAGGAACGCCCACATCTGCACGAGGGCCTTGTCGATCGCGAAATCCGGAGGGGTGACGCCAACGCCGACGTCGTGCCGCGCCAGTTCAAGCTCCTCGTCCATCAGCCGGGCGAATTCGTCGAGCCGCGCGAGATAGGCCTCGGCGTCGTCGACGGTGTCGATCCGGTGCTTGGTGTCGAGGAAATCCGGAACCTCGCGATAGGAGCCGCTCAATTGGCTCAGCACATAGGGCTCGCCCGATCCGCCGCCGCCGTAATTGAAACTTCTGTCGCCTTCGTTGCGGACCTCGGTGGTGAACAATACGGTGTCGTAGCTAACGGCGTCGGGGCCGGGCAGAGCGGCGCGGTCAATGCTCCGCAGTTCGTTAAGCCGTCGTTCCGTGTCGGCGGCGTTCCGGGCGACCGCCGCCGGCGAGCGCTCGCTCAAACGCCTCTTGAGTCCCGCCAGATCGCCTTTGTCGAGACCAAGACTGGTGGCGAGTTCGGGGCTGCGCTGTAGGTGCTGCTGAAAGAAAGCGTCGAATAGGGCGCGCAGTTTCGCGCTTTCGCTCAACCGCGCCGGCGCGGCTTGATCCGCGAACGCGGGCAACGCCGGCGCCAATCCCGCGGCCGCGCCGCCAATCAACAACTCGCGACGATTAAGCATGGCCAATGTTCCCTATGCGCGAGAAGCTCGGGCAAAACCGTCGCCAATTTAAACAATCCAGGTCAAAGGGAATAATATTATTGCGACAGGAATCGTTCCGCGCGGATTACGCGACAGTGGATGTAAACGAGGGAGCGCGATGATTTCGAAGGACGCTCATTTTTTGAAAAACGCCGCCGCCGCCGCGTTGGCCGCCTGCTTTTTCTCTCGCGCCGCCTCGAGGCGCGAGATCTCGGCGCGCAGCAGGGCGATGCGCTCGTCGAATTCGGCGATCGATAAAGCGTCGAGCGGCTGACCGAGCGCGTGGCTCGCCGCGGGACGGGGCTTTTCGTCGGATTCCTCGGGCATTTAGGATCCTTTCCGATAGGCGATTCGGGGCGCTCCCGGCGCGCTGAATATATGATAAGGTTTCGCCGGCGGAGAACCCCCGCTCCGCCGCTACCGGCTTTCCGCCTTAGCTTACGGTTGGCTCGCGAGCCAGGCCGGACGGGACAGGATTTTTGTCAGGAGCGAATGATGACCATCGGCGACGCCACTCCCCCGACCAGTCCGCTTCACCACGACATCGGCCATGTGCTGGAACATTTGCGCGGCCGGTGGCGGTGGTTCGCGGCATTTGGCCTGCTGACCATGTTTTTCGGCTTCGTGTCGCTCGGCGTCGCCGGGCTGGCGACGCTGGTTTCCGTTTACTTGATCGCGGCCTTCGTGATCCTGATCGGGGCGATCGAGATCACGATTGGCGTGAAAGCGCATAAATGGAGCAGCCGCGTCTTCGTCGTGCTGGTCGGCCTGCTCTATGTCGTGGCGGGCTCGTTCGCGCTGGCCAATCCCATCAGCGGCGCGCTGGGCTTTACGCTTATGCTCGGCGCCGCGCTGCTGGCGACGGGCCTGGTGCGCATAATTTTCGCGACGCGACTGCCCGAAGGCCCGAAATGGTATGTCGCCTTCGCCGGCGTCGTGACGGTGCTGCTCGGCGTGTTCATCATCGCCGGCTGGCCGGAAAACTCCGCTTACGTGCTGGGGATTTTTCTTGGCGTCGACATGGTCATTTACGGCGCGAGCTGGCTGAACTTCTCGCTGTTTCTGCGCCGCCGGGCGGAGCGCGCCAACTGACCGCCGCGCGCCGCCGCTTCGCGCTCCCACTCCGCCGGACATCTTAACGCATGAGCAAATTGGCCTATAATTTTCGTCAAGGCGAAGCGGACGGCGCGGCGTCGATGAAGGAGCTGCTGGGCGGCAAGGGCGCCGGCCTCGCCGAAATGGCGCGGCTCGGCCTGCCGGTGCCGCCCGGCTTCACGCTGACCACGGAAGTCTGCGCCTATTTTTACGCGCATGACAAAACGCTGCCGCCGGATTTGAGCGAGGAGCTCGACGCGGCGCTGACGCATCTCGGCGACGTCGCCGGTCATTCCTTCGACGATCCCGACTGGCCGCTGCTCGTCTCCGTGCGCTCGGGCGCTCGCGCCTCGATGCCGGGCATGATGGACACCGTGCTCAATCTCGGGCTGAACGACAACACCGTCGGCGCGCTGGCCAAAAAGTGCGGCGACGAGCGTTTCGCCTTCGATTGCTATCGACGCTTCATCGAAATGTATTCCTCCGTCGTGCTCGGCGTCGCGCATCACGAATTCGAGGAGGCGCTCGAACAATACAAGGAGCGGCGCGCGATCATTCTGGACGCGGAGCTTCACGCCGACGACTGGCGCGCCGTCGTCACGCTCTACAAGGAGATCGTGGCCGAACACAAGGGCGTGGATTTTCCTCAGAACCCGCATCAGCAGCTCGTGGGGGCGATCAAGGCGGTGTTCTCCTCCTGGATGAACCATCGCGCCATCGTTTACCGCGAATTGCACAATATCCCGGCCGACTGGGGCACCGCCGTCAATGTGCAGGTGATGGTGTTCGGCAACATGGACGATAATTCGGCCACCGGCGTCGCCTTTTCGCGCAACCCCTCCACCGGCGCGCGCGAGCTTTACGGCGAGTTTCTGATCAACGCCCAGGGCGAGGACGTCGTCGCCGGAATGCGCACGCCGCAATCGATCAGCGAGGAGGCGCGCCTCACCGCGAAATCCGACGCGCCGTCGCTGGAGGCGACGATGCCGGCTGTCTTCGCCGAGTTCAAGGCCTATGCGGAAAAGCTGGAAGCGCATTACCGCGACATGCAGGACATGGAGTTCACCGTCGAGCGCGGCAAATTATGGATGCTGCAAACGCGCGGCGGCAAGCGCACCGCGCCGGCCGCGCTGAAGATCGCGGTCGATATGGCGAACGAAGGGCTCATCACGCGCGACGACGCCTTGATGCGAATCGACCCGGCCTCGCTCGACCAATTGCTGCATCCGACCGTCGACCCCGAGATCGGACACGCCGTTCTGACCAGCGGCCTCCCCGCCTCGCCCGGCGCGGCTTGCGGCGAGATCGTGTTTGGCCCCGAGGAGGCGATGGAGCTCGCCGGCCAGGGGCGCAAGGTGATTCTGGCGCGCGTCGAGACCAGCCCGGAGGACATTGGCGGCATGCACGCCGCGCAGGCCATCCTCACCGCGCGCGGCGGCATGACCTCGCACGCTGCCGTCGTGGCCCGCGGCATGGGCAAGCCCTGCGTCACGGCCGCCGTGGGCTTGCGCATCGATTACGAGGACCAGAGTTTTTCGGTCGCCGGCCGGCGCTTTCGCAAGGGCGACATGATCACCGTCGACGGCTCCTCCGGCCAGGTGATCGCCGGCGCGGTCAAGATGCGGCGCCCGGAGTTGACCGGCGAATTCGCCGTGCTGATGGGCTGGGCCGACGCCGCGCGACGCCTGAAGGTGCGCGCCAACGCCGAGACGCCGATGGACGCCAAGGCGGCGCGCAAGTTTGGAGCCGAAGGCATCGGCCTCGCCCGCACCGAACATATGTTTTTCGAGGGCGAGCGCATCGTCGCCGTGCGCGAGATGATCCTCGCCGACAGCGCCGACGGCCGCAAGGCCGCGCTGGCCAAGCTGCTGCCGATGCAGCGCGACGATTTCAAGGAGCTGTTCGAGATCATGGCCGGCCTGCCGGTGACGATCCGCCTGCTCGATCCGCCGCTGCACGAATTCCTGCCCCATAGCGACGCCGAAATCGCCCACGTCGCCACCGCCATGGGCGCGGACCCCTCCAAGCTGCGCAAGCGCGCGCAGGAGCTTTCCGAATTCAACCCGATGCTGGGTTTTCGAGGCGTGCGTCTCGGCGTCGCCTTTCCCGAAATCGTCGACATGCAGGCGCGCGCCATCTTCGAGGCGGCGATCGCCGCGGCCGCCGAGACCGGCGAGCCCGCGCAAATCGAAATCATGGTCCCGCTGGTGTTCTCGAAAGCCGAGCTGGACCTGATCAAGCGGCGCGTCGACGAGACCGCGCAAGCCATCGAGGCGGAGACGGGCCTGCGCTCCAGCTATCACATCGGCGCGATGATCGAACTGCCGCGCGCGACGCTGCGGGCCGGCGACATCGCGCTTACGGCGGAATTCCTCTCCTTTGGCACCAATGATTTGACGCAAACGACGCTGGGCATTTCGCGCGACGACGCGGGCGCGTTTCTGGGCGCCTATGTCGCCAAGGGCGTCTTGCCGGCGGACCCTTTCGTGACCATCGACCAGGAGGGCGTCGGCGAACTCGTCGCGATCGGCTGCGAGAGGGCGCGCAAGGCGCGGCCCAACGTGGCGCTTGGCGTCTGCGGCGAGCACGGCGGCGATCCCGCCTCAATCGACTTCTTTGAGGAGGTTGGCGTCGATTACGTCTCCTGCTCGCCCTTCCGCGTGCCCATCGCCCGCCTCGCGGCGGCGCGGGCCGCGCTGCGGCGCAAGGGCTGACCGTCGTGAACCGCTTGGTTCGACCGCTCGGAGGCCCCGCCCGCTCTGCTCGGAGCGAGCGGGACGCCGCGTGAAAAAATCCCTTAGCTGCTTGGTTCGCGCTTCGGTGAGGCGCGAGAAGCCATAGGCGATCACGATGGCGGCGGCTATCAGCGCGAAAGCCAGGGCCCAGTGCGAAGGCGTCGGGAGCGCCTTGTACCAATCGCGGCCAAGCAGGCTTCCGACGCCGGCCCAAACAAAAAAGCAGAGCGGCGCGTGGGTCGCGTAGAGCGAATAAGAAAAATCCGACAGCCGCCGATGAATCGGCGAGAGATCGGCGAAAAACCCGTCTTCCGCCGCGAAGCGCAAGGACAGCAGCAAATTGGCGAATGTCGCGGCGACCCCGATGTCGGCGAGCGTCGACACGAAAGGATAAGCGGCGACGAGCGGACCGCGCGCGCCGAGGCGCATCAGCGTGGCCGTCGCGAGAAAAACGCCGAGCGACAGCCATGTGGACTTGATCAAAGGGCGCCGCGCCAAGCGAACAAGCGCGCCAAGCGCCCAAACGCCGTAACCAAACAGGAAAAAGCTTTGGGGAATGGACATGACGATCACGCTCAGGGCGCCGCAAGCGAAGGCGGCGAGGCGGAAGCCCGTCGAATAGGCGCGCGAAAGCGGGGCCAGCAGCAGCGGAAAGGTAATATAATACCACATTTCGCAGGCGAGCGACCATAGTGGGCCATTGGCGCCGGCCTGCGGCGCCCATATGTGCTGTTGCTGCAGCAATGTCCACACTATGTTGATCGGGTTGAAGACGCCGTCGAAGAAGGCGCCATCGTAAATTCCGGAGTCTGGAAAGATCCGCCGGCCGATGGAATCGACCACGAAGCCATAGGCCAGCGCCGGAACCATCACGATATAGATCCGGCTGAAGCGGTCGATCATGTACTGTTTCAGAAAAGGGTCCGTCCTGTCCAGCCGGCGCAGCAAATCGCCGCCGATCAAAAAGCCCGACATGACGAAGAAAACCAGCACCGCCTGATGCGAAAATCCGGCCAGGAACCACCAAGCGTAAACGCCGGGGCCGTGCGGGGCGACCATGATGTCGGAAATCTGGATCAACTGGCCGGCGTGGGCGATAACCACCGCCAGCGCGGCGATCCACCGGGCCAGCGCGAGAAAATTCGAGATCGATTTGTTCACGGAACTCTATCCATCGTCTCCAAGGGTCGCCGCGCGACTATTCTTTAATCATGTCATTTTGGCGTAATCCAGTCCCGCCGTTCGCCGCGCCAAATTTGGCGCCGACAACCATACTTCTTCGGCGCGCCTTAACCAGAAGCCAAGCTACGGGCGGGCGAGGCTTTTCTGTCGCGCCGGGTCGGAGTAAGGTTTAACGAAATCCTTAGAGTGATTCGTGTACTTCGTTGGGCGCTTGTTCAAACCTACTCGCCCTCCCGCCGCGCAACTGTTGCGTCGTCGTGGATGTCTCTGACCAAACCAATCATTAGCTGGATGACCCCATGACGAAATTCGCGCTCGACTCCCTCGATCTCGCGGCCCTGCTCTCTTCCCGCGTCTGCCACGACGTTATCTCGCCGGTCGGCGCGATCGTCAACGGGCTGGAGGTTCTGGAGGAGGAGAAGGACCAGGAAATGCGCGGCCATGCCCTCGCGCTGATCAAATCCAGCGCGCAAGAGGCTTCCTCGCGCCTGCAATTCTGCCGCCTCGCCTTTGGCGCCGCCGGCTCAAAGGGCTCTTCCATCGACACCGGCGACGCCGAGAACGTCGCGCGCCAATTGCTCGCCGACGAGCGCACGCGCCTTGATTGGAACGTGCCACGCGTGCTGTTGCCGAAGAACAAGGTCAAGCTACTGCTCAATCTGTGCCTGATCGCCGATGCGTCGATTCCGCGTGGCGGCGATATTTCGATCTCCGCCAAAGGCGAGGACGACGACATGAGTTTTCATGTCCAGGCCAGGGGCGTCAACGCGCGGGTCACGCCCGGCGTCGCGAGCCTTCTTTCCGGCGAGCCCGAGGACGGCTCGGTCGACGCCCGCGCGATCCAGGCCTATTACGCCGGGCTCGTCGCGCGATCCTGCGGCCTCGAAGTGTCGCTCGCTTTGGCTGGCGACGTCGTGACCATCGAGGCCAAGCCGATCGCGGCCGAGGCGTCGGAGAGCCCGCGAGAACAAGTCAGCGCCGTCGCATAGCGCGCTTTCCGCTCGGATGGAAGCATCCGAGCGATAAGAAATCGCGTCTGTCAACTTTCGCGGAACTTGCTCTAGGGCAAACAAAACCATTTTCCAAAATCAAACCTCGCGGCGCGCGAACGCCGCGAGGTTTTCTCGCGCACCGAAGCGTTTCGCGCAGGTTCCAATTTTAACCGCGGTTTAACGCCGAGATTTCTGGTCTTTTAACACCTTCGCGCCAAAATGACTCTTGTTGGCCGCGCCCGCGGCGCGAGAGTCGCCATGGACGATTTACTTTCCGAATTTCTGGCGGAGGCGGCCGAACACATCGACGCCGCGTCGATGCAGCTCGTGCGCATCGAGAAAGACCCCGGCAACCCGGCGCTGATCGCCAGCCTGTTTCGCCACGTCCACACGATCAAGGGCAGCTCCGGCTTTCTGAGCCTGCCGCGCGTCGGCCGCCTCGCCCACGGAGCCGAGGCGCTGATCGGGCGCCTGCGCGACGGAGCGAAGGCCAGCGGCGAACATATTTCCCTCATTCTCGCGGTCGTCGATCGGCTATCATCGCTGCTCGTCGAGATCGGCCGGCTGGAAGCGGAGCCGGAAGGGGACGATTCCGATATTTTGCAAGCGCTGGAAGCACAAACAAAACTACTGAAGACCCCGGAATCGACGCCGCTGGCGCCCGTCTGGACGGCCCACGCGCCTGAAGCCGAACCCGGCGTCTCGACGCCGGCCAGCGCCGCCCCGTCGCGCGACGCCGCCAGCGCGGCCGCTCGATCGACCGAAACCGTGCGCGTATCGATCGGCGTGCTAGACCGGCTGATGGGGATCGTCTCGGAACTCGTGCTGACCCGCAACCAGCTGCTGGAGCTCTCTGCGGATGGGGGCGACGAGCGCGTCAAGGGCTCCGTGCAAAATCTGTCGAGCGCCACCAGCGATCTGCAAGACGCGGTCATGCGCGTGCGGATGCAGCCGCTCGATAAGCTGTTTTCCACCTTGCCGCGCCTGGTGCGCGATCTTTCGCTGGAACTGAGAAAAAAGATCAGGATCGAGACCTTTGGCGCGGAGACCGAGCTGGACCGCCAGGTGATCGAACTCATGCGCGCGCCGTTGACGCACATCATCCGCAACGCCGCCGATCACGGCATCGAATCCGTCGCCGAGCGCATCGCCGCCGGCAAGCCCGATACCGGCCTGATCCGCGTCACCGCCGCCTATGACGCCGGTCAGATCACGCTCGAGATCGAGGACGACGGTCGAGGTTTCGACGTAGCGCGCATCAAGAAGAAGGCCCGCGAACGCGGGCTCGCGAGCGCGCGGGCGCTCGAAAAAATGACCGACGCCGAACTCTATCCGCTCGTCCTGCTGCCGGGCTTCTCGACCGCCGAGCAGGTGTCGAAGGTTTCCGGCCGAGGCGTCGGAATGGATGTCGTGCGCGACAACATTCATTCCATCGGTGGAACGGTGTCGCTCGCGTCGCGCGCTGGGTTCGGCACGACGGTCCTGCTGCGCATTCCGCTCACCTTGGCGATCGCGCCGGCGCTCATTCTCTCCTGTGGCGGATCGCGCTTCGCCATTCCGCAAATGGCGGTCGTCGAGGTCGTCGGCGTCGGAGAAGGCTTCGAAAGCTTCGTCAACTTTGTCTATGGCGCGCCGATGCTTCGCCTGCGCGGCGAAGCCTTGCCCCTCGCCCGCCTCGCCCAAACGCTCGGCCTCGCGCCCGGCGCGGAAGAGATCGGGAGGTGCGGTTATGTCGTCATCCTGCGCGTGGCCGGCGTGCGCTGCGGCCTGCTCGTGGAGGCCATCGCCGATGTGCAGGAAGTCGTGATCGAGCCGCTGGTCGGCGCCTTGGCGCGTCTTGGCGTCTTTTCGGGCCAGACGATCCTGTGCGACGGTTCGGCCGTGCTCATCCTCGACCCAGCGGCCATCGTCGACCGCGCCGGGATCAAGAATAAGACGGAGGAACGCGAGCGGCGGCCGCTCGAGGCCTTCCAGCCCGAAAAGGCGAAAACCTGCGTCGTGCTGCTGCGCGCCGGCGCCGGCCCGCTGAAAGCCCTGCCGTTGTCGCTGATCATGCGCATAGAGGAGGTCGACGGCGCCCGGCTCGCGCGCTTGGGAGACGTTCACGTGTTGCCCTATGAAGGTCGGCTGTTGCCGATCTTTCGAGCGGCTGATGACATGACGATCGAGGCGCGGGCGTATCCGATCCTCGTGCTCGCTGGAGCGGGCCAGGCGGTCGGCGTGCTCGTCGACGAGATCATCGATGTCATCGAAGAGGCCCTGGAGCCGCAATTGGCGGGAGTCGACGACAGGATCGTGGGCCTCGTCAATCTTCGCGGCCAAACAGTCGAACTGCTCGACATGACTTATTTCATCAACCGCGCCGACCCTGGCGCGCTGGCGCGCGGCGTCAACCAGCGCCCGAGAATTCTCCTTGTCGACGACAAGCAGTTCTTCCGCGACATGCTGAGTCCCGTGCTTTGCGCGGCGGGGTTCGAGGTGACGGCCCGCGCCTCGGGCGTGGAAGCGCTGGCGCTGATCGAGAAGGGCATGAAGATCGACATATTGGTCACCGACATCGACATGCCCGATATGGACGGCTATTCGCTGACCCGCCAACTGCTGGCTCAGGAAGGCTGCGCGAATATTCCCGTCGTCGCCCTGGCTTCGCAGGCGACCGCCTCGATTCGCGAAGCGGCCAGGGCTTGCGGCGCGCGCGCGGTGGTCGGAAAATTCGACAGACGGGCGCTCGTCGACGTTGTCGATAGTTTCCGCAAACTGACGCCGACCACCGCGCAGGAGATCGAACAGCGGCTCATGACGGAGATCGCCGCGTGACCTTCGATCTCGCCGACTTCAGCTATAGTCGTCATCGGCCGCACGCTCGAGGCGGCGCCGCGGAGAGTCATTTCACCGTCAGAATCAAATCGCAAATCGTCGGCCTGCCCGTCCATCGCGTGAAGACCGTCTTCTATATCGACAGACTGACGCCCGTGCCGCTGGCGCCGCCGGAAGTCGCGGGACTCGCCAACCTGCGCGGCCGCATCGTCACGGCTCTGCATCTCGACAAATGCCTGCGCATCGACTCGGGCGAACCCAGCTCGGCGCTCCTGGCCGTCGGAATCACCCATAATGGCGACGATTACGCGCTGCTGGTCGACGACACCGGCGACGTTATCGTCAGCGAGGAGCAGGACCGCGTGGCCTGCCCGGCGCATCTTGACCCACATCTCGCCGAACTTATGGCCGCGTTCTACCGCCATCAAGGCGGCTTCCTGTCGATCGTCGACGTGGCGGCGCTGATCAAACGCGTCTCGCAACAAGGCGAACCAGCTTACCGAACCGGAGAATCCGGAAATTTCAAACGAGGAGAGAGACAATGAAGCAAGTTCTGGTCGTGGACGATAGCGCGGTCATTCGCAAGGTGGCGCGGCGCATTTTGGAGGGTTTGCATTTCCGCACTTCGGAAGCGCCAGACGGCAAGCTCGGACTGGCCGAATGCGAGAGGATGATGCCGGACGTCATTCTGCTCGACTGGAACATGCCGGAAATGGACGGCCTGGAATTTCTGTGCGCGCTGCGCAAAATGCCGGGCGGGACCTCTCCCAAGGTTGTTTTCTGCACCACCGAAAACGAAGTCGGGCACATCGCGCGCGCCATGCACGCCGGCGCCGACGAATATATCATGAAGCCGTTCGATCAAAATATCGTGCGCTCGAAGTTCCAGGAAATCGGCCTCGTCTAAGCCGATCGTCGCCGCGGAGCGCGCCGATGGTCGACGCGCTGTTTGCTTCGAGCGAGGCGTTGTTGGTGATGCGTAACACAATCGCGAGGAGCCCGCGCGAAGCAGCTCCCGTATCCAGCGTCGATGACGCGCGCGCGAGCTACGTCTTCGCGCGCTTTCGGCGCCAATGGGCGGCGTTGACCGGCGCCGACATCGGCGCCGACAAGCGGCGCGTCGTCGAACGCCGGCTTGGACCCGTGATGCGAGCCCATGACGTCTCCGATCTCTTCGAGTTGACCTTGCTCATCGAGCGAAACGGAAACGAAGCGCTTATCGAGGAGGCGATCGACGCCATGACGGCAGGTGAAACCTCGTTCTTTCGCGATCGCGCGCCTTTCGAGGCGTTTCGCGCCCGCATTCTTCCGGAGTTGATGGCGGCGCGCGGGCGCGAGCGACGCCTGCGCATCTGGTGCGCCGCTGTTTCGACCGGACAGGAAGCCTATTCGCTGGCGATGATGCTCGACGAAGCGGCCCGCGAACTGCGAGGCTGGAGCCTCGAAATCCTCGGCACGGATATTTCCGGCGCGGCGATCGAAACCGCCCGCAAGGGGATCTACACCCATTTAGAGGTGCAGCAGGGCCTCTCCACGACTCATCTGTTGCGCTATTTTCATCGCGAGGAAGAAAACTGGCGCGTCAACGAACATCTGCGCGCGCGCGTCGCCTTCGGTCGGTTCAATCTTCTGTCCAGCCCCGCCGAACTCGGCGCGTTCGACGTGATCCTTTGTCGCAACGCGGTGACGAGTTTCGCGCCGGAAGCCAAGCGCGGGGTTTTGGAGCGCCTCGCCGGTCTGCTCGCCGAAGACGGCTATCTGTTTCTTGGCGACGCCGAGACCGTCGACGAGGCGGCGCCGTGCTTCATCCCAACGGCGCACCCAAGCGTCTGGCGCCGCCGCGCGCGCCCGCGTCCGCGACTGTCGCTGGTTTGATCGAAGGAGGAGCCGTGCGTGGCGGCTGGAGGAATTCAGCAATCCTTCGGATTAATCGAAATGTCGGCGATCATGTCGCCGGAGTTGTTCCGCAGCGAATATCTCACGATCGTGTTGTTGTTTCTGTATGCCGGCATGACCGTGCAGACGCGCTCGCGCAGCTGGCTCCTCAACTTGTCGAGTTCCTTCGGATCGGCGACGATTTTGCTCGCCGCGTCGTCGTCGACGACCGTATAAATATAGTTGAACAAATTTCCCGGGCCGGCGGCCGCCTTGTCGAGCCGCACGCCCTCGCTGACCATCTCGGGAAGCGTCGCGTTCAACCGCGCGGCGTCGTGCTCCATGGTCACGGAGAACGGCNNCTCTCCCGTGACGTAGTAGCGCGTCAACAGAAAGATCGCCGCGAACATGAGAACGCCGGCGACGTGTTTTAGCGCGCTTTTCGCCGTCATCATTTTCGCGCCCCTCTCGTCTTCAGCGGCCGCTAAATCGCGGCGCGCGCTTCTCCAGAAAGGCCGTGCGCCCTTCGACAAAATCGGCGCTGTCGAAACAGGCCGCCGCCAGGGCCTCGCATTGCTCCAGGCTTGGCGCGCGCGGCGCGCGGGAGGCCGCGCGAATAGCCGCCTTGGCCGCGCGCAGGGTGAGCGGCGCGCTGGCGGCGATCGTCGAGGCCAATTCGGCGACCGCAGAGTTAAACTCCTCTCCCGGAATGACGCGGGCGAGAAAGCCGCTCGCCGTCGCCTCTCGCGCCGACAGACGCCGCGCGGTGAAAAACAGTTCCATCGCGGTCTGCGCGCCGACCGCGGCCACGACATAATGCATCGCCGTCGGCGGATAACCGACGCCTAGCCGCCCAGCGGGAATGCCGAACACCGCGTCATCGGCCGCGACGCGCAGATCGCAAGCCGCGGCAAGCCCCATGCCGCCGCCCATGCAAAAGCCGCCGATCGCGGCGATCACCGGCTTTCCGAGCCGCGCCAAGGCGTCGAACGCTTCGACATTGGATTGCTCATAGGCGCGACCGCCTTCCGCCGTCGCGCGAAGGGTCGAAAACTCAGAAATATCGGCGCCGGAACAAAAGGGGAGCGAGGGCGCGGCGCGCAGCACCGCGACGCGCACGCCTTCTTCCGCGTCGAGCTGGCGCATCACGTCCGGCAGCGCGCTCCACATCGAATAGTCGAACGCATTGCGGCGCGGCGCGTTGTCGATCAGCACCGTGGCGACGCCGCCAGCGGTCTCGATGCGAATCTTTGGCGTTGAGGAACGTATCTCGCTCATGCGCCTCCAAAATAATCTTCGAGCACGCGAAAATACACCCGCGTCAACGCGTCTATGTCGGCGAGCGCCGCGTTCTCGTCGACCGCGTGAATCGTTTCGTTGAGAAGGCCGAATTCCACGACCGGACAGTCGCGCGTGATGAAGCGCGCGTCGGAGGTTCCACCGCTGGTCGAAAGCCGCGGCGCGCGGCCCGTCACATCCCTGATCGCGCGCGCGACGAGGTCGGTGAAAGGCCCGGGCTTCGTCAAAAACGCCCGCGCGTTGCAGGGCGAAAACTGGACGTCGATCACCGTGCCGTCAGCCGCCGCGAGCGCGACCTCGCGGACGCGCTCCGCCAGGCTCTCGGGAGTCCAAAGATCGTTGAAGCGAATGTTGAAACTGGCGCGGCCGGCGGCGGGGATCACATTGGTCGTGGGATTGCCGACGTCGATCGACGTGACCTCGAGATTAGTGGGCGCGAAATGCTCCGTTCCGGCGTCGAATTCATGCCGCGAAAGCGCGGCGGCGACGCGCGCGAGCGCCGGCAGCGGATTATGCGCGCGCTCGGGATAGGCGACATGCCCCTGCTTGCCGCGCGCGAAGACATGGCCGTTCAGCGAACCGCGCCGGCCGATTTTCATCATGTCGCCGAGCGCGTCGACATTGGTGGGTTCGCCGACGATGCAGTGATCGAAACGCTCGCCCCGCTCGCGCGCCCAGTCGAGCAGCTTCACCGTGCCGTTGATCGAGGGGCCTTCCTCGTCGCCCGTGATCAGGAAGGAAATCGCGCCCTTCGGGACGCCGTGCCGGCGCACATACTCCAACGCCGCGGCGGCGAAGGCGGCGATGGCGCCTTTCATGTCCGAGGCGCCGCGCCCGAAAACTCTTCCCTCCGCGACCTCGCCGGAAAACGGGTCGAAGCGCCAGCGGCCCATGTCGCCCGGCGGCACCACGTCGGTATGGCCGGCGAAGACGAGGTGCGGCGCGCCGTCGCCGATCCTGGCGAAGAGATTGTCGACATCGGGCGTGCCGGCCTCATGGAAGATTTTGCGCGCGCAAGCAAAACCCGCGGCATTGAGCGCGCGCTCCAATACGTCGAGCGCGCCGGCGTCCTCGGGGGTCACCGAGGGACAGCGCAGCAATTCGCGCGTGAGTTCCACGGCGGGCGAGAGCGCCGTCATTTTTCCCGCCCCGGCGCGAATCCCAATTGGTAGAGCGTCCAGCCCGCCACGATGACCGCGGCCGTGTCGAACGGGTAGACCTGCCAGCGCGGCATGACTTCGGCGATCCGCGGTTGCAGCCAATGCGCCGCGGCGGCGAGAAAAACCGCGAGCAGCGGCAAGCTCGCAAGGCCTAGCGGCGCCGAAAGACCAATGTCGCGAAAGCGCTTGGCCGAAAGATTGACGAAGCTGATCGCGACCAGCATGGCGACGAAGGCGAAGAATATGAGATAGGCGTAAGCCAGCGCCGTCATCGGGACGAACAGCGGGCTCTTGGAGAGATCGTGTTCGGTATAGGGCGCGAGCAACAGCCCCACGCCGATGAACGGCGCGATGAACGCCAGCAGACCCAGCGCGGCGCGCCGCCAGACATCGCGGTCCACCCGCCCCTGATCGGCGCGGAACAGAAAGCGGATACGCTCGCTGGAAGGCCAGCCCATCAATCCCTCAAGAGTTCGTTGATTCCGGTCTTGGCGCGCGTCTGCGCGTCCACCGTCTTGACGATCACCGCGCAATAAAGCGAGGGGCCCGGCGCGCCGTCCGGCAGCGGCTTGCCCGGCAGATTGCCCGACACGACCACCGAATAGGGCGGCACATAGCCGACATGGATCTTGCCCGTCGCGCGGTCGACGATCTTGGTCGAGGCGCCGATGAACACGCCCATCGACAGCACCGACCCCTTGCCGACGACGACGCCCTCCACGACCTCGGAGCGCGCGCCGATGAAGCAATCGTCCTCGATGATCGTCGGATTGGCCTGCAACGGCTCCAGCACGCCGCCGATGCCGACACCGCCGGACAGATGCACATTCTTGCCGATCTGCGCGCAGGAGCCGACCGTGACCCAGGTGTCGACCATCGTGCCGGCGTCGACGTGAGCGCCTAGATTGACGAAGGATGGCATCAAGATCGCGCCCGGAGCGATATAGGCGGAGTGACGAACCACGGCGCCCGGGACGGAGCGGAACCCCGCGGCCGCATGTTCCGTCGCGCTCCAGCCGGCGAATTTCGACGGGACTTTGTCCCACCAGGTCGCGCCGCCCGGTCCGCCGTCGATCACCGACATGTCGTTGAGCCTGAACGACAGCAGCACGGCCTTCTTGAGCCATTGATTGACACGCCAGGAGTCGGGACCGTCATTGCCCTCGATCTTCTCGGCGACGCGCAGCTTGCCGGCGTCGAGCAGGCGCAGCGCGCTCTCGACGGCATGACGAACATCGCCCTTGGTCGCCGGAGTGATGTTCGCCCTGTGTTCGAAGGCGGCGGTGATGAGGCTTTCGAGACCCGTGTGCGGCATGTTGCGACCAATCGTTCGAGATGTCGGCCCGGTTGTAGGCTCGGCCCAAGCCGTGTCAATGCGTTCGGCGCGAAAGAGCGTCAGACCTGGTCCAACGCGGGCTCCCGCGACGGCTCGGCGGCCTCCTTGGGCGGCGCCTCCCGACCGTCATAGCCAAAGAATAGCCGCCACAGCAGATTCCAGCGCACATAGAGATATTTGCGCACGGGGGTGTCGACGACGATCAGCAGGAAGCCGATCGACAGCAGGCACCATACCGCCGGCGCCTCGTTGAGGTTATTGGTCAGCATGCGCGCCATGAACGGCCCCATGATGAAATGATACAGCGTGAAGCGCCAGGAGCCATACATCAGCGGCAGGATGAAGGCGACGAACCCATAGCTGAAATAGCCGGTGAGGTGATGCTCATAGGTCCAATTGCCGATGCCATTGGCCGGCACGTCCCAGGCGATATGCCAATTGCCGCTTACCGAGCACAGACGCGCGGCGCAAAGCGCGCGGCCCGGTTCGCACAGCCCCGCCCATTCGAAAGGATAAAGCTGCAACAACATGATGATCGACGAGACGAAGCACAGCCCGTAGACGGGCTTATACAGCCGCGCCGCCACCTTCTCCGGGACGAAGTGCAGGGAGATGGCGTTTATGAAGAACGGTTGGAATGCTATGTGTAAATAGCCCAAGACCGTCGCTATCTGGTTCGCCGGCAACTGACACTGGTTGATGACGGTATAGGTATAGGCCTGCAAGGCCTCCATCATCGCGAAATACAGCAGCGTGCCCCACAGCGACGCCGGCTCTTTCTTATAGGCCGCGTAAAGCGCGCCGCCGATGCCGACGGTCGCCAGAGCCGTCGACGCTTCACCACTCCAACACATGATTTTTTCCAGCCGTCGAGCGGCCCCCGGCGCCGTGCGCCCGCGAGGCGGTTGAAAGATAGGTTGCTCAGCTTTTAGTCCAGACGCCGCTCGCTCGGCAAGGAGGATGCTTTAGCCGACGTGGCTCTCGATCTCCTCCATGTCCTGATCGGAGAGGCCGAAGTGGTGGCCGATCTCGTGGACCAGCACATGGGTGACGATCTCGGCCAGGGTTTCCTCGCCGTCGGCCCAGAAGTCGATGATTGGACGCCGATAGAGCCAGATCATATTGGGCTGATCGCCGGTTTGCGCCAAATGCTCGCGCTCCGTCAGCCCCTGGCCGCGAAACAGGCCAAGAAGATCGTATTCGGTCTCGCATTCCATTTCTTCGAGAACGTCGTCCTCTGGAAAATCCTCGACGCGAATAACCAGCCCCTCGCACAGGCGCGTGAAGCGCGAGGGCAAAGCGGCGTAACCCGCACGCGCCAGCGTCTCGATGTCGGCGAGGGTCGGGGCCTTGAGCGCGGCGACCGCGCTGTCGGAGATTGTGCCTGCCATGATTGTCCGCCTTCGATCCAGTAGGTTACGAAAATCTCCGCGTCCGGGGGTCGCCGCCCGTCATCCCCAAGTCCGCACGTCGACGAAATGCCCGGCGATCGCCGCCGCCGCCGCCATGGCCGGCGAGACGAGGTGGGTGCGGCCCTTAAAACCCTGGCGGCCCTCGAAATTGCGGTTCGAGGTGGAGGCGCAGCGCTCGCCCGGCGCGAGGCGGTCGGGATTCATCGCGAGGCACATGGAGCAGCCGGGCTCGCGCCATTCGAAGCCGGCGGCGAGGAAGATCTTGTCGAGGCCCTCGGCCTCGGCCTGCGCCTTCACCAGCCCCGAGCCCGGCACGACCATCGCATTGACCCGCCCGTTGACGGTCTTGCCGTTCACCACGGCGGCCGCAGCGCGAAGATCCTCGATGCGGCCATTGGTGCAGGAGCCGATGAACACGCGGTCGATGGCAATCTCGTCGAGCCGCTCGCCGCCCTTCAAACCCATATATTCGAGCGCGCGAACAATCGCCGCGCGCTTGCCGGAGTTCTTGGCGTCGTCAGGGGTCGGCACGACGCCGGTGATCGGGACGACATCCTCGGGGCTGGTGCCCCAGGTGACGATGGGCGGCAGAGCGGCGGCGTCGAGCGTGACCACGCGGTCGAAATGCGCGCCCTCGTCGCTGTGCAGCCCGTCCCAATAGCGCCGCGCGGCGTCGAACTGCTCGCCTTTCGGCGCCTTCGGGCGATCCTTCAGATAAGCGTAGGTCTTTTCGTCCGGCGCGACCATGCCGGCCCGCGCGCCGGCTTCGATCGACATGTTGCAGACGGTCATGCGGCCTTCCATCGAAAGGTCGCGGATGGCCGCGCCGGCGTATTCGATTACGTGGCCCGTGCCGCCCGCCGTGCCGATCTCGCCGATGATCGCCAGGATGATATCCTTGGCGGTCGCGCCCGGCGCCAGTTTGCCGTCGACGCGCACCAGCATGTTGGCGGCCTTTTTCTGGATCAGCGTCTGCGTCGCCAGCACATGCTCGACCTCGGAGGTGCCAATGCCATGCGCCAGCGCGCCGAAGGCGCCATGCGTCGAGGTGTGGCTATCGCCGCACACAATGGTCGTGCCGGGCAAGGTGAAGCCCTGCTCAGGGCCGACGATATGCACGACGCCCTGGCGCAGATCATGTTCATTGTAATATTCGACGCCGAATTCGCGCGCGTTGACCGCGAGTTGCTCGATCTGGGCGCGGCTCTCCTCGTCAAGGATCGGCAGCGAGCGATCGGTGGTCGGCACGTTATGGTCGACCACGGCGAGCGTCTTGGCTGGCGCGCGCACCTTGCGCCCGGTCAGCCGCAAGCCCTCGAACGCCTGCGGACTAGTGACTTCGTGAATGAGGTGACGGTCGATATAGAGAAGGCAGGCGCCGTCATCCTGGCGGTCGACCACATGGTCGTCCCAGATTTTGTCGTACAAGGTGCGGGGCGCGTTCGAATCGACTGACATTGCTCATCCTCTCGCCGCTGCCCGGTCTTGAAGCTAAGATCTTGGCGGCTTGGTCTCGCGGGCGTTCGACGGTCTTTTACGCGCATCAAGCCCGTGGTGGAAGTATATATGCCGCCGCCATGCAAAAGGAGCCTTATGGCCGCCTCCTCATCTCCGCCCGCCGCGCTCGCCGCCGCCCTCGACAAACTGCTCGACGGCCAGCCGCGCAAGGAGCTGCAAGCTCGGGCCCAACGAATGTCGGAGGGTTTTCGCGCGCGAAAACCTTCGAGCGAGACTATCCGGGACGAGACGGACGCTCTAGCCTATGCGCTGACGCGGCTGCCGGCGACCTATGCCGCGACCGCGAGCGTGTTGCGCCGCCTTTGCGAGGAGGTTCCGGAATTTTCGCCTGCGAGCCTCCTCGACGCGGGCTGCGGCCTCGCCAGCGCCTCCTTCGCGGCGCTGGAAATCTGGCCGGATATCGCCAATGTCGAGCTGTTCGACCGCAGCCCGCAGTTTCTGGCGCTGGCGGGACGGCTGACCCAAGCCAGTCCGCATGCGGCGCTGGAGCGGGCGCGGGTCGTCGCGGCGGACCTGCGGGCGCCGCCGCGCGGCGGGGCCGCCGATCTCGTTGTCGCGAGCTATGCGCTGACGGAGATCGACGACGACGCCTTGCCGGGCGTCGTCGACGCGCTGTGGACGCGGGCCGGTCGCGCCCTGGCGCTCATTGAACCCGGCACGCCGCGCGATTACGCGCGGCTGATGACGCTGCGCCAGAGGCTGATCGGCGCGGGCGCGCGCATCGCGTTGCCTTGCCCGCACGACCGGCCTTGCCCGCTGACGGCGCCCGACTGGTGTCATTTCGCGACGCGTCTCGCTCGCTCGCGCGACCATAAACTGCTGAAGGGCGCCGACGCGCCGTTCGAGGACGAAAAATTTTCGTATATCGTCGCGTTGCGCGATCCCGAACCCGCCCGGCGCGCGAGGATCATCGCGCCGCCGCGCCTCGGCAAGTGGGGGGTCGAGCTGCGCCTGTGCGCAAGTCAGGGAATCGAGGAGACAACCATCGCCAAGCGCGATAAGCCTTCCTTCAAGAATATCCGCAAATCTGCCTGGGGCGACGCGTTCAACCTTGGCCCGGAAAGCGAACCATGACACGCCCGAGAGTCGCGCCCTATCTCACCGTGACGCCGGCGGCGGCGGCGATCGGCTTTTACACCGCCGCTTTCGGGGCCGAGCAAGTCGCGCTGATGCCCTCGGTCGACGGCCTGCGAGTGGCCCATTGCGAACTGCTGATCAACGGCGGTTCGGTGATGCTCGCCGACGCCTTTCTGGAGTTCGGGCAGACGCGCGCGCCGATGCCGGGCGAGCAAGTCACCATGTCCGTCAGCCTCGAATATGACACGCCCAAGCAAATCGACGACATCTGCGCCAGAGCGGCCCAGCTCGGCGCCAAGATCGAGACGCAGCCGACCAATTCCTTTTGGCGCACCCGCTACGCCAGCCTGCGCGACCCCTTCGGCCACCGCTGGATTTTCAACGCGCCGCTGCCGAAGTGAGGACCGCGACGAAAAAGGGCGGTCGCAACCGCGCCGCCCTTTTTAGGTCACCAAAGGTTTGCTCGGCTCACGCCGCCTCTTCGCGCACCTGAACGGGACCGGAGTCCTTGCCCTTGGCGTCGACGTCGCGGTCGACGAACTCGATCACCGCGAGCGGGGCGTTGTCGCCATAGCGGAAGCCCGCCTTCAGCACGCGGCAATAGCCGCCGTTGCGGTCCTTGTAGCGCGGCCCGAGCACGTCGAACAGCTTCCTGACCAGCGCCACGTCCTTGATCTGGGCGATGGCCTGACGGCGCGCATGCAAATCACCGCGCTTGCCGAGCGTCACCAGCTTCTCGACGACGGGGCGCAAGTCCTTGGCCTTGTAGAGGGTGGTGACGATCTGCTCATGCTTGATGAGCGCCTGGGCCATATTGGCGAACATCGCCTTGCGGTGTTCGTGGGTGCGGCCGAAGCGGCGCTTCTTGTTACGATGATACATTGGCTCTCTCCATTGTTTTTACGGCCGCCGTGCCAAGGTACGGCCGTCTCTTATCCGTCCGCTCCCGCGCGCGGGAAAACGGAAGCGGCTCAGTAGTGCTCCTCGAAGCGCTTGGCGAGGTCGTCGATGTTCTCCGGCGGCCAGCCCGGCACTTCCATGCCAAGGTGCAGCCCCATTTGCGCGAGCACTTCCTTAATCTCGTTCAAGGACTTGCGGCCGAAGTTCGGCGTGCGGAGCATTTCCGCCTCCGACTTCTGGATGAGGTCGCCGATATAGACGATGTTATCGTTCTTAAGGCAGTTGGCCGAACGGACCGAAAGCTCCAGCTCCTCCACTTTCTTCAACAGCGCCGGGTTGAAGGCGAGCTGCGGAATCGATGGCTGGGCCTCTTCGCGGCGCGGCTCCTCGAAATTGACGAAGACATTGAGCTGATCCTGCAGGATGCGCGCGGCGTAGGCCAGCGCATCCTCCGGGCTGATCGCCCGATTGGTCTCTATCGAAAGCGTCAGCTTGTCGTAGTCGAGCACCTGACCTTCGCGGGTGTTCTCCACGCGATAGCTGACCTTCTTGACCGGAGAATAAAGGCTGTCGACCGGAATGAGGCCGATCGGCGCGTCTTCGGCGCGGTTGCGATCCGCCGGCACGTAGCCCTTGCCGGTCGAGATGGTGAACTCGACGCGAAACTCGGCACCCTGATCGAGCGTGCAGATCACCAGATCGGGGTTCAGAATCTGCACGTCGCCCGTGGCCTGGATGTCGCCCGCCGTCACCGCGCCCGGCCCTTGCTTCTTGAGCGTCAAACGCTTCGGGCCTTCGCCGTGATATTTGACGGCGATGTCCTTGATGTTCAGAACGATGTCGGTCACGTCCTCGCGCACGCCGGGAATCGACGAAAATTCATGCAGCACCCCGTCGATATGGACCGAGGTGATGGCCGCGCCCTGCAAGGACGACAACAGTATCCGGCGCAGTGAATTGCCGAGCGTCTGGCCAAAGCCGCGCTCAAGCGGCTCCGCCACCGCCGTCGCCTGCCGGCGCGGATCGTCGCCCGGAATGACCACGAGCTTACTCGGCTTGATGAGTTCCTGCCAATTTTTCTGGATGCTCACTTTGGCGCCTTTCCTTGAGCTTCTCGGCCGCGGCGCCGGCGGATACCGCCTGGCGCGAATATCGAATTTTAGAAACCAAAGGCCGCGAGACCCCGCGAGCCGCCGGAAGCGACGGCGGGCGGGAAACACGCACCCGCCGATTAGACGCGGCGACGCTTGCGCGGACGGCAACCATTATGCGGAATCGGGGTCACGTCACGAATCGACGTCACGGTGAAGCCGGCCGCTTGCAAGGCGCGCAGCGCGGATTCGCGTCCAGAGCCCGGTCCCGAGACTTCCACTTCGAGCGAGCGAACGCCATGCTCGCCGGCCTTGCGCGCCGCGTCCTCGGCCGCCATCTGCGCGGCGTAGGGGGTCGATTTGCGCGAGCCCTTGAATCCCATCGTGCCCGCGGAGGACCAGGACACAGTGTTGCCTTGCGCGTCGGTGATGGTGATCATCGTGTTGTTGAACGTCGAGTTCACGTGCGCGACGCCGGAGACGATATTCTTGCGCTCCCGGCGGCGAACGCGGGTTGTTTCCTTGGCCATTTTTTTGTCCTTCGGGCGCGCCCGTAATTCCAGGCGCTAGGGCTGCTGTCGGGTCGGGAGCGCAAAGCGCGCGCCCGTCCCATCGATGTGTTTTCGAGTTGCGAAACTTACTTCTTCTTGCCGGCGATCGGCTTCGCCTTGCCCTTGCGGGTGCGGGCGTTGGTGTGCGTGCGCTGGCCGCGGACCGGCAGCTGACGACGATGGCGCAAACCGCGATAGCAGCCGAGATCCATCAGACGCTTGATGTTGATGGCCACCTCGCGGCGCAGATCGCCTTCCACCACATAGTCGCGGTCGATCGCTTCGCGGATCTGCAACACCTCGGCGTCGGTGAGCTGCGCAACGCGGCGCTCGGCCGGAATATTGACCTTGGCGCAGATTTCCTCGGCTATCTTGGGGCCGACCCCGTGGATATATTGTAGCGCGATGATGACGCGTTTGTTGGTTGGAATATTTACGCCCGCGATACGTGCCACTGTCATGCTCCATGTGAGGCGCCGCCCCGGAGGCGGCGCGATGGCGCGACGCCAAAAGGCGCCGCTCGGTCCCGCGTCCGGTGGAGGCCGGCCCATGCGGGCTGTGAAACGCAAAAACAGAAGCCCTCGCCGTGCGAGCGCTTCCCGTGTTTTGATTGTGTTGTGGCGATAACGAGCGTTTACCAAGGAGTCAAGCGGCAAAACGATATTTGCTACAAAATAGTGACGAGCGCCCGCCGCGAACAAGGCCGCCGGCAAATCAGTTGCGGCAATCAAACCGCAAACTATCCGAATTTTCGCCGCGCGTCCAAGCCTAACCCCAGGCCGACCGCGCCGAATAAATCGCCCTCGACGATCGCCGCCCGAGGCGTTCGGGCCGTCGCCACGGCCCGCACCGCCGGAATCGCCGTCGAACCGCCAGTCAGAAACACCGCGTCGATGCGTTCGCCGGTCAATCCCGCCGCCGCCAGCGTTTCGTCGAGCGTGCGCGCGAGCGCGCCGAGCCGGTCGGCGATGGCGGCTCGCAGAATGTCGCGGTTCGTCTCGACGACGAAATCGCGCTCGATGTCGGTGAGATCAATCGCGGCGCTCGGCCGCGTCGACAGCGCGATTTTCGCGGTCTCGACCGAGAGCGCGATGGAGTGGCCGCGCCGGCTCTCGACCACGGCGATCAGCCGCTCGATCAGTTCCGGCGACA
This sequence comes from Methylocystaceae bacterium, assembly GCA_003134075.1. Taxonomy (GTDB): domain Bacteria; phylum Pseudomonadota; class Alphaproteobacteria; order Rhizobiales; family Beijerinckiaceae; genus Methylocystis. The sequence goes on along the minus strand of PLAI01000238.1, from coordinate 14,108 downwards.
GCGAATGACGCAACATGCTTTGCAATTCCCGCGCGACCTTGGGCGTATAAAGCAGATTGATCCTGTGCCATGTGGCGAGGTCGACGAAGAAAGCATTGGCGACCGGAAGGATTTTGGCCCCGAAATCTCCGCGTCGCTCGCTGTTCAGACCCAGCAAAGGCATCACCGCGCGAAGGCTGAGCAGACGGTCGATGTCGGTGCCGCCGATGTGCACGCCTTTATTGGCCAGAACGTCTTGACCGCGGTCCGTGCGGGCGCGGCCTTCCGGCGAGACCCGCACGATAGAAAAATCCGAGGTGCCGCCGCCGATATCGGCAATCAGCGCATATTGCTCGCGCTCGACGGTTTGCTCATAGGCCAGGGCCGCGGCTATGGGCTCGTATTGGAACTCGATCTCGGTAAATCCCTGCGCGCGGGCGATTTCCTCGAGGGCGTCGCGCGCCGCGCGGTCCGCCGCGGGATTGTCGTCGACGAAATGGACCGGACGGCCGAGCACGGCCCTGGCGACGCCGGCGCCCGCCGCGCGTTCGGCCGAGGCTTTGAGCCGGCCGACGATCAGCCCTATGATTTCCTTATAAGTGTATACGCGGGATTTGATCAGCGTGGTCTCGTCCATCAGACTGCCGCCGAGGACCGTCTTTAGGCTGCGCATCAGCCGTCCCTCGCCGCCCTCGGCGTAACAGGCGAGGGCGGCGCGTCCGAACGAGACCGAGCCGTCGGCGAAATCGAAAAAAACGGAACTCGGGAGCGTCCTGCTCTCGCCCTCCACCGGGGCGAGTTCCATATCGCCCTGGATCTGGCACGCAACCGTGGAGTTGGACGTGCCGAAATCCAGCCCGCAAAACGATCGCGAACTCATGCTCTGCGGCCTTCTCGTCGCGCGAAGGGGACGGCCCTATTCAGGCCCTTACGCCCACGGCTCCGTCAATCGCGGCGGTGACTTCGTCGATGGACGCCATTCCGTCCACCTGCTTCAACGCGCCACGCTCGGCGTAATAGGCCGAGACCGGCGCCGTCTGAGCGCGGTAGGCCTTCAGTCTGATTTTGAGGCTGTCCGGATTGTCGTCGGCGCGAACGACGCCGCCGGCCTTCAACGTCTCGCGGTTGCGGTTCTCGACCCTGGCGAGCAGCGCGTCCTCATCCACGACGAGTTCGATCACCGCGTCGAGATTCATTCGCCTTTCGGCCAGCAGCACGTCGAGCGCGCGCGCCTGCGCGATGGTGCGCGGAAAGCCGTCCAGAATGAAGCCGCGCGCGCATTCCGGCTCGCCGATGCGCTGGTCGATCAGATCGATCACCAGCTCGTCCGGAACCAGCTCGCCGCGGTTCATGATTTCCTTCGCCTGCGCGCCAAGCGGGGCGCCTTCGGCCACAGCCGCGCGCAGCATGTCGCCGGTCGACAATTGCGGAATGGCGTGTTTGGCGACGAGCCGGCCGGCCTGCGTGCCCTTGCCCGCGCCTGGCGGCCCCAGAAGCACCAACCTCATTTCGCGCGCTTTCCGCGAAGCTTGGCCTTGCGGATCAGGCCCTCATATTGTCCAGCCTGCAGATGGCCGTGTATCTGCGCTACCGTGTCCATCGTCACGCTGACGACGATGAGGAGCGAGGTTCCACCGAAATAGAACGGCAGATTGGCATAGGAAATCAGCATTTCCGGCAGCAGGCAGATCACCGCGAGATAGGCCGCGCCAAGGACGGTGATGCGCATCAGCACGGTGTCGATTTCCTTGGCGGTGCGCTCACCGGGACGAATGCCCAACAGGAAGCCCCCGTGCTTCTTGAGATTGTCCGCCGTCTCGGTCGGGTTGAACACGATCGCCGTATAGAAGAAGGCGAAGAACACGATCAGTCCGATATAGGAGAGCATGTAAAGCGGACGCCCATGCCCGAAATAGGCGGAAATCGTCGCGAAGATGTTGTCCGTGCCCTGCGTCTGATAAAAATTGGCGATGGTGGTCGGCAGCAGCAGCAGCGACGAGGCGAAGATTGGCGGAATAACGCCAGAGGTGTTGAGCTTCAGCGGAAGGAAGGAGCTTTGCCCTTCATAGACCCGGTTGCCGTGCTGACGCTTGGGATAGGTGATCAGCAGCCGGCGCTGCGCCCGCTCCATGAACACGATGAAAGCGATGACCGCGAAGGACATGGCGATCACGCCAAGGATCACGCCGGTCGAAATCGCGCCCTGGCGGCCAAGCTCCAACGTGGAGACGATCGCCGAGGGAAAGGCGGCGACAATGCCCGCGAAGATGATCAGCGACGAACCATTGCCGATGCCGCGCGAAGTGATCTGCTCGCCCAGCCACATCAGGAACATGGTGCCGCCGACCAGCGTCACGACGGTGGTGAGCCGGAAAAACAGTCCCGGCTCGGTGACGACGCCCGACTGGCCCTCGAGGCCGATGGCCATTCCGTAAGCCTGGAAAGTCGCGAGCACCACCGTCAGATAGCGGGTGTACTGATTGAGGACCTTGCGGCCGGCCTCGCCGTCCTTCTTCACGCTTTCCAGCGCCGGCACCACCGAGGTGAGCAGCTGAATGATGATCGAGGCGGAGATGTAAGGCATGATGTTCAGCGCGAAAATCGCGCGCCGTTGCACGGCGCCGCCGGCGAACATGTTGAACAGTTCCAGCACGCCCTTGGACTGGCCAAAAAAGCTTTTGGCGAAGGCGTCGGGATCGATGCCGGGCAGCGGAATGTACGTTCCGAGGCGATAGACGACCAGAGCAGCGAGCGTGAACCAGATGCGCTGCTTCAGCTCTTCGGCCTTGCCGAAGGCGGAGAGATTGACGTTGGCCGCAAGCTGTTCGGCTGCCGATGCCATGGACGAACTCCCCTTTTTCCGTGCGGCCGTCGCGGGCTACGGCCGCGCGGCGCTTTCTGATTTTGCCAGGGTGTTTTTGTCCCCGATCGTCCATCCAGGGCGGCGCCGCTTTCCGCGCGGGACGATCGAGCGAGAGCAAAATAGACGATGCGGGTGCCCTCGCAAGGGCTCCCCCATCGCTTTTATTTATTCCGCGGCGGAGGCCGCGAGAAGCTTCACCGAGCCGCCTGCGCCCTCGATCGCCGCGATCGCCGACTTCGACGCGGCGGCGACCTCTAACGCGAGTTTCGCGGTGATGGCGCCCTGGCCGAGGATCTTCACGCCGTCGCGGGGCTTCGAAATCACCCCCGCGGCGATCAGCGCCTCATTGGTCACGGCCGCGCCGGCGTCGAGCTTGCCAGATTCCACCGCCTGCTGGATCCGCCCGACGTTCACCTCATTGTAATCATGGGAGAACGGGTTATGGAACCCGCGCTTTGGCAAACGCCGATGCAACGGCATTTGGCCGCCCTCGAAGCCCTTCACGGCGACGCCGGTGCGCGCCTTCTGGCCCTTGACGCCGCGGCCACCGGTCTTGCCCTTGCCGGAGCCGATGCCGCGACCGACGCGCATGCGATTCTTGCTGGCGCCGGGATTGTCGGAAAGATCGTTGAGTTTCACCATTTGCCCGCCCTCACTTCTCGCCGACAATTTTGACGAGATGCGCCACCTTGGCGATCAAGCCGCGCACGGAAGGCGTATCCTCGAGAGTCCGGCGCCGCCCGATTCTGGTCAGGCCCAGGCCGATGAGGGACTTGCGTTGCCGATCGGGACGTCCGGTGGCGCTCCCGGTCTGCTCGACGGTGATGGTCTTGGTCGTCGTCATCTCGATGCCTCCCCTCACGCGTCGACGGCTTCGGCGTCGGTCCCCTGGCGCCGCGACTGCAAGGTCGAAACCTTGAGCGTGCGGCGCGCGGCGACGGAGCGCGGCGAATCTTCACGGCCGAGCGCGTCGAAAGTTGCCCGGATCATATTGTAGGGGTTCGACGCGCCCTGGCTCTTGGCCACGACGTCGTGCACGCCGAGCGTCTCGAACACGGCGCGCATCGGGCCGCCGGCGATGATGCCGGTACCGGCCGGCGCCGCGCGCAGATAGACCCGCCCCGCCCCGTGACGGCCGGCGATGTCGTGATGCAGCGTGCGGCCTTCGCGCAGCGCCACCCGCGTCAGGGTGCGCTTCGCCGATTCGGTCGCCTTGCGGATCGCCTCGGGCACCTCGCGCGCCTTGCCATGACCAAAGCCCACGCGGCCTTTCTGGTCGCCGACGACGACGAGCGCCGCGAAACCGAAGCGGCGGCCGCCCTTCACGACTTTGGCGACGCGATTAATGTGGACCAGACGATCCACGAATTCGCTGTCGCGCTCTTCTCTATCGCGATCGCGACCGCGACCGCCCTCTGATTCACGCGCCATTTTCTCTTCCGTCACTTACGCGGCCTTAAAAGACCGCTCGCTTCGAGGTGATCGATTAAAAGTCCAGGCCGCCCTCGCGGGCGCCCTCGGCGAGCGCCTTCACGCGCCCGTGATACATATAGGCGCCGCGATCGAACACGACGGCCTTGATGCCCTTGGCGACGGCGCGCTCGGCGATGAGCTTGCCCACCACCTTGGCGGCGTCGATGTTGGCCCCGGATTTGAGGCTGTCGCGGTTCGCCTTTTCCATCGAGGACGCGGCGACGACCGTCACGCCCTGCTCGTCGTCAATGATCTGCGCATAGATCTGCTTCGACGAACGGAAAACCGACAGGCGCGGGCGCCCATAGGCGCGCGCTCGGATCGAACGGCGCACCCGCTGCTTGCGGCGGATTTCGTGTTGAACATCCCTGGCCATGACGGCAATCCTTACTTCTTCTTGCCTTCCTTGCGGAAGATAAATTCGTTGGCGTATTTCACGCCCTTGCCCTTATAGGGCTCGGGCGCGCGCAACGCGCGGATTTCGGCGGCGATCTGGCCGATCTGGCGCTTGTCGATCCCGCTGATGGTGATCTCCGTCGGCTTCGGAGTCACGATCGTGACGCCGGCCGGAATCGGATAATTCACATCATGCGAGTAACCAAGCGCCAACTGCAGGGTCTTGCCCTGCACCGCCGCGCGATAACCGACGCCAGTGATTTCGAGTTTCTTTTCGAAGCCCGTGGTCACGCCGAGCACGATGTTGTTAACCCGGGCCCGCGACGTGCCCCAAAGCGCGCGCGCGCGCTTGGTTTCGTTGCGCGGATCCACCTTGATCGCACTGTCCTGGTAGACGACGGAGACGTCGTCGGGAACCAGAAACTCGAGTTGACCCTTGGCGCCCTTGACCGAAACAAGCTGGCCGTCCACCTTCGCGGTGACTCCGGCCGGCACGACGACGGGCTTCTTGCCGATACGAGACATGATAGCAATTCCTGTATGGTGGCTTCGCGCAGGATCAGAAGACCTTGCACAAAACCTCGCCGCCGACGTTGTTCTCGCGCGCCGCGTGATCCGCCATGACGCCCTTTGGCGTCGACACGATGGTGATGCCGAGGCCGTTGGCGACACGCGGCACCGCGTTGACATCCGCGTAGACCCGACGACCGGGACGCGACACGCGCTCGATCTGCTTGATCACGGGGTGGCCGTCGAAATATTTCAGCTCCACCTCAAACTCGGTGCGGCCGTTGCCGAAATCCGTGGTGGTGTATCCGCGGATATAGCCTTCATCCTTCAAAACGTCGAGCACGTGAGCGCGCAGCTTGGAGCCCGGCGTCGCCACCTTGTTCTTGCGGCGCATCTGCGCGTTGCGGATGCGGGTGAGCAAATCGCCCAACGGATCGTTGATCGCCATTTCGCTGCTCCCCTTACCAGCTGGACTTCACGAGGCCGGGCACGAGGCCGCGGGAACCAAGCTCGCGCAGAGCGATGCGCGACATTTTCAACTTGCGATAGAAAGCGCGCGGACGCCCCGAGACTTCGCAACGGTTGCGCACGCGGTTCGGCGCGGAGTTGCGCGGCAACTCGGCGAGTTTGAGACGCGCCTCGAAACGCTCTTCCGCGGACAGCGTTTCGTCGACGGCGACCGCCTTCAATCGCGCCCGCCGAGGGGCGAGCGACTTGGCGAGCTTCACCTTTCGCTTGTTATTCTCTATCGCGCTCTTCTTGGCCATTTGGTCTTGCCTTTTCGGTTACCGCGTTTGAGGGCTGGAGCTAAGCTCCAGCTTTTTCATTCAACGCGTTTTCGTCACGCGAACCGGACGCCCGCTTCGCTCGAAAACGCTTTCAACGCCTCACTGCCGGAACGGGAAATTAAACGCCTTCAGCAGGGCGCGCGCTTCATCGTCGGTTTTGGCCGTCGTGCAAACGATCACGTCCATGCCCACGATCGACTCCGCCTTGTCGTAGTCGATCTCTGGGAACACGATGTGCTCCTTGATGCCGAGCGCGAAATTGCCGCGCCCGTCGAAGGACTTCGGATTGAGACCGCGGAAATCGCGAACGCGCGGCAGCGCGATGGTGATCAAGCGGTCGAGAAACTCATACATGCGCGTCTTGCGCAGTGTCACCTTGGCGCCGATCGGCATGTTCTCGCGCACCTTGAAGGTCGAGATCGCCAAACGCGCCCGCGTGATCACCGGCTTTTGACCGGCGATGAGCGCGAGGTCGCCCGCGGCGGCCGTCACCTTCTTGGTGTCGTTGACCGCCTCGCCAACGCCCATGTTCAGCACGATCTTCTCGATCGTCGGCACTTCATAGCTGTTCTTATAGCCGAACTGCTTGGTCATTTCGGCGCGAACAACCTCTTCGAAATGCTTCTTGAGCCGCGGCGTGTAGACGCCGGTCGGAAGCTCGGCCTTCACCGCGCCGCGCGAACCACGCTCCTCGCCGCCGGCGGCGGGCGTCGCCGCCTTGCGCTTGGCGGACTTCTTGCCTTCGGCGGCCTTGTCCGCGCCCTTCGCGGGCTTATCCCCGGCCTTGGCGGCCTTGGGCTTCTTTTCGTCAGCCATCGATCTGTTCTCCCGAACGCTTGGCGACGCGAACCTTGCGGCCGTCGTCGAGAATCTTGAATCCGACGCGCGTCGGCTTGCCGTCCTTGGGATCGGCGATGGCGAGGTTCGACAGGTCGATCGGGGCCGATTTGGTCACGATCCCCGCCTCGCGGTCCTTGGTCTGGCGCTGGTGGCGCTTGACCTGATTGACGCCCTCGACGAGGGCGCGGCCCTCGTCAGGCTGAACCTTGACGACCTCGCCGGTGCGGCCCTTGTCGCGACCCGCGAGCACGACCACCTTGTCGCCCTTCTTGATCTTGGCGGCCATTACAGCACCTCCGGCGCGAGCGAGATGATCTTCATGTGGTTCTTGGCGCGCAATTCGCGCGGGACCGGTCCGAAAATACGGGTGCCGATCGGCTCCTTCTGATTGTTGATCAGCACGGCCGCGTTCGAGTCGAATCTGATCGTCGAACCGTCGGCGCGCTTGATGTCCTTCGCCGTGCGAACGACGACGGCCTTCAGCACGTCGCCCTTCTTCACGCGGCCGCGCGGAATCGCCTCCTTGATGGACACGACGATAATGTCGCCCACGCCGGCATATTTGCGCTTCGAGCCGCCCAGCACCTTGATGCACATGACCCGGCGCGCGCCGGAGTTGTCGGCGACATCGAGATTTGTCTGCATCTGAATCATGGCTAATCCGCCTTTTTTATCCGGTCTGGTTTCGACGCGGGCGCCGACTTCGTCCGGAACCTTGCTTTACGCCCGCGGCCATCAAGCCTTGGGAGCGTTTTCCACCACGCGCCAGCGTTTCAATCTCGAAATCGGCGCGGTCTCCTCGATCGTCACGGCGTCGCCGACCTTGAAGGCGCCGGCTTCGTCATGCGCGTGATAGTTCTTGGTCCGACGCACCGTCTTCTGAAACAGCGGATGCGTAAAGCGGCGTTCGACTTTAACGACAACGGTCTTGTTCTGTTTGTCGCTGACGACGACGCCCTGGAGAATTCGCTTCGGCATGGCGCTCACTCAACCTTGGCTTTGGGCGCGCTTATGCGCGGCGATGGTCTTGATCCTCGCGATTTCGCGTCTCACGACGCGAACGCGGGAGGTGTTCTCGAGCTGCCCGGTGGCCCGCTGAAAGCGCAGATTGAACTGCTCTTTCTTCAGATTCAGGAGTTCGTCGTTCAATTGATCCTCGGATTGCGCGCGAAGATCGGACACATGCTGTTTGCTTTTCATGACGTCAAATCCTCACTCGGCGATGCGCTCGATAAAGCGCGTCTTGATCGGCAATTTCGCGGCGGCGAGCGTCAAGGCCTCGCGCGCCAGGGGCGCGGGAACGCCGTCGATCTCGAACATGATGCGGCCCGGCGCGACGCGCACCGCCCACAATTCCGGCGCGCCCTTGCCCTTACCCATGCGCACCTCGGTCGGCTTCTTGGAAATCGGCACATCCGGGAAGATGCGGATCCACACGCGGCCGGCGCGCTTCATATGGCGCGTCATGGCGCGGCGAGCCGCCTCGATTTGACGGGCCGTGATGCGTTCCGGCTCCAGCGCCTTCAAGCCGAACTGCCCAAAGTTCAGCGAGAAGCCGCCCTTCGAGGCGCCACGGATGCGGCCCTTGAAGGCCTTGCGGAACTTGGTGCGTTTGGGTTGCAACATGTTGTCGAACTCTCGAATTCGGCTCTAGAGCAAGCTGTTTGAAAAATCGCGGAGCGACTTTTCCGAGCAGCGTTGCTCGAAGTCATTTCTTGCGCCGTTACGCGGCGTCGCGTTCCCGGCGTCTGCCGCGATCGCGGTCTCTGTCGCGATCGCCATGATGATGGTCTCCGCCGCCGCTGGCCTGCTCGGCGAAACGCTTGTCTTGCGCCATCGGGTCGTGCTCGAGGATTTCGCCCTTGAAAATCCAGACCTTGATGCCGCAAGCGCCATAGGCGGTGTGCGCGGTGGCGACGCCGTAATCCACATCGGCGCGCAACGTGTGCAACGGCACGCGACCTTCGCGATACCATTCGAGGCGCGCGATCTCGGCGCCGCCAAGACGACCCGAGCAATTGATGCGAATGCCCTGGGCTCCAAGTCTCATGGCGGACTGGACGGCGCGTTTCATCGCGCGGCGGAAGGCGACGCGACGTTCCAACTGCTGAGCGATCGAGTCCGCGACGAGGGTCGCCTCGACCTCGGGCTTGCGCACTTCGACGATATTGATCACCACTTCGCTGCCGGTCAGCTTGCCGACGAGCTTGCGGATCTTGTCGATGTCCGCGCCCTTCTTGCCGATTACGACGCCGGGACGCGCCGAATAGATCGTCACGCGGCACTTCTTGTGCGGACGCTCGATCACGATGCGCGACACGGCCGCCTGCTTCAAGGCCTTCATGATGGCTTCGCGAATGGCGATGTCTTCGTGCAAGAGCTTGGCGTATTCGCCCTTGGCCGCGAACCAACGCGAATCCCAAGTGCGGTTGACGCCAAGGCGCAGCCCGATCGGATTGACCTTCTGACCCATGGGGCGCTCCTTTAGGCCTGTGCCTGCGCTTGAACTTCGCGCACGATGATCGTGAGATTCGAGAAGGGTTTTTCGACGCGGCTGGCGCGGCCGCGCGCCCTCGCGTGGAAACGCTTCATGACCAGCGCCTTGCCCACGAAGGCCTGAGCGACGACGAGATCGTCCACGTCCAGGCTGTGGTTGTTCTCGGCGTTGGCGATCGCGCTCTCCAACGTCTTCTTCACGTCGAGAGCGCTGCGCTTGCGCGAGAACTCCAGATCGGCGAGCGCGCGCTCGACCTTCTTGCCGCGAATGAGCTGGGCCAGAAGATTGAGCTTTTGAGGCGAGACGCGCAACATGCGCGCGACGGCCTTCGCCTCGTTTTCCGCGAGCCTGGGCGGGTTATTGGGCTTCGACATCGGCTTTAGCCTCTCTTCGACTTTTTGTCCGCCGCGTGACCGTGGAAGGTGCGCGTCGGAGAAAATTCGCCGAACTTATGCCCGATCATGTCTTCGCTGACATTGACCGGAATATGCTTGTGCCCGTTGTGAACCCCGAAAGTGAGGCCCACGAACTGCGGTAGGATCGTGGAGCGGCGGCTCCAGATCTTGATGACTTCCGAGCGACCCGTGCCGCGCGACGCATCCGCTTTCTTGAGCAGATAGCCGTCGACGAACGGGCCCTTCCAAATAGAACGAGCCATGGATCAGCCCTTTTTCTTGCGGGCGTGTCGCGAGGACACGATGAAACGATCTGTCGATTTGTTGCTGCGGGTCTTCTTGCCCTTGGTCGGCTTGCCCCACGGCGTCACCGGATGCCGACCGCCCGAGGTGCGACCTTCGCCGCCGCCGTGCGGATGGTCGATCGGGTTCATGGTCACGCCGCGATTGTGCGGGCGGCGGCCAAGCCAGCGCGAACGACCCGCCTTGGCGATCGTGGTGTTCATGTGGTCCGGGTTCGACACAGAGCCGATGGTGGCGAAGCACTGCCCATGCACCAGGCGCTGCTCGCCCGAGTTCAGGCGCAGGATCACGTAACCCTGATCGCGGCCCACGATTTGCGCGAAAGTCCCCGCCGATCTGGCGATAGCCCCACCCTTGCCGATTTTCATCTCGACATTATGGACGATGGTGCCGACCGGAATATTGGCCGCGGGCATCGCATTGCCCGGCTTCACGTCGACTTGCTGGCCGGAGATCACTTCGTCGCCGACGGCGAGCCGCTGCGGCGCGAGAATATAGGACAGCTCGCCATCCGCATAGCGGATCAGCGCGATAAACGCGGTGCGATTGGGATCGTATTCGAGCCGTTCGACCTTGGCCGGCACGTCGAGCTTGCGACGCTTGAAGTCGACGATGCGATAGGTCTGCTTATGGCCGCCGCCACGAAAGCGCACGGTGACGCGGCCATGGTTGTTGCGGCCGCCCTTCGACGACTGACCTTCGGTCAGCGCCTTCACCGGCTTGCCTTTATAGAGGTCCTTGCGGTCCACGATCACGAGCTGGCGAAGGCTCGGCGTGACCGGCTTGAATGTCTTCAGCGCCATGTTCTTGTCCTCGAGCCTTCCCTTAGAGTCCCGTCGTCACGTCGATCTTATGGCCTTCGGCGAGCGTCACGACGGCCTTCTTCACGTCGCTCTGCTTGCCGCGCACGCCGCGAAAGGCCTTCGTCTTGCCCTTGCGCACCAAGGTGTTGACGCCATCGACCTTGACATCGAACAGACCTTCGACCGCCGCCTTGATCTGCGGCTTGGTCGCGGTGCGAGCGACCCGGAAAACCACCTGATTATTCTCGGCGGCGAGCGTCGCTTTCTCGGTGATGACCGGAGCGACGATGACGTCGTAATGGCGGGGATCCTTGCTCATTTCAGCCGCGCCTCCAGCGCATCGACCGCCGAGCGGGTCAAAACCAGCTTATCGCGACGGATAATGTCGTAAACATTGACGCCCTCGACCGGCAACACGTCGATCTTGGGCAGATTGCGGGCGGCGAGCGCGAAATTAATCTGCGGCGCGGCGCCGTCGATGATCAGCGCGCTCGCGAGACCGGTCTTGTCGAAACCCGCCTTCAGCAACTTCGTCTTCGGTTCCGCGAGCTGGGCGTTTTCCCAGATCACGATCGCGCCGTCCTTGGCTTTCGCCGAAAGAGCGTGCTTGAGCGCCAACGCCTTGACCTTCTTGGTGAGGTCATGCTCGTGGCTGCGCACCTGCGGGCCGAAAGCCCGGCCGCCGCCGCGGAACTGGGGAACGCGCGCGGAGCCGTGACGGGCGCCGCCGGTGCCCTTTTGCTTATACATCTTCTTGCCCGTCCGGGCGATCTCCGCCCGGTTCTTCACGGCGTGCGTTCCCGCCCGCCGCTTGGCGAGCTGCCAGCGGATCATGCGGAAAATCAAATCCGCGCGCGGCTCGAGGCCAAACACCTCGTCGGAGAGCTCGATCGAACCGGCCGTCTGACCGTCGAACGACGTAACGTCGATCTTCACGGCTCAGTCCTCCTTCTTTTCTTCTTGCGGGGCGGAGGCGGATTCCGGCAGGCGGAACTTGCCGGGCTGCGGAGCCTCCGCCGGAAGCGCGCGCTTCACAGCGTCGCGCACGAAAATCCAACCGCCGGCGTGTCCGGGAACCGCGCCCTCGACCAGCACCAGACCGCGCGTCACGTCAAGCTGGACCACGCGCAGATTTTGCGTGGTCACGCGGTCGGTGCCCATATGCCCGGCCATCTTTTTGTTCTTGAAGGTCTTGCCAGGGTCCTGGCGTCCGCCGGTCGAACCGTGCGAACGATGCGACACCGAGACGCCGTGAGTGGCGCGCAGACCGCCGAAGTTCCAGCGCTTCATCGGCCCGGCGAAGCCCTTGCCGATGGTCGTGCCCGTCACGTCGACGAACTGACCGACCACGAAATGATCCGCGGTGATTTCCGCGCCGACCGGCAACAGGCCGGCCTCGTCGACGCGAAATTCGGCGAGCTTCATCTTGGGCTCGACCTTCGCCACCGCGAAGCGTCCGCGCTCCGCCTTGGAGACGTTCTTGACCTTGGCGCGGCCGATGCCGAGCTGCACGGCGGTGTAGCCGTTCTGCTCCTGCGTCCGGTGCGCGACGACTTGACAGCCGTCGAGCTTGAGAACCGTGACCGGCACATGTTCGCCCGCATCGGTGAAGATGCGGGTCATTCCGACCTTTTGCGCGATAACGCCCGACCGCATGATCCAATTCCTTCGCTGGGCGCTCGATTTCTAAGAGCCGCCCGAATTCCTCATATGCCTTACAGCTTGATCTCGACGTCGACGCCAGCCGCGAGATCGAGCTTCATCAACGCGTCCACGGTTTGCGGCGTGGGGTCGACGATGTCGAGAACGCGCTTGTGCGTCCTGATCTCGAACTGCTCGCGCGACTTCTTGTCGATGTGAGGCGAGCGGTTGACCGTGAATTTCTCGATCTTCGTGGGCAGCGGAATCGGCCCGCGCACATGCGCGCCGGTGCGCTTGGCCGTGGAGACGATTTCCTTCGTCGACGTATCGAGAATCCGGTGGTCGAATGCCTTTAGACGGATCCGGATGTTCTGACCGTTCATTGTCTCTTCCTCGATGGACCGCGATCCCTCTCGGATCGCTTCTGGACCGCGAGCCTTAAGGCCCGCAATCCTTATTCTTGCGTTTGCGAGCCTCTAGGCTCGCGGTCCATGAATGTTACTCGATGATGCTGGCGACCACGCCGGCTCCAACCGTCCTGCCGCCTTCGCGGATGGCGAAGCGCAGCTTTTCTTCCATCGCGATCGGCACGATCAGCGCGACTTCCATCGCCACGTTATCGCCCGGCATCACCATCTCGACGCCCTCGGGGAGCGTCACGATGCCGGTCACGTCCGTCGTGCGGAAGTAGAACTGCGGGCGGTAGTTGGTGAAGAACGGCGTGTGGCGGCCGCCCTCTTCCTTCGTCAGAATATAGGCCTCGGCCTTGAACTTGGTGTGCGGCTTGACCGAGCCCGGCTTGCACAGCACCTGGCCGCGCTCCACGTCCTCGCGCTTCGTGCCGCGCAGCAGGCAGCCAACGTTGTCGCCCGCCTCGCCCTGATCGAGCAGCTTCCTAAACATTTCAACGCCGGTCACCGTCGATTTCACCGTCGCGCGAATGCCGACGATCTCGACTTCCTCGCCGACCTTGATGATGCCGCGCTCGATGCGCCCCGTCACCACCGTGCCGCGGCCCGAAATCGAGAACACGTCCTCGACCGGCATCAGGAACGGCTGATCCTTCGGACGCTCCGGCTGCGGAATATATTCGTCCACCGTCTTCATCAGCGCCAGGATCGCGTCATGGCCGATCTCGGGGTTCTTGTTCTCCAGCGCGCACAGCGCCGAGCCCTTGGTGATCGGAATGTCGTCGCCGGGGAACTCATACTTCGACAGCAATTCGCGAACCTCGAGCTCGACCAGCTCCAGAAGTTCCGGATCGTCGACCATGTCGACCTTGTTCAGGAACACCACCAGCGCGGGAACGCCGACCTGGCGCGCCAGAAGAATATGCTCGCGCGTCTGCGGCATCGGCCCGTCGGCCGCCGAAACCACCAGGATCGCCCCGTCCATCTGCGCCGCGCCGGTGATCATGTTCTTCACATAATCGGCGTGGCCGGGGCAGTCGACGTGCGCGTAGTGACGGTTCGCGGTCTCATATTCGACATGCGCCGTCGAAATCGTGATGCCGCGCGCCCGCTCCTCCGGAGCCTTGTCGATCTGGTCGTAGGCCGTGAAGGTCGCCCCGCCCGTCTCCGCCAAAACCTTGGTGATCGCCGCCGTCAAGGACGTCTTGCC
>PLAI01000243.1 GCA_003134075.1 Methylocystaceae bacterium | reverse complement strand
TTGCCGCAGCCGGACGGGCCGACCACCGCGCCGGCCTCGCCGCGCTTGAGCGTCAGGCGCAAATCCTCCAGCGCACGCCGCGGGCGCCCGTCGGCGGAAAGATAGTCCTTGGACGCGATTGCGACATCAAGCAGCATCGGAGCGCCAGCGCGAGACGCGCCGTTCGAACGGCCGCACGACAAAGGTTTCGACACCTAGCATGATCGCGACGAAGGGCAAGGCGTAGGCCAGCAGCAGGCGCACGTCGAACAGCTGAAAGGCTAGATTGATCTTGAAGCCGACGCCATTGGAACGGCCCAGCAGTTCGACGATCAGCACGATCTTCCACACCAGGGACAATCCCGAGCGCGTCGCCGCCGCGAGATAGGGCGCGAGTTGCGGCAGAACGATGTGGCGCAGCCGCGCCTTTAGCGGCAGGCGGAAGACCGTCGCCATCTCGTCGAGCGCCGGATCGAGCGAGCGGGCGCCCTCGCGCGCCACGACGACCGCGCCCGGCAATTTGTTCAGCGCCACGGCGCCAATCGCCGCCGCCTCCGTCAGCCCGGCCCAGATATAGGCGAGCACAATCACCACCAGCGCCGGCAAATTGAGCAGCACGACAAGCCACGGATCGAGGATTTTGTCGGCGAGCCGGTTGCGGCCCATCAGATAGCCAAGCGCCGAGCCAAGACTCATGGCCAGCGCGAAACTCGCGGCGACGCGCGCGAGAGTCGCCGCGAGATTGACGAAGAGTTCGCCGGAACGCGCCTCCTCCAGCATGATCAGCGCGACGGGTCGGGGTCCCGGCAGGTGGCGCGGGTCGGAAAACAGCGCGGCCGCCTGCCAAAGCAAAATCATCGCCGCGAAGGACGCCAGCCGGATCAATGGGTTTCCCTGGCCTTATAGAAGACGCCCGGATCGAGCGATTTCGCCGGCCCCACTAGCTTCTCGCCGCCGATTTCGGCGAGCACGGCGAAGAGTTTCGAGGCGTCCACTTCTTGCTCTTCGAGCGTTCCCTTGGGGCCGCCTTCGATGTAGCGCTTGCGGTAGAGATCGAGCGTCGCTTTGTCCTTCGCGCCGATACGCGTGGCGGCCGCGCGCCAGGCCTCGTCGCTGGAGGCGATCAGCGTCTTGGCTTTCCTCATCATCGCGAAGAAGCGCTCCAGCGCGTCCCGATGCCCATTCGCGAAGCCTTCATCGAAGACATAGCCGGTGACGATTGGATCGCGCTTCGCGCCGAGCGCCTTTTCGACCTCGGTCATTTCAATCGCGCGGTGGAAACCGCGTGCCTCAAGGTCGAGCGCGAAATTCCAAAACTCCAGCACGGCGTCGATTTCGCCCTGCGCGGCCTTTTCGGCGAGCAGCGGCGGCGCGCCGTAGACGATCGTCGCCGATTTTTCGAGATCGACCCCCTGCTTCAAGGCGAAGGCCTTGAGCAGCAGCCAGCTCTTATCGAGCGGCCCGCCCGCGACGCCGAGTTTTTTGCCGGCGAGATCCTTTACGCTCTTGATCGTCACATCCTTGCTCATCACCATGCCGATGCCGGTCGACGCGGGATAAAATGTCAGTCTGGCGCCGCCAGCGCGCTCGCGCGCCACCCACAGCCAGTCCGAGACGATAATGTCGGCGGAGCCGCCCTGAAGCGCGATCTTGCCGGCCTCGGTCGAGGCGAGTTCGGTGATTTTGAGATCAAGCCCGGCCTCCTGGTCGAGATGGAGGCTTGAGACCACCGCCATCTCCCAAACCGTGGTTCCCGTCGCCTGCAAAGCGAGACGCAGCGTATCGGCCGCGAGCGCGGGCGGCGCGGCAAACGCGAGAATTGCCAGGAGGGCGGCGAGGAGGCGCGGGCGCATGGATAATCCTTCGGGCGAACGCATGAAAGACGCTTGACCGCGATCGGCGTTGGACCGCGTTCCGCGATCCTCTAGCGCAGGACGCGGGCGGCGTCGATGCGTCCGGTTCGCCGGCATCTCGATGGGAGGACCAACCGGCGGCGGCCGGCGTCACGCCGCCTCGCGCGCATGGGCGGGACGCAGTTCCCGCGCGAATGACGGCAACACGCCCGCGAGCGCGCTCGCGATGCGCCCGCCGAAGCGATGGAAAAACAACCCAGCTCCGATTATCGCGAGGCCGAGCGCCGAAAGCGCGAAGGGGAACAGAATCGAATTACGGAACACCTCGTCGGCGAGATGACCCAGATATAGCGTCACACCAATCGCGCCGAACACGGCATAGGCCCGCCGCATGAGGAACAGCGACAGAAAAATCAGGACGACGTTGACGAGGCAATAGATCGCCTTGCCGAATTCCGCGCCGCTGTGCTGCTCCGTCAGGCCGCCCCAAAAGGCCATCAGGCCGAAAAGATGCAGCCAGAAGGCGAAATCGCCGCCGCGCCAGCGCCGCAGATCGACGGCCCAGGCGGCGATCAGCATCACGGCGCCAAAAGCAATGCTGACCGTTGCGCGCTGATCCCAGGTGAAGCTCTCCACGCCGGTGATCCAGGGCGTCAGGTCCATCGACATGAACCAAAGCGCGAAGGCTATGATCATGACGAGAAAGGGGACGGGAAAAAACGCCAGCGCCAACAGCGCGGCGACGATGGTCCCTGCCTCCATCGGGAGCCAACTCGACTTAATCCAGACGTAAAAATCCCGATAGGGAACGGCGTCAATCGGATCGTGGCCCGTCATCGACTGAACCGCATAGACAAACAGCGGCGTCATGCCCACCGCGCAGGCGATCAATAGCCCCCCCGGCGTGCGCAGACCGCGCCATTTCCACAAATAGGCGCCAGTGAAAAGGAAGATGGCCGCGTAGCCGATTGATGTGGCGAGCAGCGCCTTGGCGCCCCAAAGTCCAAATGCGTTGGTCGAAAACAGCCCCATCGCGCCGAGCACGATCAACGCGCCGAGATACCAAAGCAGATTGACGAAATCGAAGCGCGAGGGCGCCTCGCTCCTCGGCGCCGCCAAAAAATCGACCAGTCGCCGATAAGTCGGCGCGTCGATCACCCCGGCGTCGAGCGCGGCGCGCAGGTCCTTGGGAGCGGGAACGGGGGAAGCCATGCGGCGATCCTTTTTCGAAAGCGGCTGTCGTCGACCAGGGACGGCGGGCTCGGACAGGCCCGCGAATCCGGACCGTCGCCGTGGATTGAAGCGCAAATTATCATTTCAAAGAGTGCGGCGCCGCACAAGGGACGCCTGCGGGGCTCGTCCGGCCGCCTGGCGAAACATTTGACACTCGCGGCCGCATTCGCCAGATAACCCCGGGATAGTCGGTCGCCGCCCGCTCGTCCCTCCGAAAGCCGAGAAGATCCCAAAAATGCAGCACAAGCCCAGCGGCCTCACTTATGCCGAGGCCGGAGTCGACATAGACGCCGGCAATAGACTCGTGGATCTGATCCGTCCCGCCGTTCGGGCCACGCGCCGGCCCGGGGCCGACGGGGAAATCGGCGGCTTTGGCGGCGTGTTCGATCTCAAGGCGGCGGGCTTCGCCGATCCGCTGCTGGTCGCCGCCAATGACGGCGTCGGCACCAAGGTGAAAATCGCCATAGAGTCGGGACGCCACGAGACGATCGGCGTCGACCTCGTCGCGATGTGCGTCAACGATCTCATTGTACAGGGTGCCGAGCCCCTGTTTTTCCTGGACTATTACGCGACCGGCAAATTGGCCCCGGAGGCCGCCGCCTCGGTCGTCAGGGGCATAGCGAAGGGCTGCGAAATCGCCGGCTGCGCCCTGCTCGGCGGCGAGACGGCCGAAATGCCCGGGCTTTACGCCGAGGGCGACTATGATCTCGCGGGCTTCGCCGTCGGCGCGGTCGAACGCTCCGGGCTTTTGCCGAGGCAGGTCGCGGCGGGAGACATTGTATTCGGCCTGCCTTCGTCGGGCGTGCATTCCAACGGCTTTTCGCTCGTCCGCCGCATTGTGGCCCGCGCTGGCCTCGGCTGGGACGCGCCCGCGCCATTCGAGCCGGCGCGCGGTCTCGCCGAGGCGCTGCTGGAGCCGACGCGCATCTATGTAAAGCCTTTGCTCGCGGCGCTTAAGGCGACGGACAAAATCGCCGCGCTGGCCCATATCACCGGCGGCGGCTTTCCCGATAATCTGCCGCGCGTCCTGCCCAAGAGCCTTGGCGTCACGCTCGATCTCGCGGCGATTCCGCTCCCCGACGTGTTCCGCTGGCTGGCGCAAGCCGGCGGCCTCGCGCAATCCGAAATGCTACGCACCTTCAACTGCGGAATCGGCATGGTCGTCGTCGCCTCGCGCCAGGGCGCCGGCGAGGCCGAGGCCGCTCTGCGCGCGGCGGGTGAAAGCCCCATGAAAATTGGCGAAATTGTCGGGGCGGCGGACGGGGAACGCGTCCTCATCAACGGAGCATTGCGTCTGTGAGGCGCTTGCGCACGGCCATACTCATTTCCGGTCGCGGCACGAACATGGACGCGCTGATCGACGCCGCTCGGGCGCCCGATTTTCCGGCGGAGATCGCCCTCGTACTCTCTAACCGTCCGGACGCCCCAGGTCTCGCCCGCGCCAACGGGCTGGGGCTGGCGACGGCGGCGGTCGATCACAAGATTTACGCCGGACGCGAGGAGTTCGAGCGGTCGATGCAGATTTTGCTCGAACTTTATCGCATCGACTTCATTTGCCTCGCTGGTTTCATGCGGTTGCTGACGCCCTGGTTCATCGGCGCCTGGAGCGGCAGAATGCTGAACATCCACCCCGCCCTGCTCCCTTCGTTCCGCGGCCTTCACACGCATCAGCGCGCGCTGGCGGATGGCGTGAAAATCCATGGCTGCACGGTGCATTTCGTCGTTCCCCAAATGGACGAAGGCCCCATTGTCGCGCAGGCCGCCGTCCCCGTCCTCGACGACGACACGCCGCAAACTCTTGGCGCGCGCGTCCTGGAGCAGGAACACATGATCTATCCACTGGCGTTGCGGCTTGTCGCCTCGGGCGCGGTGCGCATCGAGGGGAACAGGGTTTTGGGCGCGACGATGCGCGCGGAGGATGTGTTGCTGGCGCCGAGCCTGTCTTGACATCGAGCCTCGCCAGAAAATTCCGCAAGGTCGGCAAAAAAAGCCCCACCCGACAGTTGTGCGTCGAGCGGGGAAGTTAAGGGACTCCACGCGAGGGGAGACCATCCGCGTGAAGTGGGTTGCGCCGAGCATTCGGCGGTCGGCTAGGCCCCCGCGCCATCCGGTGGGCGCGATGGCGATTTAGTTCAGCCCTTGCGAGCCAGCGCCCTCACGCCCTCTTCACCCAGAAGTTCGCGCAAACGGCCAAGGATTTGCAGCGTCACACCGAAGCAGCCCAGCGCCATCCAGCCGAAAAACGCGAAGCCCCAGTGCAACGGGCTCGCGAAGCCTTCATCCATCCAGAAGCCGGTGTGACCCCATTCGTTGAAGCCGATATTGGGGATCGCCATGAAAGTGCCGACCACGAAAATGGCGAAGGGAAGCGATGCGCCCTTGGAGAAGCGTGGCAGCCGCGTCATCGCGTAGATATAGGAGCCGAAGCCCAAGATCGCGAACAGCGGATAAGACATATAGAAAGTGACGATGTTGCTCGGCGTGAAATCCGAATCGCGCACCGCAGTCATGTGCCAGACCGCCGTCTGTTCCGTGAAGAAGCTCAGGCCTACAGCGAGCGCGAGCGCGAACACGACGAGCCATTGCACGAGCACGAAATACCGACGCGTCTCTTCAATCGGCGTGATGTCGTCGAGGTGACGATCGCGCGTGCGCCACAAATAGCCGGCGACGCCAACAGCTCCCAAAATCGAGGACGGTATCGCGACTAGTAGGCTCCGTCATTGAT
>PLAI01000329.1:216-22853 GCA_003134075.1 Methylocystaceae bacterium | reverse complement strand
GCCCTCACTTGCCACTTGGCAATCGAATTACCCGCGCTCATCTGTTGTTATTATCGCGAGGTTCGCGGCTTCCCGCGCTCAAAGGTCGCGCTTTAGCAGGAAAGGTATGAGTAAATGTTGAGCCCGGGATCTTATTACGCACTCATGTCGATGATGAAATATGGATCGTTGGCGCTCGCCATCGTCTTTGCCTGTAAGATTGCCGCGTTCGCCGCGACGCACATGTGAGCCATATTCCGCAAGTTTGGGGCGGTGCCGGCGCGGTCATTCCCTGTCGGCGACCGCTTCGAGCTACGTCGCTACGGCCCGGCTGTTTCTTATGGGCATACTTGTCATCCGCCGCGTGCGAAATTTTCCCAACGTGGGAAAAAAATGTTGCAGCCAAAGCATCGCCATCGGTGTCGACTTTGGAGATTGTGCCCCAAGGAACAGCCTCTCTGCGCTGGCGCGACGGCGCGAACGGCGCCGGCCCTGTCTGGGAGCTGCTGATCGCGTCATAAATCGTGCGCTCGACGATGACAAATTTTACCATAGAGGCTTTTTCTTCCTGTTACAGACAGCCTCTATCACGACCCATGCCGGCACGACATTACGGGAATTACGTAGAGCGCTCAACGACCTGCACCCGCGCCATTTCAAGACCCATAAGGCCTTGAACACTCGCCGCGCATTTTTTGTGGGCGGCTCCCTTTCTTGTAATTACCGTAGATCGTCGCCAAGGGCTTCGCCGCGCGCGGCGGTTTCTTCGTTTAGGCGTCTCCCATCGCCCGAGGGATGTGGCTCAGGCATGTTCGATCGGCTCGATAAGCGCTGGGTCGTCGTCGCCAGCGCCGGCCTTGTTCACGCGCGTTGAGACGATCCACTCCCGCAAGGCGTCATCGGGGCCCGGGCGCAGCAACGCGCCGGGGCTTTCGCCGGTCATCCACGCGCCAGCGTCGCGCCAATCGAGAATGACCGGCATTCGGTCGTGAAAACGCTGCATCCAATTATTCGCCTCGCCGACGATGATTGTCGCGTTCGGAAGGTCGTCGCCGCCATCGAGCCCGCTCCAATGGTCCCATATACCCGCGAGCGCGAGCGGGCGGCCGTCGCGCGCCGTGAAATAGTGCGGGGTCTTCGCCCCCTTCGCGCCTGTCCATTCGTAAAAGCCGGACGCCGGAATAATGCAGCGGCGGTATTTGAACGCGCCGCGAAACATCGGCCGCTCGGCGANNGTGGGCGCGATGTTGAATCGCGGCGCGAGATTGCGCGGCGGTCCGATCAAATCGGCGAGGCGATGGATTTCCGCCCAAGAGAGATTCTGTGTGAAGCGCCCGCACATGGAGGGAGCATACACTGTCTGCTCGCTGATTCGCGCGCCGGCGACTTTCGCGAATTTCCGTTGCGTGAGAGCTATGGCTGGCGGCAGATCGCGATGGCGCTCGCCAAGCTCGCAGCCGTCTGCGCGTTCGCTTGGGCGCTTCTACGTCTCATGTCGTCGCAGAGCAAAGCGAAACGCAGCACGCGCCCCGGCTGGGTTGTTGAGCGATGGATCGTCGCGTATGCTTTTCACGAGCGAGGCGACCGACCGCCAACCCCGAAGCACCGAAAGAATCTGTTGGTATCTTTGTTGGTATAAATATTTTTAAGCGGCAAGCAGCACGTTAAATAACAATCGCTTATGACATCAATTTGAAAGCCTCCCGGCCTACCAAATCGACGTTCGTCGTTCGCAAACGTCTGCAAATCACTGAAATTAAAATGG
The DNA here is from genome assembly GCA_003134075.1 of Methylocystaceae bacterium. GTDB lineage: Bacteria > Pseudomonadota > Alphaproteobacteria > Rhizobiales > Beijerinckiaceae > Methylocystis. The sequence goes on along the minus strand of PLAI01000329.1, from coordinate 21,109 downwards.
TTATCCACCGCGCGCCGTTCGGGGCGCCGGCTCTTGAGGGCGTGAACGGCGAGCGGAAATTGGCAATTTGCGGCGCTTGGGTCGACCGCTGCCTGGTGCGTGCCCAACCTCCGATCAAATCGGAAAGGCCAGGCGAGAAGCCCACTATCTACGAGCGACGCTGATCGAACGGGCGACGCGCTCGATAATGCTGAAGACGCGTCGTTCGCAGGCCGGCGAGGCCGTGCTCATCGATCGCCCTCTCCCAGGCGGCGAATTCATCGGCCGTGAGCATATAGCGGTGGCAGGCCTCTTCAAGCGAAAGCATGCCCTTGCGAACGGCGTTGACGACTTGGGCCTTGCGACGGATCACCCATCTCTTCGTCGTGACGGGCGGCAGATTCGCCGCCTTCGAACGAGGTCCATCACGATCGATTATGTATTTGCCATCCGGATGATGCGTCATATCGCCGACACTCCAATATTCATCTTAACTCTGCCGCATACCGACACAGCTTTCCAATACTTTTCTCGAACAAATACCAACAATCACGAACTGAGAGCCCTTATCGTGCCCGTCTAAGCTATGGTTAAATACGAGATAGTCAATTGAGTAATTCTACTTAGTGCGCATTCGCGGAACCAGCGGCTATGGTTTCGCTTGCACGAGGAGGGCGACAAGCGGCATGCCACGCTCTGCAATTAGAATTTAGACGCTTGCCTTCACGAATATAGCGACCGCGAGGGGCCGGGGTGGCGGGAGCAGAACTCGCCCCTTGTCCGCTTTCACGCCTTGTCGCTCGACGGCCCCGCCTTCTCCAGTTGCGACTCTTCCCGAAACGTCAATTTCGCGGCCAATATTTCCCCATTGTGTCCAATGTGTCCCCAAGACGCACTCGGGCAACACTCTCGCCCAAACGGATATACCTCGGACACACGCGCCTGCGAGGGTGTGGCCGCTTCTGGATAAATGGGGATAAGCGCGATGAGAAAGCGTCGTCCGATCGCGGCTGCGGTCCTATCGACTAGGAATTAAGGGGTCGCTACGCGCGCGGAACGGCGATTTGCGAAAAAATCGAGGGGCGGCGGGAGCGGCAAGTTCATTCCGTCCCGGCCGGTCTAGCGAGATTCTAGACAATTGGCTAAGTGTGGCGGCAGGCATGCGCCGCGGAGGACGTTTATGAAGAGGTTTGTCGTTGCCGCCGCCAAAATGTCCTACGCCGGTTTGTTTCAATTTCGCGGAATGCCTTTGTCGTCGATTCGCGTGGTGTTTCTTGGGTTGTTCGACGACTGGCGCCAAGGGAGCGTCGCGACAAGCATGATGCGCTCGGCGGTTTCAAGCTCAAACGCGCGCGCCGCGCGTTTTCGAACGGTCGTCGGCTCGCCCAATGGGGCTTTCGACGCCGCTCGCGCGCGCCGGTGGCTTGGCGCGCGCGCGGGCAAGCGCGCCAAGTGGACGGTCCGCTACGCCGAGGCGGGATTGCTCGAGAGCGCGCGAGTCCCGCGCGCGGTCGGTCTTCCCGGAGCCGCGGGCGTGTTGGTCGCGCTTTTGTCGGGTTGCGCCTTGGGGCCGGATTATGCGCGCCCGAGCGCGATCGCGTCGGCCGATTCCGGGGCGAAGGAGTTGGGGAGCAAGGACTTCAAGGAAAGAAAGGGCTGGAAGCCCATGGCGCCGTCGGATCTCGCCGATCGCGGCGCCTGGTGGACGGTTTATCGCGAACCGGAGCTGGATCGGCTGGTCGCCCAAGTCGAAATCTCGAATCAGACCGTGGCGGCCGCCGAAGCCAATTACCGACAGGCGTCGGAGATGATCCGCGAGGGGCAGGCCGGGTTGTTTCCGACCATCACCGGCAATTATTCCGCCGCGGGAACCCATGCGGCGAAGGGAAGCTCCACGGTTACTGGTTCTTCCTCCAGCGGTTCGACTGTCACCGGCTCCTCTGCCAGCGGTTCTTCGTCGAGCAATTCGTCCAGCACGCCCACCTTCAACTGGAATTATACGGCGGCGCTGAACGCCACCTGGGCGGTCGACGTTTGGGGCCGCATAAGGCGCACCGTCGAGGCCGACGCGGCGTCGGCGCAAGTCAGCGCGGCCGACCTCGCCAATGCGAAGCTGCTGGCGCAGGCGCAACTCGTCACCGCCTATTTCAATCTGCGCGCCTCGGACGAGCTTGAGAGCGTAATCGAGGACACGCTGAAGGGATTCAGGCGCACGCGCGATATCCTCAAAAACCAGTACGACGTCGGCATTTCCAGCCGCGCGGACTTCATCACGGCGGATAATCAAGTGCTGTCGACGGAGGCGCAGGCGATCAATGTCGGCGTGGCGCGAGCTCAATACGAACACGCCATCGCCGTGCTGACCGGTCGGCCTCCGTACGAGCTGAGCATTCCGAAACGCCGCTGGGCGACGCAAACTCCGCCGCGGTTCCCCGTGACCGTGCCCTCGCGCCTGCTGGAGCGGCGTCCCGACATAGCGGCGGCGGAACGGCAGTTGCAGCAGTTGAACGCGCTGGTCGGCGTCGCCGTGGCGAATTTCTATCCGAACATCAGCCTGACCGGCGCGTTGACCTTCATCGGCCCGCAGCCCTGGCCGGTCATCGCCGCGAACGAGGCGTGGTCGATTATCGGCGGCGCCACGCAAACGATGTTCGACGGCGGACTGCTCGACGCCCAGTTGCAGGCGGCCAAGGCCAGCTACGACCAGGGCGTCGCGAATTATCGCCAAACCGTGCTCACGGCGTTCCAGCAGGTCGAGGACCAACTCGCGGCGATTCGCATCCTGGCGCGGGAAGCAGAGAGATATAGGGAAGCCGTGAAGGAGGCGCGCGACGCCGTGGGCTTCTATCTCAACCAGTATCGGGTCGGCACGGTCGCTTTCACTTCCGTCGTGACGGCGCAGGCGACGTTGCTGTCGAACGAGGAATCAGCGCTGACCGCGCGGCAAAATCTCTTTGTCGCGAGCGTCAGCCTGATTCAGGCGCTCGGCGGCGGTTGGGACGCCGCGAGTCTTCCGGCGATCGACGATCTCTCCGCCATTAAAGCGCCGCCTTTGCCAGTCCCGATCAGCGCCTTGCCCGCCACCGTCACGTCTAACGCCCCGGAGCCGCGCTAAACACAGGCATGGCCCGCGAGCCATCAGACAGGTGATACAAAGATGGACGATAATGTCGCTCTCCCCGACCCCGAGATAAAATATGAAATTGGCCCTGCGGGCGACGTCGAGACCAAGCGGGAGTCGGCGCCAAAGGCGATCGCGCGGCGCTCGCCGGTCGCGATCGCTCTCGGGTTGCTGATCGTCGCGCTGCTCGGCTACGCGACCTACCGGATCATGTGGCCACAGGACCAGGGCCGAAGGCCACCGGGGCGTGGCCAATTCGGCGGCGCTCAACCGGTCGGGGTCGCGACCGTCGCGCGCGGCGACATCAAGATCGTCCGCAACGCGCTCGGCGCCGTGACGCCCATCGCCAATGTGATCGTGAAAACGCAGTTGAACGGCTATTTGACCGAGGTCGCCTTCCAGGAAGGGCAAATGGTTCAAAAAGGCGACTTCCTCGCCCAGATCGACCCGCGTCCCTATCAGGTGTTGAAAGAACAGTACGAAGGGCAGTTGCGCCACGATCAGGGATTTCTCGATCAGGCGCGCGCGGACCTTAAGCGTTACAACACCTTGATGAAGCAGGATTCGATCGCGCGGCAGCAGGCTGAAAACCAGGTGTGGGTGGTCAAGCAATACGAGGGCAGCGTCAAAAGCGATCAGGCGCAGGTCGACAATCAGACCTTGAATCTGACCTACGCCCACATCATCGCGCCAGTCTCCGGGCGCGTGGGCCTTCGGCAGGTCGACGCGGGCAATTACGTGACGACGGGCGATCCGAACGGCATCGTCCTGATTACCCAAATCGATCCGATTTCGGTGATTTTTTCGGTGCCGGAGGACTATCTGCCGGAAATCACCGCCGGGCGGAAGGCCCGCGGGGTGCTGCAAGCGACGGCGCTGGACCGGGCGAACGCCAGCACGCTCGGGGTCGGCCGCCTCAATACGCTCGACAACACAATCGACACGACGACCGGCATGGTCAAGGCCAGGGCGGAGTTCGAAAACAAAGACGAAAAGCTCTATCCCAACCAGTTCGTGAACGTTCAATTGCTGGTCGATGTCGAAAAGAACGTGATCACCATGCCGGCTGCGGCGGTCCAGACCGGCGCGAATGGCTCCTTCGTCTATGTGGTCAAGGAGGGCGCCAAGGTCGCCGTGCAGCCCGTCACGCTCGGCGTCGCCGACGGCGGCGTGGTCGAGGTCAAGAGCGGCGTCGGGGAAGGCGACCAGGTCGTCATCGACGGCGCCGACCGCCTGCGCGACGGCGCTGAGATCAAGATCGCCGACAACAAGCCGACTTCCGAAGCGGTCGCGCCGCCGAGGCGCCCGCGACGCGATGGGGATGGCGCGGGGGTGGAGAAGCGCGACTCGGACCCGGAGAAGGCCCGGGAGCGTCGCGCCAGAAAGCGGCCCGATGCGGAATAACCCTTCCGCTACGCTCTTCGCCCAAAAGAGAGACGGCCGCGCGCGATGAACCCTTCGGAAATCTTCATTCTGCGACCGGTGGCCACGACGCTGTTGATGGTCGCCATTCTGCTCGCGGGCATGTTCGCCTATAATTTTCTGCCGCTGTCCGCGTTGCCCGAGGTGGATTACCCGACGATTCAGGTTCAGACCTTTTATCCCGGCGCCAGTCCGCAGGTCATGACATCGGCCGTCACGGCGCCGCTCGAGCGACAATTCGGGCAAATGCCCGGGCTCAATCAGATGACCTCGGCGAGTTCCGGCGGCGCCTCGGTGATCACGCTTCAGTTCAACCTCGATCTTAGCCTCGACATCGCCGAGCAGGAGGTGCAGGCGGCGATCAACGCGGGGGGCAATCTGCTTCCCCAGGACCTTCCGGTGCCGCCGGTCTACGCCAAGGTCAATCCGGCGGACGCGCCGATCATGACGCTGGCTGTCACGTCGAAGTCCCTGCCGCTGATCGAAATCGAAGACCTCGTCGAAACCCGTCTGGCGCAAAAGCTGTCGCAGCAGCCCGGCGTCGGCCTTGTCAGCATAAGTGGCGGCCAGCGCCCCGCCATTCGCATCCAGTTCAATCCGGGCGCGCTCGCCGCCTATGGGCTGAATATCGACGATTTGCGGACGACGCTCAACAATAACAACACGAACACGCCAAAGGGCGCCTTCGACGGCCCGCAACAATCCTCGACGATCAACGCCAACGATCAGATCGACGACGCGGCGAAGTTTGCCGATGTCATCGTGGCCTATCGCAATGGCAATCCCGTCCGCGTCAGCGACGTCGCGAGCGTGCGGCATGGACCGGAAAACAGCAAGATCGCGGCATGGGCCAATTCGACGCGCGCGATCATTCTCAACATCCAACGCCAGCCGGGCGCCAACGTTATTCAGGTCGTGGACACGATCAAGACGTTGCTGCCGAAGTTGCGCGCGTCCCTTCCGGTCGCGTTGGACGTGACGGTGCTCAGCGACCGAACGACGACGATCCGCGCGTCTGTCGAAGATGTCGAGTTCGAGCTTGGCCTCGCGGTGATTCTCGTCGTTCTCGTCATATTCGTCTTTTTGCGCAATCTGCCCGCGACCGTTATTCCTAGTCTCTCCGTGCCGCTGTCGCTCGTCGGCACGTTGGTCGTCATGTATTTGCTAAAATTCAGTCTCGACAATCTTTCGTTGATGGCGCTGACGATCTCCACGGGTTTCGTCGTCGACGACGCGATCGTGATGATCGAAAACATCGCGCGCTACATCGAGGAAGGCGAGGCGCCGTTGCAAGCCGCGCTGCGCGGTTCGCGGCAGATCGGCTTCACCATCATTTCGCTCACCGTGTCCCTGATCGCGGTGCTGATCCCGCTGCTGTTCATGGGCGATGTCGTCGGACGTCTGTTCCATGAATTCGCCATCACGCTCGCGGTCACCATCATCATTTCCGCCTTCGTCGCGCTGACCCTCGTCCCGATGCTTTGCGCGAAGCTGCTGCGCCATCGCACCGTCGCGCAACGCACCCGTTTCGATCTCGCCTCTGAACGCGGATTCAACTGGATCATCAAGCAATATGCGCGCGCCCTCGATGTCGTCCTCGAGCACCAGCCATTGACGCTGCTCGCGGCGATCGCGACGCTCGTTCTCACTTGTCTGCTTTATGTTGAAATTCCGAAGGGATTTTTTCCGTTGCAGGACACGGGGGCGATCCAGGGGATTTCGGAGGCGAGCCAGGAGATTTCCTTCGCCGCGATGACCGAAAGGCAACAGGCTCTCGGGGACGTCATCGGCCGGGATCCCGATGTCGCCAACTTCAGCTCCTTCATCGGCGTCGACGGGGCCAACACGACTTTGAACACCGGACGGTTTCTGATCGAGCTGAAGTCGTTCGGCGCGCGCAAGTCGTCGGTCTCCGAGGTGATCGCCCGCCTCCAGAGTTCCACCGCGCAGGTGAAGGGCATAAAGCTTTATATGCAGCCCGTGCAGGATTTGACGATCGACTCGAGCGTCAGCCGCGCCGGCTATCATTTCGTCGTCGAGAACGCCAATGGCTCGGAACTGCAAAAATGGGTTCCGAAGCTTCTGGAGCGGTTGCGCGATCTGCCGGAAATCACCAATGTCGCGAGCGATCTTCAAGACCGCGGCAAGACCCTCAACATCGTGATCGATCGCGGAACGGCGGCGCGTTTCGGCATCACCATGGCGACGGTCGACAACATTCTCTATGACGCGTTCGGCCAACGCATCGTTTCCACGATCTACACCCAGTCCAATCAATACCGCGTCATCATGGAGGTCGATCCTAAATTTCAAACCTCGCTTAAAGCCTTGTCGGACCTTTATCTGCCGTCGTCGTCGTCGGCGTCGAACGGGCAGGTTCCTCTCTCCGCGATCATGCACATCGAGGAAAGCACGGGACCGCTACAAATTACGCATCTGAGCCAGTTTCCAGCGACCGCCATCTCGTTCGACGTGGCGCCGGGCGCCTCGCTCGGCGCCGCGGTGAAGGCCATCGACGCCGCCGAGCGGGAGATCGGCCTGCCGGACAGCTTCACCACGGCGATGCAGGGCTCGGCCGCGGCGTTCACCGCCTCCTTGAGCAACGAGGTGCTGCTGATCATCGCCGCGATCATCACGATGTATATCGTTCTCGGCGTTCTTTACGAGAGCTTCGTTCACCCGATCACGATCCTCTCCACCCTTCCGTCGGCGGGCGTCGGCGCGCTGCTGGCGCTTCGCGTCACGGGTCACGATCTCGACATCATCGCGATCATCGGCATTATTCTGCTCATCGGCATCGTTAAAAAGAACGCGATCATGATGATCGACTTCGCTCTCGAGGCCGAGCGCATCGACGGCATGACGGCGCGGGACGCGATCTATCAGGCGTGCCTGCTGCGCTTTCGTCCAATCCTGATGACGACGATGGCCGCCATTCTGGGCGCCCTGCCGCTTATGCTCGGCACGGGCGTCGGTTCCGAACTGCGGCATCCGCTCGGAATTACGATCGTCGGCGGACTGATCGTCAGCCAACTTCTCACGCTCTTCTCGACGCCCGTGATCTACCTCTATTTCGATCGTCTGGCGCAACGTCTGGCGCGGCTCGGAGCGACCGATGGACTGCCCAGCGGCGAGGCGGCTGAATGAATATTTCGGCGCCCTTCATTTCTCGCCCGGTGGCGACCATTCTGCTGACGATCGGCGTCACGCTCGCGGGGCTTTTGGCGTTCCAGCTGTTGCCGGTGGCGCCGCTGCCACAGGTGGACATACCCACCATATCGGTTTCGGCCTCGCTGCCGGGCGCGGGCCCGGAGACTGTCGCGACAAGCGTCGCGGGTCCATTGGAGCGCCACCTCGGGCAAATCGCCAATGTGACGGAGATGACGTCGACCAGCAGCACGGGCCAGGCGCGCATCGTCTTGCAGTTCGATCTCGACCGCGACATCAACGGCGCCGCGCGCGACGTGCAAGCCGCGATCAACGACGCGAGCGCCGACCTGCCGACGAATTTGCCAGGCAATCCAACCTATCGCAAGGTCAATCCAGCCGACGCGCCGATCCTGATCCTGGCGCTGACGTCCGACACGCTGACACGCGGTCAGCTCTATGACACCGCGAGCAACGTGCTTCAGCAGCGGCTTTCGCAGCTGTCCGGCGTAGGGCAGGTGACGATCAACGGCGGCGCTTCCCCGGCCGTGCGGGTGGAGCTAAATCCGACGGCGCTTTATAAATATGGCGTCGGGCTCGAGGACGTTCGCGCCGCGCTGGCGGCCGCCAACGCAAACAGCCCCAAGGGCGATGTCGAGAGCAACGGCTCGCGCTATCAAATCTACACCAACGATCAGGCGAGCCACGCCTCGGACTATTTGCCGCTCATCGTCGCCTACCGCAACGGCAACGCGGTGCATCTCGCCGATCTGGCCGAGATAACCGACTCCGTCGCCGATTTGCGCAACGCCGGCGTCGCGCAGGGCAAGCCGGCGATTCTCGTGACCTTGTTTCGTCAACCTGGCGCCAACATCATCGACACGGTCGATCAGATCAAGGCGGCGCTGCCGAAACTCAAGGCGGCGATGCCGAGCGACATCGAAATCATTCCCGCTTCCGATCGCAGCACGACGATACGCGCGTCGCTCAAGGACACGGAGCGCACCTTGGTCATCGCGGTCATCCTCGTGACCTTCATCGTATTTCTGTTCATCGGCGATCCGCGCGCGGCCCTCATTCCGGCGATTGCCGTCCCGGTGTCAATCATCGGCACTTTCGCGGCGATGTATCTGCTTGGCTTTAGCCTCGACAATCTGTCGCTGATGGCGTTGACCATCGCGACAGGATTTGTCGTCGACGACGCCATCGTCGTGCTCGAGAATATCTCGCGCCATATCGAGGAGGGCGTGCCACGGCGCGAGGCGGCGCTGCGCGGCGCGCGCGAGGTCGGCTTCACGGTCATCTCGATCAGCGTCTCCTTGATCGCAGTCTTCATTCCGCTGTTGCTGATGGGCGGAGTCGTTGGGCGTCTCTTCCGCGAATTCTCCGTGACGCTCTCGATGGCGATTCTGGTTTCGCTGGTCATCTCCCTGACGACGACGCCGATGCTCTGCGCGCTGCTGCTCAAATCCAGGCCACGCGACGCCCGCCCGCGGCGCTCGCTTTTTTCAAGGATCGTCGCCGAGTATGGACGCAGCGTCACCTGGGCGCTGCGTCATCGCGCCTTCATCATGGGGCTGCTGCTGCTCTCGATGTGGCTGACCTACAAGCTTTTCGACGTGATACCCAAAGGCTTCTTTCCCGAGCAGGACACCGGACGCCTGCAAGGGTCGATCCAGGCGGACCAGAGCATTTCCTTCCAGTCCATGAGCGTCAAACTCGCCGAACTCGTCGACATCACGCAAGCCGACCCAGCCGTCGACGTCGTGACCGGCAACACGGGTACGGGCAGCGGCGGCGGGGCGGGCTCCACCAACAGCGGCTCGGTGTCCATCCAGCTCAAGCCTTTGTCGGAGCGCACGGAGACCGCCGGCGAGGTCGTGGCGCGGCTGCGGCGCAAATTAAGCAAGATCGCCGGCGCGCGCTTGTTCATACAGCCGGTCCAGGATCTGCGCGTCGGCGGCCGACAGAGCAACGCGCTTTATCAATACACGCTGCAAGCGGACAACTCGGCGGAGCTCTACGAATGGGCGCCGAAGCTCCTTCAGGAACTACAAAAGAGCAGCGTCGTTCTCGACGTCAACAGCGATCAGCAGCAGAACGGGATCGAAAGCGATATCGTCATCGACCGCGACACGACCTCGCGGCTCGGTCTCACCCCCGCCCAAATCGACAATACGCTCTACGACGCTTTCGGACAGCGGCAGGTGTCAACGATTTACAGCGATCTCAACCAGTACCATGTCGTCATGGAGGTGGCGCCGCGCTATTGGCAGGATCCAAGCTCGCTGCGGGACGTTTACGTGAGCACCGCCGGCGGCCCGGCCAGCGGGACGGCGCTAACCGTGTTGCCCGCGGGCGCGGTCGTGTCAAAGTCGAGCGTCAATTCCCCCGCCAACGCCTCGGCCAATTCCGCGCGAAACTCGCTTACGAACGCCATCGCCAATTCGGGCAAGGGAAACGCGTCATCCGGCGCCGCCGTCAGCACGGCCATCGAGACGATGGTGCCCTTGACCAGCTTCGTAAGCTACAAGCGCGGAAGCACGGCCCTGGCCATCAACCATCAGGGACCGTTCGTCGTATCGACAATCTCATTTAATTTGGCGGTCGGAAGGTCATTGAGCGAGGCGGCGGCCGAGATCGACCGGGCCATCGCCGAAATCCGCATGCCGACGAGCGTGCGCGGAAGCATGCAGGGCACCGCGGGGACATTTCAGAAATCATTGGACAGCGAACCCTTGCTGATCGCGGCGGCGCTGGTCGCCGTCTATATCGTCCTCGGCATTCTCTACGAGAGCTACATCCATCCGATCACCATATTGTCGACGCTTCCGTCGGCGGGCGTCGGGGCGCTGCTGGCGCTGCTTTTATGCGACACGGAGTTCAGCCTCGTCGCTTTCATCGGCGTTATTTTGCTGATCGGCATCGTCAAGAAAAACGCGATCATGATGATTGATTTCGCGCTTGAAGCGCAGCGCGTTCAAGGGCTGAGCGAGTATGACGCGATCTTGCAGGCCTGCCTGCTGCGTTTTCGTCCGATCATGATGACCACGGCGGCCGCGATCCTCGGCGCCGTTCCGCTGGCGTTGAGTTACGGCGACGGCGGAGAGATCAGGCGCCCGCTGGGCATAGCGATCGTTGGCGGTCTCGTGGTCAGCCAGTTGCTCACGCTCTACACCACGCCCGTTCTCTACCTGATCTTCAGCGATCTGCGCGACTTCATCGTCGGCTTGGAGCGTCCGCGCTTCCTTGACCGATTTGCGCGATGAGCCGCGAGGCGCGACCGCCGGTTTTGCCTCGCAAAGCACGAGAAAACGAGAAACTCTAGCCGAGCGAACCGTCGCCGGAAGGATAACAGGATGAACACCGCGACATCTGGAGGTCTCACCGAGCGGCACCTGACGCTGTTCGGCGCCATCGTGCATAGCTACGCGCGTTACGAGCTTTTGATGCAGCGGATCATGGCCAGGGCGATCGGCGCGGACGGCTCCGCCGTGATCCTGCTGACGAGGACAATGACCTTCACCCAAAAACGCGACGCATTGCTGGCTCTGCTGCGGCATCGCCGCGTCCCGCTCGATCAAGTCGACGCCATCCGCGATTGCCTGAAGCTGCCTTCAAGAATGCGGACGCTCTGCGACGACATCAGGCACTCGGACTGGACGGCCGGCGCATCGAAGGATTCGATTCAGCCCGCATGGATTTTCAACCGTCCGACGACGATCAAGGCCTTGCACAGGACGCCGGACACAAACTCCACGGATTTCAAGGAGGACGACGACGACAGGACCGAATACACCCTCGACGAACTCGCCGTGATCGCCGAGAATCTCGGCGAAAACTACGCGGCCTTTCACGATTTCGTGAGCGAGACGCATTTGATCGAAGGTGGCGAAGACGGCGCGGTCTAGCGCCCTTACCGCCCGCGTGGACCATGCGAGCGGTAAGAATCGTTGGAGCGAGTTCCGATCGAAAAGTCTGCCGACATTTTTAAGAACTTGCTCCAGGGGCGTTATTCGACGCGCGAGATGACTGGCGGCTTCCAACTGCCATTGACGGCTTCCTGCTTCGGCCAATACAGCCGCATGACCATGTAGATGAGGCCATTGGGAGCCGGTAGCCAGTTTGATTCCTTGTCCGCGCCGGGTGTGTCCTTCTGCACATAGATGGTCACCGAGCCGTCCGCGTTCTTCTTCAGGTCCGGCAGCATCGGGGAGTTGATCAGGTAGCGCTTGATCGGGTTCTCGATGAGGAGTTGGGTTTTCCCGTCATACATCGTCACCGACCAGAAGGCGTTCACGGGCGGAAGGCCGCCGGCCGGGAAGGTGATCGTATATTTGTGCTTCTTGCCGTCCAGCCTATCGCCATTGTTGTCGGCGACCGCCAGCGGATATAGCGCCTCATCGGCGTCGTTTCCGTAAATGCCCGCGAGCGCGGCGGCGGCGCGCAGCGCATAGTCGCCGTCGTAGAACGCCCTGTCGCCAAACGCCGCGGCGATCCGCCAGCCGTTCACGACGCGACCAATGCTAGCGCGGCGCTGAACGATTTCTTTGTAGCCTTCCTTGATGCCCAGACCTTGCAGCAGGCGGCGCTCCAGCGACAGCTTGGAAAAATTATATGGGTTGCCGGGAGATATTCCGATTTCAGCGAATCGCGCGCGCAATGGCTTTTCCACCTCCGCCGGACCCGTCGCCGGAGTGAACTGCATCAGAAAGTTCAGGTACGAGAAAGCGTCGGTCTTGAAGGCGTCCATCGTGAATTTAGGGAAGGGCGTCGGCAAAGGGCGCGGCGCGGGACGACCGAAAAACTGGGAAAGGCTCTGCGCCTTGTATTGCGCCTGAATTTTTTTAACGTTGTCTATGTCGGCTGGGTTGAAAAGCTGCGTGCGGAAAATCGCGAGGCTAAAGTCAGTCTCGCTGTTGAAGGTCTTGGCGATCCCAGGGGGCGTCTCGCCTTTCCAGCCCGGCCCGGTGACCATATAGCAGCCGGCGTCGGTCCCGGTCGCGCGCGTGCCGATATAGCCGTAGTTAAAGGTGTAAAGATCGGTCAACTGAACAGAATAATAGCGGCTCTTGTCGATCGCCGGCACGCAGAGCACCATCGGCTCCGCCCGCAAGTCCATCTGGACCATTGAGTAAGGGGTGTCGCTGTTCGGTGTGACGATCGCGGTATCCTTGGGCGTAAAGACTCGACCTTCGCTCAGGACCTGATTGAACGGCCCCTTGTATTGCGGGGAGGATTTATCGATGTTGAACTGGTACATCGCCTTGTAGGCCGCGATCATCGGGAAGCCATAGACATAGGCGTCCTTCGCGATGTCATAGGTCTTGAGCAGGCCGGGCGACTCGGCTCGTGCCCCTTCATGCGGCAATGTGACCAGCGAAACGGCGATCGCCGCGGAAAATGCGCTTATTGACCTCTTGAGCTGACAAAGCATCGCCGCACTCTTTCCTTTGAAACCCGAAAGGCGCGGTGGCGCGCCGCTGACCTTTCACCGCCCCGTGATCCGCCGGGGCAGCCTTCAATCTTTTTGCTCAAAACAGCTCCGGAGAAAAGGCCATCCGGGAACACACGTCAATCTCCCGACCCATCGCGATAATGCTTCGCCTTCGCGGGCGAAGGGCAAAAAACGGAGCTTGTGATTTGTCACGCCGCCAAAACGCGGAGACGAATCAACGCCGTCGAACGGGCCGGACCTCCTCAATGGCCGCGAACAGGAACGCGGTCGTCAGGCCAAACAGGATTAGCCCGTTCATCGCCTCGATGGCTCCGAGAAGCCGCCAACGTTGCTCCAGGAAGATATTAGAATGGCCGTAACTCGTGATCGCGCTGAGCGAATACAGCATGGAACTGGACACATCCGACAAGGCGCCCAGCTGAACGTAAAGAATGGCCCACGCGGTCGCTTCGAGGCCGTGCAGCGCCGCCGCGCAGAGCGCGGTCAATGCGATCGCGGCGAAGAAATGCGCCAGGTTGCGCGCGTTCCTCTCCGAATGCACTTTGAGCACCAGCGCCTTCACGATCAGCACAAACACGCAGACGTGGAAGACCACCGTGAGCATCAGAAGCGGCACTCCCCATGCCCAGTCGGAACTCCAATACATAGTTTTTCCTCCCTCCGGCGGGGGCAAAAGATTGCATGCTCCCCGGTGATTTCAAACGTCTATTTTTGGCGAGGCGCCGCGTCGCGCGTGAATGCTCACGCGCTTCCGTTCAACGCGTTCAGCAAATTTTCCAGCGTCGCCCGCGTCGAGGCGTCGGCGCGTCCATCGATTCTGCGCGGGCGGAAGTGGCGCTGAAAAGCGCTCACCACATTGGCGGTCGCCTCGTCGTAACACCCGGTCGGCTCGATGTCATAGCCATAGGCCCTGAGCCCGGCTTGCAGCGCGGCGACCGCCGCGCCGGCGTCGCCGATCCCCAGCGCCTCGTCGCCGACGATCGGGGCCGGAGCGACGTAATGTCCAACGTCCTCAAAAGCCAGCGCGTCCCAGGGGAAAAACTCGCCGGGATCGACCTTGCGGGTCACGGCGATGTCGGAATGGGCCAGCACGCGCTCTTTCGCAATGCCGCGGCGTTCGCAAATATCGCGGGCCAGCGCGGCAACCGCCGCGATCTGCCGCGCCGGATAGGGGCGCGGATCGTCGTGGCCGGGATGCACGATCTCGACGCCGATGGAGGCGGAATTCACGTCGGTTTCGCCCGCCCAAAAGCTTTTGCCGGCGTGCCAGGCGCGCCGCGCCTCCGGCACGAGTTGAAGCACACCGCCGTCCTCTTCGACGAAGTAATGGGCGGAGACCTGCGCCTGCGGGCCGCGCAGCAGATCGAGCGCGCTCGAAGCCGTCGGCATGCCGGTGTAATGCAGGACCAGCATGGAGATCGGCCGCAGCCGTTCGCCATGGTTAGCGGAGGGGACAACGCGGGCTAGCGGATAGTCGGGCAAGAATGTCATGCGCCGACCTTAGCAATTTTGCGCGGGGCTTTGCACGCGGCGCGGATGGCGCGCGACTCGGCTCGCACGGCCGCCCCTCGCCGTCCCGGCCTTGCAATGGTCGCCAATCCGTCCCAGATTTGGGCGGCTTCAAGACGATTGGCGGCGATCGCGCGTAACGAAGGACGGACCATGATTAGCAGACGGCGTTTCGCCTTTTCGATCGCGAGCCTCGCGCTCGCGCTGAATGCTGGCGCCGCGCGCGCCGATATGCCGCCGCCAGATCGATTCCGCCGCCACGAACCGCCGGCTCCTCCTCCACAGCCGCCGAAGCCCTCGGACACGCAGCCGCCGCCCGATCCGCAAGCGCCGCCCGTTCCGCCGCCGCGTTAATGCGCCGCGCTGGCCCCGCCTCGCCATGAAGCTTCGTTCGCGGACGGACGTCGGCGGCGCGGTCGCGCTCGCCATGGCGCCGATCCTTCCCTTCGCGGCTTTCGCGACGATGGCGCCGCTCGCCGCCTATACGACGGCGTTGGCGTTGTTCGGTCTGCCGCATGTGCTGAGCGAACTGCGCTATGTCGACCGGCGCTTCGGGCGGCGATTGAGCCTTTCGTATTTGGCGCCGATCGCGGCGCTGCTGGCGGTGATCGTGACGGCCCGAGCCTGTGTCGTGTTTGGCGCGGCGCCGGCGGAAGTTGGCGCGCCGGTGGAACTCGGCGCGGGCGCGATTCTGGCGCTGGTTTGCGCGCGAGGCGATTGGACGCGAAGAGCTTATGCGTCAAGAGCTTGGACCCGAAAAGCCGTCGCGCTGTCGGTCGCCGGCGCGATTGGCGGGGCGACGATGATCGCGCCGTTCACGACTTCGGTCGTCGTCGCCATTCTGCACAATTTCACGCCGCTCGGCTTTTTATGGCAGATCGCGCCGCGCGCCGCGCGCCCGCGCGTCTTGGCCGCCGCGGGGTTTGGCTTGTTGCTGATGCCGCTGCTCGCGGCCACCGGCGGCGCGCATCTGGCGCTGAACGCGCTCGGCTCGTCACCCAGCGTATTGGACCCGCTCGGGGCCGGGCCGCTCGCCGAGCATCTCGGCGTCTACGTGCCGCGCCCTTTCCTCGATGGGCCTCGCGCGGTGGATTTTTTCACGGCGTCGGTGATCGCGCAGGGCGCGCATTATCTCGCGGTCATCGTGATCCTCCCATTGCTGTTGGGGCGGCTCGATCCGGGCGCGGCGGGCCTCGTCGCCTGGCCGCGCGGGGGCCTGTTCGCGTTGCTTTGCGCCGCCGTGGCCGCTCTCGCGCTAAGCCCGTTTTTCGCTGATTTCGCGCGGGCGCGCGCCTATTACGGGCTCTTCGCCGCCGTTCACGCCTGGATCGAGGTTCCCGTGCTGATCCTGGCGCTGACTGGCGGCGCGCGTGGAAAGAGTTGGAGAAGCGGCGAAGGCGCGGCGGCAAGCGCCGTCCAAGTCGGTTAACGCGGGCCGCGGCGCCCGTTCGATCGCGCTGACCGGCGCGCGAAAAAACGGCCGGCCGCCGCCTCCGGCCCATCCTTATCAAGCCCCAGCTCATCGGTCATGGTTAAGGCCAGTCTAAAATTCGAACCTGCTCCGAAGCGGAAATCATTGCGCTTTGGGCGGCGGCGAGCTATATGGGTTTATCCCCAGCATGGATGGAGTTTTTGGGTACGCTGGCGCCGGACGGCGCGCGGCTCCGCGCCCATATTCGTTCGTCCATGCCCGCGCCGACAGTTTAAGGAGATGCTCATGAGCAACGCACCGCTGATGCCCAAGGCGACCGCCGTCTGGCTCGTGGAGAACACGTCGCTCGCTTTCGACCAGATCGCCGATTTCTGCAAATTGCACCCGCTGGAGGTCAAGGGCATCGCCGATGGCGAGGTCGCGGCCGGCATTCGTGGCCACGATCCCATCACCTTCGGCCAGCTCTCGCGCGAGGAACTCGCCAAGGGCGAGGCCAACCCCGATCATCGGCTGCAACTCTTCGTATCGAAGGTGCAGGTTCCCGAGGTCAAGCGCCAGCGCGGGCCGCGCTATACGCCGCTTTCGCGCCGCCAGGACCGGCCCAACGCGATTCTGTGGCTTGTGCGCAATCACCCGGAGCTGAAGGACGCGCAAATCATGCGTCTTGTCGGCACCACCAAGACGACGCTGAAGGCGATTCGCGAACGCACCCACTGGAATTCGGCGGGGCTAACGCCGATGGACCCGGTGACTTTGGGTCTCTGCTCGCAGATAGATCTCGATTTCGAGGTGACCCGGGCCGCCAAGGACCGTCCCGCGCTGGTCGTGGATCACGGTCAGACGCTGGCGCCCGCGGAATCGACCACCCAGCCGCATTACACGCCACCCGCGACCGAGGAGAACGTGTTCGGCAAGCGCGCGCCGGCGGCGCCGACGGAACCGGATTATTTTGACGCGGACAGCGTTTTCGGGCGTCTGAAGGATCTCGATTTCGACGCTTGAAGCCGCTCGGCGCTGTTTGGCCAAAACCTTGCTTTGAGGCGCTCCATCCGGAGGAGAGGCGTTCTTGACCCAATCGCCCTATGACAGCGACCTTGATCGCAACCCCGCCAATTTCCAGCCGCTGACGCCGATTAGTTTTCTGGCGCGCGCGGCGGCGGTCTTTCCGACGCAAATCGCCATCGTGCATGGCGATTTGCGTCGCGATTACGCGCAGTTTTACGCGCGCAGCCGGCGCCTCGCCAGCGCGCTGGCGGCCCGGGGGATCAAGCGCGGCGACACGGTGTCGGTGATGCTCGCCAATACGCCGGCGATGCTGGAGTGCCATTACGGCGCGCCAATGACCGGCGCGGTGCTCAACACACTGAACACCCGCCTCGACGCCGCCGTTCTGGCCTTCACGCTCGATCACGCCGACGCCAAGGTCTTGATCGTCGACCGCGAATATTCCGCCGTCATGAAGGCGGCGCTGGCCCTGGCCAGCGTGAAGCCGCTGTTGATCGGTTACGACGATCCCGTCTACGACGGCCCCGGGGAGATATTGGGCGAGATCGATTACGAGGCCTTCCTCGCTTCCGGCGATCCGAATTACGCCTATGCGCCGCCGCCCGACGAATGGGACGCCATCTCGCTCAATTACACATCGGGCACGACGGGCGATCCCAAGGGCGTCGTCTATCACCATCGCGGCGCCTATCTTTTGGCGCTCGGCAATGTTCTCACCGGCGATATGGGGCGTCATCCCGTTTATCTATGGACGCTGCCGATGTTCCACTGCAACGGCTGGTGCTTTCCATGGGCGCTGTCGGTCGTGGCGGGCACGCATGTCTGTCTGCGCCAGGTGCGCGCCGGCCACATTTACGAACTCATGGCCGAGCATGGCGTCACCCATTTGTGTGGCGCGCCGATCGTGATGTCGACGTTGCTTGGCGCGTCGCCGGCCGAAAAGCGTCCGCTGAAAGCCGCGGCGCGCTTCTTCACCGCCGCCGCCCCGCCGCCGCAGGCCGTGCTGGCCGCGATGAAGGAGGCCGGCTTCGAGGTGACGCATCTTTATGGCCTGACCGAAACCTACGGCCCCGCCGCCGTCAACGAATGGCGCGAGGAGTGGGACGCGCTCGACGGTCCGGCCCAGGCCGAAAAGAAGGCGCGCCAAGGCGTGCGCTACTGCGTGCTCGACGATCTCGACGTCATCGATCCCGCGACCATGGAGCCGGTTCCGCGCGACGGCGAAACCATGGGCGAGGTGATGTTTCGCGGCAATATCGTCATGAAGGGCTATCTGAAGAACAAGCACGCCTCTGACGCCGCCTTCCACGGCGGCTGGTTTCATTCCGGCGACCTCGGCGTGATGCATAAGGACGGCTATATTCAGCTCAAGGACCGCTCCAAGGACATCATCATCTCCGGCGGCGAAAATATTTCGTCGATCGAGGTCGAGGATGCGCTGTTCAAGCATCCGAAGGTGCGCGCGGCCGCGGTCGTCGCGCGGCCCGACGACAAATGGGGCGAGACGCCCTGCGCTTTCGTGGAGCTAAGAGAGGGCGCGAGCGCCACGGCCGAGGAGTTGATCGCCTGGAGCCGCGACAATTTGGCGCATTTCAAATGTCCCCGCCATGTGGTGTTTGGCGAATTACCGAAAACATCCACGGGCAAGATAAAGAAATTCGTCCTGCGGGAAATGGCGCGCAAACTTTGACGGAATGGCCATGTTCCGCCTGTTTGCTCCCCCCCTGTCGCCATTCCGCGGGAACGAGTCGTGGTCAATGGTGGGCTCGGAAAGGTCTTTCCGCGTGATCGGCCGGTCATGCGCAAATAAAAACGCCAGCAGTTGCTGTAACAACCGCTGGCGAAAAATCGATCCGAGGTCGCTTGCTTAGCTTGGTCGGACCATATAACGACTGATTAGAAGAACAGGCCGAGGCAGCCGCCCGCCAGAGCGCCGACGACGCCGGCCGAGGCGATGTTGGCGATGCCGCCGAGCGCCCAAGAGGCGATGCCGCCGAGAACCAGCGCGCCGACGCCCGCGAAAATGTAGGTGTTCGTGGTGACTTCGAGTTCCTTAGCCATGGTTTCTCTCCTCTTTTATTTTAATTAGCGAGAGCTTCGCGCGTTACCGTTTGGTGGGTGTGGCGCTTTCCGCTCCTTGCCCCTTGGGCCGTGTCTTCAGTGGACAGGCGAGAAGTTAGCACAAATGGGGCTTCTGTCCAGATGTTTGTGCGACCATTTGTCGCGCCCCGTGCGCGGGGCCGTTTCTTTCCAAAATCCAATAAGTTCCGTGGCCGGAAGCCGCCGCGGCCGGCTCCATGCGACCGCGCCGCGAAAATTTTTTTCGCGTTCGAGCCGCGCGGACTCCAGTCTCGTCGCGTTTTTTCGAGCCGAATCTCGCCTTCCGTGTCGCGCGGCGGGCGTTTGGGCGCTATAGCGAGGCCATGACCGACCAAGCGCCCAACGAATCACGCCGGGGCTTTGGCGCCACGATGGCGCCGCTGCGTCCGCTGCTGCCCTACGCCCTGCGCCAATACAAGACCATCGCGCTGGCCTTCCTCGCGCTATTAGCGGCCGCGGGCGCCACATTGACGCTCCCCGTCGCCGTGCGCGGGATGATCGACCACGGTTTTTCGCAAGACAGCGCCGGTGGCGTCAACGCGGGCTTCGGCGAGTTGATCGCCGTTGTCGCGGCGCTCGCCCTCGCCTCTGGCTCGCGCTACTATCTCGTGACGACCCTCGGCGAGCGCGTCGTCGCCGATCTGCGCGGCGATTTTTTTCGCCATCTCACGGCGCTCGACGCGCGTTTTTACGATAGCGCCAAGACCGGCGAACTTTTGTCGCGCCTCACCTCCGATACGACCCAGCTAAAGGCCGCGTTTGGAAGCTCGGCCTCGGTCGCCCTGCGCAATCTGTTCATGTTCATCGGCGCCATCGTCATGATGATCGTGTCGAGTCCGAAACTTTCCGGCGTCGCGCTGGCGGCGATTCCGCTGATCGTCGCGCCGTTGATCATGTCCGGACGCGCGGTGCGCGGGCGCTCGCGCCTCGCGCAGGATGCGCTGGCGCGCGCCTCCGCCTTCGCCGGCGAAAATCTTTCCGCCGTCCGCACGATGCAGGCTTGCGGCGCGCAGTCCTCGGTGGTCGCGCGGTTCAAAGCGGCGGCCGACGGCGTTTACGACGCCGCGCGCGAGGCGACGCGACTGCGCGCCTTTGTCACCGCCGGCGCGATTTTTCTGGTCTTCTCCAGCGTCGTCGCGGTGCTTTGGCTCGGCGCCCAGGATGTGCTGGCGGGCCGCATGACCTCCGGTCTGCTGTCGCAGTTCGTGCTTTACGCCGTGCTGGGCGCGAGTTCGCTCGGCGAACTGTCGCAGGTGTGGAGCGAAGCCGCGGCGGCGGCCGGCGCGGCGGGCAGGATCGGCGAAATACTCGCCATCAAGCCCAAAATCGCGGCGCCGGCGAAACCCAAGACGCTGAAGGAGCCAGTGGCGGGGCGCATCGTTTTCGACAAGGTGTCTTTCGGCTATGCGGGCGCGGAGGGCGCCGCGGCGCTCGCGGGCGTCGATCTCGTCGTGGAGCCCGGCGAGCGGGTCGCGCTGGTCGGGCCCTCCGGCGCCGGCAAATCGACGATGTTTCAGTTGTTGCTGCGCTTTTACGACGTCGACGGCGGCGCCGTGTCGATCGACGGCGTGGACGTGCGCGATCTCGATCCCGCCCTGCTGCGCCGCGCCATCGCCCTGGCTCCGCAGGACCCGGTGATTTTCGGCGCGAGCGTCTCGGAAAACATCGCCTACGGACGCGAGAACACGCCGCGCCGCGAGATCGAAGCCGCCGCGCGGCG
>PLAI01000329.1:0-124 GCA_003134075.1 Methylocystaceae bacterium | reverse complement strand
CGCGTCGTCGAGGAGGGAACCCACGCGAGCCTGATCGAGCAGGGCGGCCTTTACGCTCAGCTCGCGCGACTGCAGTTCGGCGCGTAAGGGACTTCGCCGGCCACGCGAAGGCGTTCCACCCTCG
>PLAI01000271.1 GCA_003134075.1 Methylocystaceae bacterium | reverse complement strand
ACATCATGACCTTTGGTATAATTCACGGACAGATCGCCATCTCCGGGCGTCGATTCCCATTTGTCCTCGTCAATGGGGCCGCGGTTGGAGCGATAGCAATATGTCATCATGTGAATGCTTCTGTAGGTCGTGGAGCACATCGTTGGAATCGCGTCCGCGATCATCGGCGCGTATCTCCACACGTTGATGAAGGATATTCCCAGCGACTCGGCATGGTCGCGCGCGGCCCAAATCAAGACGCGCGCGATTTCGGGGTCCGCGTTTTCGCACCGACATTCCAGTAGATAAAACGAATTCACGATCCGTTTCACGGCGAGATAGCCGACGATCGAACCACCGTCAAACGCGGCGAACACGGCTCTGTTCTCGCGCACATAGTCGCACCCGAAATACATCCAGTCGAGGGTCTCGCGATCGCGGACGGCATAGGTGGTCGCAGACTGCGCCGCGCTGAACGTTTCAATACGTTCGGAGCCCGGAACGTTGAAACTCAGGATTCGTCGCGCCGTGAGCCCCCGCGAACGCGCGGGGCTCGACATTTTCGCGAGCGCGATCACGGCGCGGCCCAGACCTCCCAACGTTGGCCCCAGCACGCGCGAAAAGGGCCGCCGCGCATCAAGCAAATGATCGGCCCCACCCAGAACCCGGCAGCTCTTTTCGCGCCAGTTTCGCTGAAGCGGCCGCATTCCAAGACCCAGCCAAAGTTGATAGGCCGGCGGCGTGGAGTCGGTCCCGATAAGCAGATCGGCGTCGTCTTGAGCGAGGAAAGCACTCCCAATCTTTTTGGACAGCTTATGTCCGCGCCAATTTTCATCGACGCATGTGTATCCGGTCACAAAACATTTGCCGGCTTGACCGTTTATGACATAGGCGAATGGTATGTTCGCGGTGAAGGCGATGATGTCAGCGTCTTGCGATTTTATCACCCAACCCTTCGGCAAGCCGCGATGCCAGGAAGCATTGTTCTCCCACCAGTACGAAAACAATTGACGATAATGCGATTCGCTTCCGCCAAAAGATAGAGTCAGGAATTTCGCTATATCGCCGAGATCCGCGTCCACGACCGGGCGCGCGGCCATTTCGACAACCATGACAAGCTCCGCTGCTTCTCGTTCGACGTCATCATAAGAAGGATCGGTTTATGCGGACATAATTGCCGTTAGCGCGCCTTCGCTCGATCGAGCGCGGCGTTCAATGTGAGAATATCGATTCCCTTTCGTATCGCGGCTTCAATGGCGTAATGAAGCATGCGTTTCGAAACGCCGTACGGGCTCGGCGCGTCCCCGACGTCATGCGTGAAAAAAACGAGCCATCCATTATTGTCGATCGTCCGATCGAGATAACGATCAATCTCGGCGTAGCCTATCGACGATTCGCCAAGAGCGACGCTCCGAATGAATTGGGCGTCGATCGTCCCGCTGTTGACGCCGCTTTCGACGCCCCGGCTCGATCTGACAAGCTTCGAGAGCCGCAGCTTTCTGGCGAAGTTCGCCAGCCCATAGGGATAGGCGAAATTTTCGGCGAGCATGCTTGGATCGATGGACCACAGCGTCTCGCGATTGCGCTCGATATCCGCGGCGAATTCGGAGTCTCCGTGTAGCCCGACGGGAAGATGCGCGTGTCCGTGCAAACCGATTTCGTGCCCTCCGTGATGGAGTTCGCGAACGCCCTCGGCGTCGATCACGGTCCAGTGCGCCGTGCGGCGGCCCAGCAGCGCGGTGGAAATGTAAAACGTTCCGCGCGCCTTCGCTTGTTCGAGAAGCCGCGCTCCCTCGGTGAGCGCCGTTTCCGGCACGTCGTCGAAGGTGAATGTCACGATCGGTTTTTCGTTTTTCAACGCAATGGACCGCGTCGGAATATGACGCGACAGGCGCGCGGAAATGCGAACGCCCAGGGACCGATGGGCGTCCCAATCGGCGAGCGAATCGAGATAAATGGTGGAATCGGCGCGTCCATCGTCGACGACGCCGGGGGCTTGCGGTCGTGGAGCGCGAGAAGCGGCGCCTTCAGGATCAATTAAAATCATTGTTTCGACCTTCTCGCGCACATCCGTGTCGATTTGGGACAAGACCCGGATTCTTCGGCGATCTTCAAAAAATCGTGCCAGCGACTGGCGTCGTGCGTCGCGGCGCGCCAACCTCGCCAAGAGTCCGTCTTTTCATTACCTTGACGCGCCGCTTATTAATTAAGTTTGAAACTTTGGATTGCGTTATTCCAAAATCGGGTATGCTTGTCAGCAACAAATTCGTCTTGCGGATAGGGACGTAAAAGCATGCAACCACAGACTCAGCATCTGACCCGACTTCGCCAATTGATACCGCTAGGGGCCGACGGGAAATTCGATCATTCGTTTCTAAATACATATGTCGACGCGATAAACAACCTTATACCGCTAACGGCGAATATTAACACTATAAACCGTAATCACTTCCGCAAGGCGCGCGTGAGGCGCTTCCTCTCAATTGTTGACGAGATCATTCGAACCAAAGGAAAATGCGACATTCTCGATGTCGGCGGCACGCTCGCCTATTGGCAAGGGCTGGAGCCGTTCTGGCGTGACCGGCCAGTCCATTTCACATTGGTGAATGTCGAAAGCGAGCTGACGCAAGACGAGCGTTTTCGCAGCATTGCCGGCGATGGCCGCGCTCTGGATCAATTCCAGAACCTGAGCTTCGATGTCGTGCATTCAAATTCCGTGATCGAGCATGTCGGAGGCTGGCGAGAGCAATTGAGGATGGCGCGGGAGATACGCCGGCTCGCGCCGCGCTATTTCGTGCAGACGCCGAATTTTTGGTTTCCGCTCGAACCACATTTCCGTGTGCCTTTCATCCACTGGCTGCCGGAACCTTGGCGGGTGTCCATCCTGATGCGATGGGCTTGCGGTTTCCATCCGCGCGCGCGGTCGGCCGGCGAAGCGCGTCAAATGCTCGACGACGCGCGGCTCGTCGACGCGCGAGCGATGAAAGAGTTGTTCCCCGACGCCGTGGTCAAGCGTGAACGATTCGCCGGATTCACGAAATCGTTAATCGCGGTTCGTTGAACGACGGGCGTGAAGCCGACTTTGCCGTCGTCCGACACGCCGGGAGTATCATGTGTCGAGGATCTATCGTCGCGCCGAAATGAAGAGGCGCGCGCTTTTGCTGACATTCGCGCTCTCGCTCCCTTTTGCCGCCGGGGCGTCCGCCGCCGCGCGGCCACCTCCCGCTCGAATGGGCATGTTCGTGCGCTGGGCTCAGGAGCCCGACGGAACGGACCGCGGCGGCCGGGAGGCTTTCTTGCGAGCGCGCGAGGAAAGTTTGAACCTGCCGCCGTCCTCTCTCGTCGCGCTCGATTATTTCGGCGTCGACAGCTGGGCTGAAATGGCGAAATACAATTGGATCCCGGCCTATTGGCGGCAAAAAAATCCGGCGCGAAAGCTCATCTGGTCCATCGCCCTGACGATGAAGGGAACCGCGCTCAAGGAGGTGGCGGCCGGCGCCCGTGACGCCGATTTCGAGGTCGCCGCGAAGTCCATCGCCGCGTCGCAGCCCGACGCCATCGCGCGAATCGGATGGGAAATGAACGGCGACTGGTTTCCTTGGTCGGCGGGCGGCGTCGAGGCGGATTACATCGCGGCCTATCGACGCGTTGTCGGCATATTTCGCAAGGCGTCGCCCCGCTTCACCTTCGCCTGGT
Organism: Methylocystaceae bacterium; assembly: GCA_003134075.1. Taxonomy (GTDB): domain Bacteria; phylum Pseudomonadota; class Alphaproteobacteria; order Rhizobiales; family Beijerinckiaceae; genus Methylocystis. The sequence continues at coordinate 3,932 of PLAI01000271.1, read as the reverse complement.
GTCCCGGCGCAGGACGCCCGAACAGTTCGCCGGAACTCGCCTATCCCGGCGACGACGTCGTCGATACGATCGGTCTCGATATTTACGACGCGCCAAGCGCCCTCGCCCCGACCGAGGCCTGGAAGAGCGGTCTGGAAGGGCCCTTCGGCCTGCGCTGGCTGGAGAATTTCGCGACCCTTCACGGCAAGCCGATGCACATCGGCGAGTGGGGCGTTGGGCTGAAGGACGCGCCGGATAATCCATATTTCGTCGATAAAATGAGCGAGTGGCTGCGTCGTCACGCGGGCGCAATCGCATTTCACGTGTATTTCGACGCGCCTCCCTCCGAGCTCGACAGCGGCAAGTTTCCTAAGTCGCGCGAGCGCTTCATGAAGCTGTTCTCGGGAGCGCCGCGCTAAAGTCTTTGCGGTTTGGATTGAACCGGACAGGGTCTGCTTTTGTTGTTTTGTCGTGCTTTCCGAGGCAAAACCGGCTTCCACTTTCGCCGTCCACGACGCGGACGCTCGATGGCTCCTGGAGAGGATGACCACTCCGCCGCAAAGCCTCGGCCCCGCGGCGGCCAGTTACGCCATTTAACGCGCGCTTCGTCCAAAATCCACGGGCACGCCAAAGCTTTGCGCGAGAAACAGACCGCCATGAACGAGTCCGGCGTTGTCGATGCCGTGTTCGAGCCCCGCCGAGAGGTGCCACTGCGCGGGAATGCTCATCTCGCCGAGAAGATTGATCGACAGGAACAGCGCCTCGGCCGGGATCAGCGAGTCTTCCTCGCCATGCACCAGCAGGATCGCCGGCGGAGCGGCATGTTCGACGCGTTCTTCGCCCGGCTGCGACGGTCCCATCACGAGCACGCCGGAATAGCCGAGGATCGCGCGCGGCGCGATCTTGCGGCGCAGCCCCGCGTGCAGGGCCATCATCGTCCCTTGGCTAAAGCCCACCAGCGCCAGCGCCCGCTCGTCGAGCCCACGCCGCGCCAGTTCCGCGTCGATGAAGGCGTCGAGCGTCGGACGCGCGCCCGTCACTCCGCGCCAACGCTCGTTTGGATCGCGCATTGTGAGAGGAAACCATTGCCGCCCGGCGGGCGACATCGCGCAACGTTCTGGGGCGTTCGGCGCCACGAATTCCGCGTCGGGCAGAAAATTGCGCCATTGCCGCCCAATCTCGATCAAATCGCCGCCATCGGCGCCATAACCGTGCAGAAAAATCACCAGTTGCTTCGCGGCGCCGGATTTCGCCTGTACTCTTGGACCGTCGATGGGCGTCGCCATGTCGCTTGCCTTCTTTGCTTTCGGCCTCGTGCGCGCATGGTTTTGAGGGTTCCGCGCGAAAGGTCAAGAGGATCGCCGGCGACCGAGAGGCGCGCCCGCGCATAAAAATCGACGCGGTCCGGCTATCGTGGCGAAAAATTCAGCGCGACACCGTTGATGCAGTAGCGCAGACCAGTCGGCGGCGGGCCGTCGTCGAACACATGTCCGAGGTGCGCGCCGTCCGTTGCACAGTGCACCTCGTCGCGGACCATTCCAAGGGAGGTGTCCGACTGAACCTGGACGAAGCGCGGCTCGATCGGCTTCGCGAAGCTCGGCCAGCCCGTGCCGCTGTCAAACTTGTCCCGGCTGTCGAACAGCGGCGTGTCGCTGCAGGCCGAGAAGTAGACGCCGTCCCCGTGGAAGTCCCAGTACGCGTTATGGAAGGACGGCTCCGTCCCCTGCAGACGCGCGACCCGATACTGCTCGGGCGTCAGGAGGGCCTGCCATTCCGCGTCGGTGTGCGTGACGGTCGCCTTCGACATATCGATAACGACGTTCGACGGAAGCCCGCAGGCGGATTTCGGGCTGTCGGTGGCGCACACGGCACCCTTGGCCGCGGTGTCGGGGGAGTTCGAGGATTTCATTTCGGTGTCGGCCAGCAGCGTCGAGGCAGCGGCCATAAGGAGGAAGGTTGGAACCAGGGTTTTCACTGCCCATTAGAGTAACCCAGTTCCCCGTTTATTCCAGCCGCCCGAGCGGCCCCGGGCTCACCCGCGCTTGAAGAGCTTCACGAGCAGCTCGTGGATCATCTCCGGGGGCGCGTGGCCGAACAGCACGTGCGGCCCAAAGTAGTGCCCGACCGCCACGATCTTGTCCGTGCGGGCGGACCTCACCTGGATGTCGATCTCGATCATGTAAGTCGTGAAGTCCCACGTCCACATGTCGTCGTAGGAGACGACAAGCTCCGTCCCCACGGGCATCATGGTCAGCGCGCCGCTGGAAACATCGTACCCCATCGCCCGGAGCTGCCGGGCAATCTCCTCCGCAACCCCGTAGTTGTCCGCCAGCCGGCGCTCCACGAAGATGTGCTTCTGGCTGCCGATGTCCGCCTTGGGGATCGAGCGCGTCGAGACCTGCGAGCAGCCGGCGAGGAGGACGAGGCCCGCGAGGGCGATTACGGCGAGGATGGGTCTTGCAGGCATGCGATTTGCAAGACGCGCTTTGATGTCGCCGGGTTGCACACGCAAGAAAGAAACTTTACTCCTCGGTGTCCTGTCATTCCCTCGGACTCCACGCGCCCGCGCCCCAAACACGCAAATCCCCCCGAAGGCCCCTGAGCGCCTTGACCCGCTTCGTGGTCGTGCCGCTGCTCCTCGTCTCGCTCGGCGTCCGGCTCGGCATGTACATCGAAAGGTGCAGGCCCGCGCCCAGCCCCGACCAGGCCCCGGCCGTGCAGGCCGCTCCGGCGCCCAAGCCCGAGAGCCCCCAGGCGCCCCGCGCCGCCGCCGCCCCGGTCTGCGAGATGTCCGGGGCGTTCCAGAACAACATCTACCCGTCCCTCCTGCTCTCGTTCGGGGTGTCCTACCCCGAGTACGCGCGCTGCCTGACGGTGTCCCTGCGCGACCTGCCCCGGTCGGGGTCGATCCAGCTGCGGATAGACTCGGCGCTCTTCCTGCAGCCATTGCAGGGGNNTTGCAGGTCTCGTTCAACGCGCCGTCGGGCGCGGCGACACTCAATCCCGAGCTGCCCTGGAACTACGACGCCCTGCGGCGGACGATGCAGGTGGGCCCGCAGTCGTTCGTGGCCACCCTCCTGGTCGACGGCAAGCAGCAGGCCCAGGCCGCGCTCGTCTGCACCGTCCATTCGGTCAACGAGGCGGTCACGCGCATCTTCACCCCCTCGACCGGCCAGTGGCTGGACACGACCTACTGCTTCGCGGCGTTCGTCAACGAGGACCATCCCTGGATCAGCACGCTCCTCCAGGAGGCGGTAGCCGGCGGGTCCGTCCATTCGTTCAGTGGCTACCAGTACGGCCCCCAATCCACGGCGCAGCAGGTCCAGGCCATATGGGACGCCCTCGCCGCGCGTGGCTTGAGCTACGTCAACGTGGCGACCGACAGCGGCACGTCCTCGCTCGTCTCGACCCAGTATGTCCGATTCCTCGACCAGTCGGTGCACGACCAGGGGGCCAACTGCGTGGACGCCTCGGTCCTGTTCGCGTCCATCCTCCGGAGGATCGGCCTGCGCCCGGTGCTTCTGTTCAGGCCCGGGCACTGCTTCACCGGGTTCTACGATGCCGCTGAAGGGGGTCGCATCGTGGCCTTTGAGACGACCTACTTGGGAATGGCGTCGTTCGCATCCGCTACGGCGGAGGGCGCGAGGGAGCTCCAGATCACGCTCCCCTACCTTGGGTCCCCGCAGTACGCCGTCGTCGACATCGCCGTCTGCCGGCAGCAGGGGATCAGCCCAATCCCCTACCAGCCGGCCGAGCACGACTGAGTCGCGCTCAATCGTCGTCGGAACCCGGCAGCTGGCGGACGAAAGCGGCGTGTACCGGCGCCGGCATGGGTGCTCCGTCGCCCCGGACGGCGGACCATATCACCCGGTTGAAGGCCTGCTCGTCGACCCGGTCCTCGCGCGAGAAGTCAAAGCGCGACGAGAGGTCGGCCAGCGCCCCCTTCCTCGCGT
>PLAI01000068.1 GCA_003134075.1 Methylocystaceae bacterium | reverse complement strand
AAGACGGGCGAGACGCAGCTCTTCGTCAAACAGCTCACAATCGAGGGCAAGCGCTACATCGTCTGCCGCAACGAGGCGGAGGCCGAAAAAGACCGCAAGGACCGCGAGGCGATCGTCGCCGCGCTCGACGCCCAATTGAAGAAGGGCGACAAGGCGCTGATCGGCAACTCCGCCTACCGACGTTATCTACGCAAGCGCGCCGGGACCACGGACAAGACCAAAGGCAAGGACAAAGATGAAGGCGACCGGGTGTTTGAAATCGACGCCGGCAAACTGGCGGAAGAGGCGCGGTTCGACGGCATCTTCGTGCTGCGCACAAACGCCAATGTGACGCCATTGCAGGCCGTGGTTCGCTATCGCGATTTGCTTCAGGTCGAAAATCTGTTCCTGCGGACCAAGGCGATCATGCGCACGCGCCCGATTTTCCATTCGTCCGATTCGGCCATCCGTGGTCATGTGTTCTGTTCGTTCCTGGCCCTCGTCATGCAAAAATATCTCGACGATCTTTCCATTGAGGCGGGCGTCGCGCCGGAATGGAAGGTACTGTTGCGCGATCTCGATCGTTTGCAACAGATGCGCCTCCAGTATCGCGGCGCCGATTGGCTGGTGCGCACCGACGCGGCGCCTACAACCACTGCGTTGTTCCGCCAGGCCCATGTCGCGCTGCCGCCGCGAGCCCGACAAACCGCCCCGCCGAAGCCCACGGCCCCCAGAAAATCCACCCCAAAACGTCGAGGCCGCCCCCCGACGTAGTGCCACGGCGCTTCGAATTTCGCCGTAAACGGATGAAGATCAGAGGCTTGCCAAAAGTAGGTGTTTAAGTGGGGCTTGATGGGGAGCAAGCAGGCGCTTGCCACGCTCGACGATTTTCGTCGACAAAGAAACTTTTCAGTCGTCAATTTGAGTATTTTCCGAGTCTACCGCTCTGCACCGACGAACGCGCATGATGGAGCAGGCGCAATGGTCCGCAGCGCCGCGTTCAAATGCGATCAAGATCTAAAGCGTTCTTTGCATGTTCGGAAGAAATAACAGCAAGGAGCTTGGATGATGACATCGCTCGATAGCAGTGGATGCCGCAGCTGCGGATTGCCTCCTAACAGTCCACGCGATTGGCGGCAGGTGCGGTCATGACGGCGATTATCTGGAGCATTGAGATCACGGGCAGGCGCGGAGACCTGCGGACCAAGTTCCTTATGGTGTGGCGCCTTTGTCTCATCGGCATAGGGTCCGGCGCCGCGATGATCCCTCATGCCATGATTAAGGAAGCCAATCCGCATAAGGTCAAAGGCAGCGCGCCTGGTGCGATCAACTTCCTGGTGTTCAGCTTCAGTGCCTTGCTCGCCCCGGTCTTCGGCGTCGCCCTGATGCGGTTTTTCGGCGGCAAAACACTAAATCTCCTGACCTTCCACGAGGCCGACTTCACCTGGGTCGGCGCCATCGTTCTGTCTCTCATTCTGAACGTCTTTCCGCGAGAGACAGCGGCCGGCGCTCGGCATAGGCTTGGCTCGCTGGCCATCCGCGCGTTTTAGCCGAGGATCGAGATCGCACATGACAACGCTCCATTCGGATTTCACCCCGGTCATCGACCTGCTACGCGAAAAGGGTGCTGGACCCGTCCGCACGCACCGCCCCCTTTATGTCGACCTCCTCCCGCCTTGCAATAACGCCTGCCCGGCCGGCGAAAACGTGCAAGCCTGGCTCGACCTGGCGCAGGCTGGCAAACACCGCGAGGCCTGGGAGACGATCCTGCGCGACAACCCTTTTCCGGCCGTGCATGGGCGCGTCTGCTATCATCCCTGCGAGACCAGATGCAACCGGGCGGAGCTCGATAGCGCGGTCAGCATTCATGCCGTGGAGCGGTTCCTCGGCGACCTCGCGGGGGAGAAGGGCTGGACCTTGCCCATCACGGCGGCGCAAACCGGGAAGCGCATTCTGGTGATCGGGGCCGGACCAAGCGGGCTGTCGGCGGCCTACCATCTGGCCCACCGAGGTCATCGTGTTGAAATTCGCGAAGCGGGGCCGTTGCCTGGCGGCATGTTACATTTCGGCATCCCCGCCTATCGGCTCCCGCGCGACGATCTCATGACGGAAATCCGCCGCATCGAATCCATGGGTGTGAAGATCAGCCTCAATCACAAAGTCGAAGACGTCCTCGCCGAGCTGTCGGAAGATAAATTCGACGCTGTGTTCATCGCTATCGGCGCTCCAATTGGAAAGCGCATCGACATCCCGGTCCGCGATGCGGCGCATGTTTACACCGCCGTCCGGCTGTTGCACGATGCGGAAATCGGGGACGCCCCCAAACTCGGCCGCCGCGTCGTCGTTTACGGCGCCGGAAACACGGCTATGGATGCGGCGCGGACGGCAAGACGCCTCGGGGCGGAAGAAGCCTTGATCATTTTCTTCATGGACCGCCCGCATATGGAGGCGCGCGCGTTCGAGGCAAATGAGGCGCTGTCCGAGGGCATCAAGATCAAGTGGTTGAGCAGCATCAAAGAAATCGGCGAGAGCAATCTGACCGTCGAGCATATGGAAATGGACGCTAACGGAAATCCGAAGCCAACCGGCCAGTTCGAGACGCTGCCCGCCAACTCCGTCGTGTTGGCGCTCGGTCAGCAGGCCGATAGCGGCTTTCTGCGGAACCTTGCGGGCGTCGCTTTCGCAGCGCACGGTTCGGTGATCGTGGATGGGGCCATGATGACGGGGCGCCCGGGGGTCTTCGCCGGAGGCGATGTGACGCTCGGCGATCGAACCGTTACCGCAGCTGTCGGCCACGGCAAAAAAGCCGCGCGCCACATCGACGCATGGCTGCGCGGACAGACGCTGCAAACAGCAGTCAAGCATCCTGTGGTTGAGTTCGATCTGCTCAATCTCCCCATATACGCCGACGCGCCACGCTCGGTGCAGCGTGAGTCGCTCGCGGAGCAGCGAGTGGGCCATGGTTTCGAAGAGACTGCGGCCGGATTGAGCGAGGTTGAAGCCCACTATGAGGCGCGACGCTGTCTCTCGTGCGGCAACTGCTTCGAGTGTGACCAGTGTTATGCCGCCTGCCCGGAGCAGGCGATCATCAAGTTGGGACCGGGCCTGCGCTACCGTTATGACTTCGATCGCTGCACCGGCTGCGCCGTCTGCTATGAGCAGTGTCCCTGCCATGCGATCGAGATGATCCCCGAACCCGGCCGCGCTGCGTCGGAGCAAGCGGTATGAACAACACCGTGACTCAGAAGACCGCGACCATGGATGGCAACACCGCCGTCGCCCACGTCGCCTATCGCGTGAATGAGGTCTGCGCGATCTACCCGATCACGCCATCCTCAACGATGGCGGAGCTCGCGGATGAATGGGCCTCGACGGGGCTCTGTAACATTTGGGGAAACATCCCCGTCGTGCAGGAGATGCAGAGCGAGGGTGGGGCCGCCGGCGCTGTGCATGGCGCTTTGCAATCGGGGGCGCTCACCACGACCTTCACTTCTTCGCAGGGCCTGCTGCTCATGATCCCGAACATGTACAAGATCGCGGGAGAGCTGACGGCAACGGTCTTCAACGTGGCGGCGCGCTCGATCGCCACACAGGCGCTATCGATTTTCGGCGACCATTCGGACGTAATGGGGATCCGCTCCACAGGCTTCGCCCTCATCGCTTCCAGCTCGGTGCAGGAGGCGCACGATCTGGCGCTGATCGCTCAGGCGGCGACACTCGAGAGCCGCGTTCCCTTCCTGCATTTTTTCGATGGTTTTCGCACCTCGCACGAACTCAATAAGCTCACGCTGTTGTCGGATGACGAAATCCGCCTGATGATCCGCGACGACCTCGTTCGGGCGCACCGAAGCCGGGCGCTGACGCCGGAGCGGCCCGTCATGAGAGGCGCGGCGCAAAATCCGGACACGTTTTTCCAGGCGCGCGAGACCGCCAACCCGTTTTACGCCCGTACGCCCGGAATCGTCGAAAAGGCGATGGCGACCTTCGCCAACATCACCGGGCGCAGTTACCGCCTGTTCGATTATGAAGGCCCAGACGACGCTGAACACGTGATCGTGCTGATCGGCTCGGCGGCGGAGACGGCGCGCGCCGCCGCCGCGGTCCTGCGTCGGTCCCAGCGGAGACAGCGAAAACTGGGTGTTCTGCAGGTGCGTCTCTATCGGCCGTTCTCCACCGATCACTTCCTGGCGGCCCTGCCCGACACAACGCGGGCGGTCGCCGTTCTGGAGCGCACAAAGGAGCCAGGCGCAACAGGGGAACCGCTCTATCTCGATGTAATCGCCACTCTGGCCCAAGCGGTCGCCGCTGGCCAGCGGGCGGTCATGCCGCGCGTGATCGGCGGCCGCTATGGACTGTCCTCGAAAGAATTTACGCCCGCGATGGTGAAGGCAGTCTTTGACGAATTAGGAGAGCCCGCGCCGCGCAACAGCTTCACCGTTGGCATCACGGACGATGTGTCCGGCACAAGCCTCGACGTCAATCCGGACTTTGTGATCGAGCCCGACGAGGTGGTGCGCGCTGTTTTCTATGGTCTCGGATCGGATGGAACGGTCGGCGCCAACAAGAGCAGCGTAAAGATCCTGGCGGAGGATCCGGACCGTTATGCCCAAGGATATTTCGTCTATGATTCGCACAAGTCCGGGGCTCAGACGGTGTCGCACCTTCGCTTCGGGCCTCACCCGATCCGTGCGCCCTATCTCATTGCCGCCGCGAGCTTCGTAGCCTGTCACCAGTTTGCCTTCCTTGACAAGGTCGACGTCCTGCGACTTGCAGCGCCCGGAGCCACCTTCCTCCTCAACTGCCCTTATCAAGCGGATGAGGCATGGGATCGCCTGCCGCGCTCGGTCCAGCAGGAGATCATCGACAAACGCCTGCGACTGTTTGTCATTGACGCGTCGCAGGTTGCGCGCGACACGGGGCTTGGCGGCCGGATCAACACGGTGTTGCAGACCTGCTTCTTCGCAATCTCGGGTGTGCTGCCACGCGAAGAAGCAGTGCAGCGCATCAAGGATATGATCGAGAAAACCTACGGCCGCAAAGGCGGCGATATCGTTGCCAAAAACTTCAAAGCCGTCGACCATACTCTTGCCCATCTGGGCGAGGTCCCCGTACCAAAAATGGCGACCAGCACGTTCGAGAGGCCGCCGATCGTGTCGCTGTCAGCGCCGGCTTTCGTCCAAAAGTTCACTGCCGCGATCATGGCCGGACGAGGCGATGCCTTGCCAGTCAGCGCCATGCCCGTTGATGGCACATTCCCATTAGGCACCGCAGCCTGGGAAAAGCGCAACATCGCGGATGAAGTTCCAGTCTGGGAATCAGATCTCTGCATTCAGTGCGGCCAATGCGCGCTCGCCTGTCCGCACTCGGTCATCCGCGCGCGATTCTATGATGGCGCAAGGCTCGCCGATCCGAAGCAACCCGCGCCCGTGACCTTCAAATCGGCGCCGGTCAATGCGCGTGGCTATCCAGACAGCCGCTTCTCCCTGCAATTCTACGTCGAGGATTGCACCGGGTGCGGGATCTGTGTCGAGATTTGCCCCGCCCACAGCCCTCGCAAGCCCGGGACCAAAGCCATCAACATGGCCGCCAAGGCGCCGGTGCTAGCCGCTGAACGCAATAATATCGCCTTCTTCGAATCTCTGCCGGAAAACAATCGCGCACTGGTGGATTTCGCCAATGTGCGCGGCATCCAGTTTCTCGAGCCCTTATTCGAGTTTTCTGGCGCTTGCGCCGGCTGCGGCGAGACGCCCTATCTGCGCCTATTGTCTCAGCTGTTCGGCGATCGGCTGCAGATCGCGAACGCGACCGGCTGTTCCTCGATCTATGGCGGCAATCTGCCTGTCACGCCCTGGACCGCGAACCGCGATGGACGCGGCCCTGCTTGGTCGAACTCGCTGTTTGAGGATAATGCCGAGTTCGGCCTTGGCTTCCGGCTCGCAGCGGAAATGCATGGCGCGGCGGCGGCCAGCCTGCTGCGCGAGCTGGCGCCGAAACTTGGCGCGGCGCTCGCCGAGGCGATCCTAGCGGCGCCGCAGATCCGTGAGTCCGAAATCCTCGCGCAGCGCAGTCGCGTCGCCGAACTGAAGCGGCGTTTGACCGACATGGGGGACGCGCCCCACGCGCTCGATCTGCTATCAGTGCTGGATCACCTCGTTCGCCGCAGCATCTGGCTCATCGGCGGCGACGGTTGGGCCTACGACATCGGTTATGGCGGTCTCGACCATGTGCTCGCCAGCGGGCGCGACGTCAATGTGCTTGTGCTCGACACCGAGGTCTATTCCAATACCGGCGGTCAGGCGTCCAAAGCCACCCCGTTCGCCGCAGTCGCTAAGTTCGCCGCCGCAGGCAAGCGCGTGGCGCGAAAGGACCTCGCCCTGCAGGCGATTGCCTACGGGAACGTTTATGTCGCCCAGGTTGCGATGGGCGCCAATCCGCAGCAAACGCTTCTGGCGTTTCGTGAGGCCGAGGCCTGGCCGGGGCCATCGCTGATCCTCGCTTACAGCCACTGCATCGCGCACGGTTTTGATCTACGCCACGGGATGCGCCAGCAGGATCTGGCGACCGCCTCCGGCTACTGGCCCCTGTTCCGATTCAATCCCGCGATGAGGAACGCTGGCGAAGCGCCATTCCGGTTAGACTCGCCACGCCCTACGATCCCACTGAAAGAGTATGCTTACAACGAGCTGCGGTATCGCAGCCTGGCCAGCATCCGCCCGCAAGAGGCCGCAGGGTTGCTTGCCCTCGCCCAGACTGCGGCAAACGAAAAATACGCACAATACGAGGCGCTCGCCAGCCGCGACGGCAGCCGGTTCCATCCCGACGCCGGCGCAATCGGCGGTCGGAAAAGTTAGGATACGCGCATGGATCTCCGCACACGCTATCTGGGCCTTTCGCTGCGCAACCCGATCATCGCATCGGCTTCGCCGCTGTCGGGAGATGTCGGCGTCATTCGACAAATGGAAGATTCAGGCGCTGGCGCTGTGGTCTTGCCATCCCTGTTCGAGGAGCAGATCCAGCAGGAGGAGCGATTGGCCTATGAACTTACAAGCATCAGCGCCGACAGCTCTCCGGAGGCAAGTTCCTATTTTCCGGCGGCCGTCGCGCACAACCCTGGGCCGCATGGCTACCTCGATCTCATCGCTCGGGCTCGCGCGGCGGTCGACATGCCGGTCATCGCAAGCCTGAATGGAACGACCGTTGCAGGCTGGGTCGATTACGCGAGGCTCATCGAACAGGCCGGAGCAACCGCGCTGGAGCTCAATATTTACCGCATCGCACCCGGGGCTTCTGTGACAGGCGCGGAGGCGGAAGCGAACTGCGTTGCGCTTCTCAAAGCCGTTCGCAGCCAAGTAAAATTTCCTATCGCAGTCAAATTGCATCCTCACTTCTCGGCGTTCGGGGATTTCGCCCAACGCCTCGACCATGCAGGCGCCGACGGGCTCGTTTTGTTCAATCGCCTCTATCAACCCGATATCGATCTCGTTCGGCTAAGTTGGAGCAACGATGTCTCGCTCAGCAACCCCGGCGAAATCCGACTCGGTCTCCTCTGGCTGTCTCTGCTTGCAGGCCGTCTGCCCCGCGTTTCGCTCGCCGCGGGCACGGGCGTCGAGACCTCAAGCGAGGTGATCAAATACCTGCTCGCGGGAGCCGATGCGGTGATGACCGCCTCGGCTTTGCTCCGGCATGGGCCGAAGCATCTACGATCACTGGTCTCTGGTCTTGAGACATGGTTGAGCGCGCGGGGCTTCGCTTCAGTGAGCGACATCAAAGGTTTGATGCGACTTACACACCCTGAAGCGGAGACTGAGGCGCATGAGCGCAGCAACTACATCGAGAGCTTGTTGACCTATCAGAGTCCTTACGTCCGCCAGTGACGTCAGTAATGGCGCACTGGCCGACGACCCGCGCAGAGGCTGGGTTCCGCAGAACGTCACCAGTGAGTCGATCATGATCCATCCTATATTACAAGGATCAAAGGCGAGAAGCGCCAGAGAGGGCAGGCCCTTCCCGTGGATGCCGGCATCTCAGCGATTAGGGGTAGGTAGTTTCCGAGTCTGCCTCGCAGGGCTGCCGAAGGGTAAAGATACCTTGGTCGCAGAGATGCACCCTGCAAAGCCTTCGCACTTTATGAACTTGGAGAAGGACAAATGGCGACTAAAGCAGATTTCAGCCCTGACGAATGGAAAAAACTGTTGGAGAGCCCTCTGCTCGCGGGTTTGGTGATCGGCGGTGTCGTTCCGGGTGGATTCTTATCGACGTTGAACCAAGGGATCGCCAATGCACCTGCGCTGGCCGAAGCCAAGATGAACCCGAGCGCTGACGAATTGATCAAGGCGGTGACCGAGGATCTCATGACTTCTGAAGGGTGCGCCAATGCCCATGAGGGCATCAAGGACCGGGCGCTGGCGCAACTGAAACAAGCCGCGGCAATCGTTGACGCCAAGGCGCCCGCCGACGCCGCCGCTTTCAAGGCATGGCTAGGTCATATTGCCCAGGTCGTGGCGGAAGCAGGAAGTGAAGGCGGCATCCTGGGCTTTGGCGGCGCGCAGGTGAGCGACAAGGAAAAGGTGACGCTGGCGGAGATCATTAAAGTTCTGGGGGTCTGATCGAAGGCGCACCGTATCGGCTCATATGAGATTCGCGTGGCTTTCGGTTCCGGTTGAAATACCAATTTGCAATCCGAAGACACCTCGGAAGGCAAGAGTAATTTCCCAACGTCCGTGAACTGAACTGTGATGGCTATAGTAGGAGATAGAAGGGTTTTAGCCATGGCGTCAGCCCTCGGAGTCGGAGATGTTTGTCGCTTTGAACGCGAGGTCAACAAAGGTCTACCGACCTCTTTGGCGGCCGTTTGAATATCCAAAATTACTGCCGATCCTGAGGACCATCCGCGGCTAGTTGTTTGGAATCCATCGATCTCATGAGCAGGCTTCCGGCGCCAGCAATCCGGGATGCGGGGATAAAGCGGAGGGATCACGCTCAATCGCAATTCGTGAGCATCCCGAGCGGATGCCGGGGGAAAGTCGAGCAACGAGCGACCGGTCTATCCTTGAGGAGTACAGGCTAATGGAAAAAACCATTTCAACGTTGGAGCATGAAAGTCGGGGCGTCGGAAATGGCTTGGCCGGCAGGCGAGCGGTGCTCGAGTCCGACGAGTTGCGCAAAATGGACGCCTATTGGCGGGCCGCCAACTACCTGGCCGTAGGACAGATTTATCTCTATGACAATCCGCTTTTGCGCGAACCTCTCAAGCTTGCCCATGTGAAGCCGCTTGTGGTCGGACACTGGGGCACGACGCCGGGCCAAAATTTCATTTATGTGCATTTGAATCGGGCCATCAAAAAATATGATTTGAACATGTTCTATATCGCCGGTCCTGGGCACGGCGGTGCGGCCCTTGTGGGCAATACATATCTCGAAGGCACTTATAGCGAAATTTATCCAAATATCACGCAGGATGAAGCTGGGATGAAAAAACTGTTCACGCAGTTTTCGTTTCCAGGCGGCATTTCCAGCCATGTTGCGCCCACAACGCCGGGATCCATTCATGAAGGCGGCGAATTGGGATACTCGCTCAGTCATGCCTTCGGAGCGGCGTTCGACAATCCCGACTTGATCGTCGCCTGCGTTATCGGCGACGGCGAGGCGGAAACGGGCCCTTTGGCCACAGCATGGCAGTCCAACAAGTTTCTCGACCCGATCACCGACGGCGCCGTTCTACCTATCCTTCATCTCAATGGTTACAAGATCAGCAACCCCACTGTCCTCGCCCGGATCGAGCACGAGGAGTTGGAACAGTTTTTCAAGGGCGCGGGATGGACGCCCCTTTTCGTGGAAGGCGACGATCCAGAGAAGATGCATGAACTTATGGCCGCGACGTTAGAAAACGCCATAGAGTCCATCCAGAAAATTCAAGAAAATGCGCGGAAGACGAACGACGCGAGTTGCCCGCGCTGGCCAATGATCGTCCTCGGGTCTCCCAAAGGCTGGACCGGGCCTAAGGTCGTCGATGGGCTACAGATCGAAGGCACCTTCCGGGCGCATCAGGTGCCTCTCCTCGTTGACTCCACGCATCCCGAACATGTGGCGCAACTCGAAAGCTGGATGAAAAGTTACAAGGCGGAGGAGTTGTTCGACGAAAATGGGCGCCTAATACCGGAGTTGGCCGATCTGGCGCCGATTGGCGACCGACGGATGGGCGCGAACCCACATGCTAATGGCGGAATTCTCTTGCGTGATTTGCGCATGCCGGATTTCCGGGATCACGCGGTGAGCGTGCCTTCGCCCGGCGGCGTCGAGGCTCAGGATACGCTCGTTCTGGGAAAGTTTCTGCGTGACGTGGCCAAGCTGAATCTGGATCAGCGAAATTTCCGCATCTTTGGTCCAGACGAGACCGTCTCCAATCTATTGGGAGCGGTTTTTGAAGTCACCAGCCGGCAGTGGGAAGCCAGAACTGAAAAGAATGATGAATTCCTTGCGCCCGACGGACGCGTGCTGGATTCCATGCTCAGTGAGCACCAGTGCGAAGGCTGGCTCGAAGGATATCTGCTGACCGGGCGGCACGGGCTATTCAACAGCTATGAGGCGTTCATTCGCATCGTTGACTCGATGTTCAGCCAGCANNAACGGCTTCACGCATCAGGATCCCGGGTTTCTTGACCACGTAATCAACAAGAAGGCCGACATCGTGCGCGTCTACTTGCCGCCGGACGCCAACTGTTTGCTATCGGTCTTTGATCATTGCCTGCGGAGCCGGCATTACGTCAATGTGGTGGTAGCCGGCAAACACTCCCTCCCGCAATGGCTGACCATGGACGCCGCGGTTGCGCATTGCATGGAAGGCCTTGGCATCTGGCAATGGGCCGGCAACGACCAGAACGCCGAGCCCGACGTGGTCATGGCCAGTTGCGGCGACACGCCGACGCTGGAAATCCTTGCGGCGGTTTCAATCCTACGCCAACATCTGCCTGATCTGAAAATCAGGGTCGTCAACGTCGTCGATTTGATGAAATTGCAGCCTCACAGCGAGCATCCGCATGGATTGAGCGACACAGACTATGACTCGCTTTTCACCAAGGACAAGCCGGTCATTTTCGGCTTCCACGGCTATCCTTCACTGGTTCATGGACTGACCTATCGCCGGACCAATCGCAACCTCCATGTCCGGGGCTACAAGGAAGAGGGCACGATCACCACAGCCTTCGATATGCGTGTGCAGAACGACCTCGACAGATTTCATCTCGTGCAGGACGTTCTGGATCGCCTGCCGCAATTGGGCGAGAAGGGCGCCTATCTGAAGCAGATGATGCGGGACAAGCTATTCGAGCACAAAATTTACATCAACAAGCATGGCCAGGACTTGCCAGAGATACGGAACTGGAGATGGGGCGCCGCCAAATGAATGCGCAAGCTCTCATAGACGCCGCGATGGCGCTGGTCGCCGGCGACAAGGGCCTGCTCGCGATGGACGAGAGCAATCCAACCTGCAACAAACGATTCGCCAATGCGGGTATTCCGCAGACCGAGGAGGCTCGACGCGCCTATCGGGAATTAATTTTGACCACGACTGGTCTCGGTGATTGCATCAACGGCGCCATTCTTTATGACGAAACGATCCGCCAGTGTAAGAAAGACGGCGCGCCCTTTGTCCGGGTTCTCCTCGATGCGGGGATCATTCCAGGCATAAAAGTCGACATTGGCGCGAAGGCCATGGCGGGTCATCCCGGCGAGAAAATCACCGAAGGCCTGGACGGGTTGCGCAATCGCCTCCAGGAGTATTTTCAAATGGGCGCGCGCTTCGCCAAATGGCGGGCGGTGATCGCCATCGACGACGGCCTTCCCAGTTGGGGCTGCATTGAGGCAAACGCTCAGGCCTTGGCGCTCTATGCCGCTCTTTGCCAGGAGGTCGGACTCGTTCCCGTGGTCGAGCCCGAAGTGCTCATGGACGGCGATCAATCCCTGGAGCGGCGCCGTGAGGCGACGGAGAAGG
Organism: Methylocystaceae bacterium; assembly: GCA_003134075.1. Taxonomy (GTDB): domain Bacteria; phylum Pseudomonadota; class Alphaproteobacteria; order Rhizobiales; family Beijerinckiaceae; genus Methylocystis. Next base: position 253 of record PLAI01000068.1, on the reverse strand, counting down.
TTCTTCATAGGGTTTTTGCCCACCTTTACGCGCAACGGGTAATGCTGGAAGGGATGATCCTCAACCCCAATATGGTGCTTCCAGGGTTAGCCTGCGCCAGGCAGGAGACGGTGGATGAGGTAGCCGACGCCACCGTGCATGGTCTGTTGCGAACTGTCCCCGCCGCCGTTCCGGGAAATGCTTTCTTGTCGGGTGGCCAATCTGGCGAATTGGCCTCGGCACGTTTGAACGCCATGAATGTCAGATTCAAGTC
>PLAI01000051.1 GCA_003134075.1 Methylocystaceae bacterium | reverse complement strand
CCGAAATCAGGGTTCGGCGTCATGCTCTGGCGTTGTCTCTGTTGCTACGGAACGATTTATCACGCATAATGAGTAATATGTCAATAGGAATGACGCAAAATGAGTAATACTTTTGAGGCATGGCAATGTCGCGCGGCGCGAGCGGCGCTCGATTGGTCTGCTACGACTCTCGAAAAAGAGAGCGGGGTCTCTCGCAAGACGCTCACTGATTTCGAGGGTGGCAAGCGAAAGATGCAGTCCGCGAACATCGAGGCCGTGCTATCGGCTTTCGATCGCGCTGGAGTCTATTTCGATGAAAAAGGCTGCGTATGCCGGCGAACCGGGCCATCGATCGCCACGGCCGCGTCANNAGAATGACGAGTAGCGGCGGCGTCAAACTTAGGCAGTAAAAGAAGTGCGAGCCCATTGGAGAACGAGCGATGACAACCGGTGAAATACGCGAAGCGGTCGGAGTGTTTGGCGACGCCGACAACATGCAGCAAGCTATCGATGACCTACTGAGTTCAGGATTCGACCGCGCCGAACTCAGTCTGCTCGCTTCAGAATCGACGGTCGATGAAAAGCTCGGCCATAAATACAAAAAGGTCGCCGAGATCGAAGATGATGCGGCCGTCCCTCGCATCCGCTACGTATCGCACGAGGCTATTAGCGAGGGCGAGTACGTGTTTACCGGAGGACTCGTCTTGTTGGGCGCCCTGGGTGCTGTCGGCATCATCGTCGCGTCCGGCGGTGCATTAGCGGCTGCGACCGCCGGGGCGGCCTTGGGCGCAGGGACTTGGGGACCCAAAGCAGCAGCCCGCCATGCGTCAACTGCTCCTCGATGTGGCGCACATGGTCCTCTCCGATGAGCTTGGCGAGAATCTCTCCGACGAGGCCCCAAGTCCCTCCGCCCAACGCCGCCCCGGCGGTCGCAGCCGCTAATGCGCCGCCGGACGCGACGATGATGCCGACAGCACCCAGGGCGCCCAACAAGACGAGTCCTCCGGTAAACACGTACTCGCCCTCGCTAATAGCCTCCTGCGATACGTAGCGGGTGCGGGGAACGGCCGCATCATCTTCGATCTCGGCGACCTTTTTGTATTTATGGCCGAGCTTCTCTTCGACCGTATCTTCCGAAGCGAGCAAACTGAGGTCGGCGTGGTCGAATCCAGAACTCAGCAGGTCGTTGATCGCTTGCTGCATGGTGTCGGCGTCGCCAAACACCCCGACCGCTTCGCGTGTTTGGTTGCCATTTTCACCGGTTGTCATCGCTCGATCTCCCATGGGCCGGCACCCTTTATAGTGCCTAAACTCGACGACGGCACGCGACCTTCTCGGCGACCAAGTCTTCAAGCAAAGAGACACGGCTGGCGCAGGCCGGTTCACGACATTTCGGTCATGGCGCATCCGCCGGTGAGCCACACGGCAATGGCGACGCTCTTGCGCTCGCGAATCGCCTCGCCTATTCTTTAAGCAAGCGAACGATTGCACAACCAGACGCCACGAAGCGGCCCGACCTCGGATGAACAGGCGGGCCGTTTTGCGTTTGGTGGAGCGTCTTGAAACGCGCTGGCGTCGTAACGACATCGAATCATGAGACGGGCAAACCTCCCGTTCATGCCTTTGCCCGGCCAGCCCCCCGCTCGGCGGGGTTTTTTTTGGGGTTATTGCCCCATTCCCGCCACCCTATGCCCGCGCCAGTCCGGCGACACTCCGCTGGCCGTGGTAGTGTTTCTCCTCATCCGAATCGAAACTGGGAGGCGACATGGCTTACGAACCGAGCGAAAAAGCGATCGAGGCGGCGCGCGAGGCTTTCGGGCTACTCAGCAACAGAGCGCAAATGCGCGCGGCTCTTATCGCCGCGCATGAAGCGGAACACCCACCTATTTCGGAACCATGCGATCACGAGGCCGAGGGCGCGATGCTCTACACGATGGCAAGGCAGGCTGGGACTTGATCGAGCGCCTGCCGGCGACGCCTTGGGATTGCAGGCCGGCGATTGTGGGCGGGGCATGGGGGTAGGGCAGGGCGATTCTTGTGTGGACAACGAAATTCCTCGATTGTTGTCGGAAGCGTTGTCCCGGTGCCCCACTTGTCGCTAAGCCGATCCTGTAAGCTATTGAAATTCTTGGCTCCCCGAGTAGGACTCGAACCTACGACCTAGCGATTAACAGTCGCGTTGAATAACATTATAATTCAATATGATTGGCTTTAAAAAGCTGTCTACACGCTCGCTTTGAATCAATGAGATAGCGCTAATTTGTCTACACAATCTTGCGCCAGCGACCGTGACGCTAGGCGGGCAACCATGCCAGGCGATGCCGGCTCTATTCGTAGCTTTGACCACCTCGATGCTCAATTCCTTTCATGGTGGGCCATACAACCCGGGATACGAGGACGACGCGCAGCTATGGCATTCTGCGGGAGGGCGATCCGCTCGTCTTTGAGGAAGATCTCGATGGTCCGTGCGGTCAGCCGCACATCGACCTCGGCGCGGACATGGGAGCGGACTTCGGCGATGACTTCGAAAGCTTTGCCTGGCCGACGATGCGCGAACGATCGGCTTTATATAGGGCTTCGGCCTCGCTTCTGAGGGTAGCCGAGGCAATCAAGACAGACGGCGTGCGATTTGATTGAATTCCAAGCGCCTTCCTATGGCGATCGAGTTCGGCCTTGGTGTTGGAGGCCGATTTCGTGCAGTAGCGCCCCCACCCGTCAACGTCGTCGCCTGGCCTCAGGTCGAGTTGATTGGCGCTTCCCGGACCTGGTCGCCATTTGCCACCGGCAGCCTTTAAGGCGGTGTATGCAGCGATTTTTTCTGAGGCATCTATGTCGATGTGCCCGTGAAGATGAAACTCACCACCGGTCTCTGTTCTCCACTCGATGCTGCACCAAAAATCGGCGGCGTGACCGAGGCGGCTTTTCAGTTCACGATGAACGCGCCGACGCATGAGGTCTGTGGGGTTATCTTCTTCTATGAGAAGAGCGGGGTCAATTCGAAGTGTGAAGACGTAGGGTGATCTCTGGCGTCGGAAGGCGAGGGCGCGAGCGTGATAGGTTGCCTTCGTCTCGTCAGTTAGGTCGCGCCACGGTCTTGGAGTTGCTTCACGCGCTGTTAGGCCTTCTTCAGTCTTATGCAATGACGGTGAACGGGTCTTGCTAATAGACGGTGGTTCTAAGCGGTGGAGGGGAGCACTGGAGCTCCTCGGCGCGGCTGAATCGCCGGCGATGATCAAGCCCATTGTCTTGTTAAGGAAATCGCGGTCTATGCGGCGCGATTTACGAGAGCGCGATTTGACGACTTTGCTCATTTGCAAGAGCGGGTCGTCGGGCTTCACGGGAGGTGCGCTTGCGGACTTTGCGCATGTCGAAACTGCCGACTTTGTGCATGTCGGCAATGGCGCTGAGCGCCCATCTTTACGATGCGCGTTTTCTGCCGCGGGAGCTTTTAGACCTGGGAGGTGATCGAGGCGCGAACACGGCGGCTCGTCGGTTAATTCAAGCCATTTATCGAGCAACTCGGGCGACGCATCGATCAAGTCGCCAAACAACTCGACCTGCGACGCCGGCGCTTGCGGGGGCGCAGCAATAGACACGCGGCCGCACAGAACGCCTTTTGGGGTGCCCGCCGCGGCAGCAGTGTCATTAGTGCTTTGGGATAGCAAGAGATACCACTTCTCAGGCTGAGGGCCAAGGATAGTAGTTCTCTGTGTGCGACATAAGCTTACTGCCAAGCTAACGCATTGCAAGCACAAAATCGCGCTCTACGTGTCTTTCTTCGCTGTTACAACTTTTTATGAGCGGCAAGGCAACGCGCGCACACGCTATGAGTTCGGTGTCAAAGTGTCGATCACCCTCAACAACGCGCGCGCCGACGGCGGTTGGTTTGCCCGGCCGTCCCGCTAAGCCGGGCTTTCCTTTTGGGGTCATCGCTCCTTTCCCGCCACCGTATGCACGCGCCAATCCCGCGACGCCTTGGGATTGCAGATCGGCGACGATGGACGGCGGCGGTGAGGTAGCGGGCTATAAGCCGCCTCGAAACGCTGGGCGTTTCCGCGAATTTCCGACTTCTGTTTACCGGGAGGTTGCCCTTGTTCGGCAAAATGCGCGCCAAGCGCGGCTCGGGTGTGGGACTATGTGTGGGATTGAATTTTTGAGCTCCAGGTAATATTTTCATTTATAGGAGATTTTTTGAGACTAATGGTGCCCCTGGTCGTTCTGAAATAATCACGTAGAAACAAAGCTTAATCCGAAGGTGCGGGCGTTAACGACACCATTGAAAGCTAAAGGGAATTTGCGCCGACTCCCGCACCTTCGCGAGACGTTTGAGCGGGTTCGTATTTTTCGAACCAGGCGTGAGGTTCTCGAAATTATGGTTCGGTGCGATTCCTCTCAGTGTGACTGTGGCCGTCGCTTTCGATCCTAGGCTGACCTCGCCGGATGGCAATCGCGTGGAGCCTCGCTTAGGCGGTGGGGGGTGGCAGGGATCGGTGAGTCGCGGCGCCGGGATCGGCGGCGGGCTGCCTGCTGAGGGCTTTCGCGATTCAGGTGGAGCTTCTGCGGCGCCTCCAGCATGGCGCAGCGCAATACGTGCGGGTCGAGCATGTGCATATCCATGAGGGCGGCCAGGCCGTCATTGGCGATGTGAGCGACTGTCTTTTCGGTC
>PLAI01000313.1 GCA_003134075.1 Methylocystaceae bacterium | reverse complement strand
GGTCTCGCCGCCTGTTGCGACATCGTGATCGCGACCGAGCGCGCGAGCTTTTGCTTGAGCGAAGCAAAGCTCGGGATCATTCCCGCGGTGATTGGACCTTTTGTCATCCGGGCGATCGGCGCGCGCCAGGCGCGACGCTATGCCCTGACCGCCGAAGTTATTTGCGCGCGGACCGCGCGCGAGATCGGTCTTGTTCATGAGGTTGCGAGCGAAGAGGATTCGCCCGCCTTGCGCGAAAAAATTGTCGCGGCGTTGTTGCGTTGNNCGCCAATCGCGGCGAGATCGCTTGCCGCGTCATCAGAACCGCCAAGCGGCTCGGAATAACGACGGTCGCCGTCTATTCGGAGGCCGATGCGGGCGCGCTGCATGTCGATCTGGCGGACGAAGGGTGGCTGATCGGTCCAGCGCCAGCGCGAGAGAGCTATCTGTCGATTGACAAAATCATCGAGATCGCGCGCCGTTCGGGCGCGCAAGCCGTGCATCCCGGATATGGCTTTCTGTCGGAGAACGCGCGATTTTCAGAAAGCTGCGCGCGAGCGGGCCTGATCTTCGTCGGACCTCCGGCGTCCGCCATGCGACTGATGGGCTCGAAGGCTTCCGCCAAGGCGCTGATGGAGCGCGCTGGCGTCCCGGTGGCGCCGGGCTATCACGGCGAGGCGACGGATATGGCGACGCTGAGCGAGGCGGCGGCACGCATTGGCTTTCCCGTGCTGATCAAGGCGTCGAGCGGCGGCGGTGGGCGCGGAATGCGCGTCGTGCGCGAGGCGGGAGAGTTGTCCGAGGCCATCGCCGGCGCGAAGCGCGAAGCGCGGGCCTCCTTTGGCGACGACCGCCTGCTGATCGAAAAATATTTGTGCCGGCCAAGACATGTCGAAATTCAGATATTCGCCGACGCGCATGGCGGCTGCGTGTCCTTTCTCGAGCGTGATTGCTCGATGCAACGGCGTCATCAGAAAATTCTCGAAGAGACGCCCGCCCCAAATCTTTCGCCAGAACCGCGCCGGGAGATGCGGCGGGCTGCCGTGGAGGCGGCGCGGGCGGTCGGCTATATCGGCGCGGGAACGGTCGAATTTCTGGTTCAAAACGAAAATTTTTACTTTCTGGAAATGAATACGCGGCTCCAGGTGGAGCATCCGGTCACCGAGATGATCACGGGGCAAGATCTGGTCGAATGGCAACTGCGCGTCGCTTCCGGCGAGCGGTTGCCGATGACGCAAGATGAGTTGTGGATGCGCGGCTGCGCGATGGAGGCGCGGATCTGCGCCGAGGATCCCACACGCGACTTCATGCCCTCGGTCGGCGAAATCGCGCATCTGCGGCCGCCGCGCGAAAGCGAGGCCGTCCGCGTCGACACAGGCGTGCGGAGCGGCGACCGCGTTACCCATTATTATGATTCGCTGCTGGCGAAGCTGATCGTATGGGGCGCGGATCGCGCGGAGGCGCTTCGACGGGTGCGCGCGGCGCTCGAAACCTTCGAGATTGTGGGCGTTTCGACCAATCTCGATCTGCTGCGCGCCCTTGTCGCTGATCCGAAATTTCAGCACGGCGAATATGACACCGGATTCGTCGAAGCCGAGGCGGCGCGATTGACGATGGCGCCGACGCCGACGCGGGACGAGGAGGAGATCATTCTGGCGGCTGCCGCCGCCGCTCGGCTCGCCGATCAGCGGAGACGGGACGAGGCGAGCGCGGCCGAGCATGGCGATCCGTGGTCGCCCTGGGCGATCGGCGATGGATGGCGCGTCGATGGGAGGGGCCATCACGACATCGAATTCGACTTTCACGGGAGCAGTCTGCGCGCGAGAATTCATCCCGTCGCCCCGGAACGTTTTCACCTCGAAACACCCTCGTTTTCCGCTGATGTCGACGCAAGGGAGCATGACGGGAGAATGCGGCTTCGCGTCGATGGCGAGGCGCGCGAAGTCGGGCTCGTCCGGCGCGGCGAGGAAATAGTGGTGATTTTGTCGGGCCGCAATTATGCGCTGACGCCCATCGATCCGTTGAAGCCGCCCGCGCGAGCGGCCGATCTGGATCAGCAGTTGCGCGCGCCGCTGCCGGCCAGGGTGACGCGCATCTTCGTCGCGCAAGGAGAGAAAGTGAAAAAGGGAGCGCCGCTCATCAATCTTGAAGTCATGAAAATGGAAGTCGCATTAACCGCGCCGCGAGACGGCCAGATCGAGAGTATTCTTTGCGCGGAGGGAGAATGGATGGCGGAAGGCGCGACACTGGCGGCCTTGGTCGAGGAAAAAGCCGCATGACGCTGCCGCCCCGCGTGCGCATAGTCGAGGTTGGCCCACGCGATGGTCTCCAGAACGAAGCCGCGTTCCTTTCCGTCGACGCCAAGGTTGCCTTCATTGAAATGCTGGCGCGGGCGGGTCTGATCTCGATCGAGGCGGGAAGTTTTGTATCGCCGAAGGCGGCGCCGCAAATGGCGTCGACCGGCGAGGTTTTGGAGAAATTGCGCGGGCGCGCCGACCTCCGGGTGTCGGTCCTCGTCGCCAATCCGCGCGGATTGGAGGCGGCGTTCAAAGCGGGGGCCAGGGAGCTCGCCGTCTTCGCCGCCGCGTCGGAGACGTTCTCGCGACACAACATCAATTGCTCGATCGCCGAGAGTCTCGCGCGTTTCAAGGTTATGGTCGAGGAGGCGGCGCGCCGGGGAATTTGGGCGCGGGGCTATGTCTCCTGCGCGCTCGGATGCCCTTATGAGGGAGCCGTCGCGCCAGCGCAGGTAGCGGCGGTCGCGCGAGAGCTGCGCGCCATCGGATGCGCGGAGGTTTCGCTGGGCGACACCATCGGCGTCGGCACGCCGCTGGAGGCGCGACGATTGGCGGAGATGGTCGCGCGCGAAATCGGACTGGAGCGCGTCGCCGTCCATTTCCACGACACTTATGGTCAGGCGCTCGCCAATATTTTCGCCTGTCTCGAAGCGGGCGTCACTGTCGTCGATAGTTCCGTCGCGGGTCTCGGCGGCTGTCCTTATGCTCCGGGCGCCAGCGGCAATGTCGCGACGGAAGATGTGATTTACATGCTAAACGGTTTGGGCGTCGAAACAGGGGTCGAACTCGGCGCCTTGCTTCAAGCGGGCGCGTATATTTCGCGGCTTCTCAATCGCGGCCCCGCCAGCGCTGTCGCGCGGGCTTTCGCGGCCAAGCGGCGCTCGCCATAAACGGAGCGCTTGTCATGACGTGGCCGCGCCCCAGATTCCCAGAGTGACGGAAGCGGGTGCGGCGATGTTTTCGACGTTTGGATTGAGCGACGAACAACTCGCGATGCGTGAAATGGCTTTAGGGTTCGCGCGCGAGAAAATCGCGCCGCGGGCGCTGGAGTGGGACAGGGAGAAATATTTTCCCGTCGAAACCCTGCGCGAGGCGGCGGCGCTGGGGATGGCGGCGATGGGCGCGCGCGAGGAGTTTGGCGGTTCGGGTCTTTCCCGCTTCGACGCGGTTCTCGTTTTCGAGGCCTTGGCGACGGGCTGCCCGAGCATCGCGGCCTATCTTTCCGTGCACAACATGTGCGCCTGGATGGTGGACGCTTTCGGCTCCGCGGCACAGCGGCGCGCCTGGCTTCCCCGCCTCGCCTCGATGGAGGTCTTGTCGAGCTATTGTCTCACCGAACCCGGTTGCGGCTCCGACGCGAGCGCGCTGCGGACAAAGGCCGAGCGTCGCGGCGATCGGTTTGTCGTGAACGGCGAGAAGCAGTTCATCTCCGGGGCGGGCGCGGGGGCCAAGGACCATCTCTATCTCGTGATGGCGCGAACCAGCGGAGACGGTCCCGCAGGCATATCGGCCTTGCTCGTCGAAGGCGGGACACCCGGACTGACCCTCGGCGCGTCGGAGCGAAAGATGGGCTGGAACGCCCAGCCGACGCGCGCGGTGAGCTTCGAGAATTGTCACGTGCCTGTCCAAAACCTGCTGGGAGCGGAAGGGCAGGGCTTCAAGATCGCGATGGCGGGATTGGACGGCGGCCGCCTGAACATCGGCGCCTGTTCGCTTGGCGGCGGACAGGCGGCGCTCGACAAGACCGTTCGCTATTTGCGCGAGCGCAGGGCCTTCGGCCGATCGCTCGACGAGTTTCAGGCGTTGCAGTTCCGCGTTGCCGACATGGCCACGGAACTCGAAGCGGCGCGCGCGCTGCTTTGGCGGGCCGCGGCGGCGCTGGGCGCGGGCGCGGCGGGCGCCGCGACGCTTTGCGCCATGGCCAAGCGCGTCGCCACCGACGCGGGATTCGCCGTCGCCAATGACGCGCTGCAATTGCATGGCGGTTATGGCTATCTATGCGACTACGGGATCGAGAAGATCGTCCGCGATTTGCGGGTGCATCAAATTCTCGAAGGCGCCAATGAAATCATGCGCGTCATCGTCGCGCGGGACATATTGGGAGCGTCGCGGCGACATGAGTGAAGCCGATCTGCTCATATCGCGTATCGGTCATTTGGGGTCGATCCGCTTGAACCGCCCGAAGGCGCTCAACAGCTTGACCCTAGGCATGGTGCGCGGTTTCACGCGCGCGCTGGACGAGTTTGGATTGGACGCGAGCGTCCACGCCGTTCTGGTGACGGGAGAGGGCGAGCGCGGGCTTTGCGCGGGCGGCGATATTCGCGCGCTATACGATTTGCCGGGCGCCGAGCGCGCTTCGTTCAAGGCGTTTTGGCGCGAGGAATATGAGCTGAATGCGCGTATCGCCTTTTTTCCAAAGCCCTATGTCGCGGTGATGGACGGCGTCGTCATGGGCGGCGGCGTTGGCGTCTCGGCGCATGGAAATCGCCGCCTCGCGACCGATCGCACGCGCCTCGCTATGCCGGAGACCGGCATCGGCTTTATCCCGGATGTCGGCGGCTCCTGGCTTCTGACGCGCGATGGCGGCGCCGGCGTATATATGGCGCTTTCCGGCGCCAGCGTGACCGCGGCGGACGCGATCCACGTTGGCCTTGCGGATCTGCTGATCGACTCCAGCGACATTCCGCGGCTGCGGCAAGATTTGGGGAGGATCGAAAGCGTCGAGGATGTCGACTTGGTCTTGTCCAACTTGGCGCGCGCGCCAAATGAAGGCGGGTTGGAGAGTCAAAAGCCGCTGCTCGACGCCGCGATGGCGCATGATCGCGTCGAGGACATGATAGCCGCGCTTAACGGTGGCGATTGTGACTTCGCGCGGCGGGCCGCCAGCGAAATCGAGCAAAAGTCGCCGACCAGCCTGCGGCTCACGCATGAGCTGTTGAAGCGTGCTTCGCGGTCCGACAGCTTGCAAGACTGCCTCGTCAATGAATTTCGCGTCGCCTGTCGTCTGCTCCATTCCCATGATCTCTTTGAAGGCGTTCGCGCCGCGATCGTCGACAAGGATCGGAGCCCTCGCTGGTCTCCGGCGACGCTGGCGCAGGTCGAGGAGGAAACCATCGCCGCGATGCTGCGAGGGGATGGCGAGGCCGAACCGGCGTTCCGGCCGTGGCCGGCCGCCGCCTGGCGCGGTTGGCGGGCTCGCCTTGAGACTGATGGCGGCTCGCGGTTGCAGGAAAGGGCGCAACGATGAGCGCGGCGGATCCGGTAGTCATTCTCGGCGCCGCGCGCACGCCCATGGGCGCCTTTCTCGGCGCGCTGAAGGACGCGACGGCGCCCCAACTTGGCGCCCGCGCCATCGAGGCGGCCGTGTCGCGCGCGGGCATTTCCGCCGACGTGATCGACGAAGTTATCATGGGCTGTGTCCTCCCCGCGGGACTGGGACAAGCGCCGGCGCGGCAGGCGGCGTTAGGCGCCAAACTGTTGGAGGCGACGGGCTGCGTCACGGTCAATAAAATGTGCGGCTCCGGCATGAAAGCGATCATGCTCGGGCATGACGCCCTGCGCGCGGGGAGCGCGAGGGCTGTCGTCACGGGCGGCATGGAGAGCATGAGCAACGCCCCATATCTGCTCGACCGCGCCAGATCCGGCTACCGCATGGGGCACGGCAGGCTCGTCGATCACATGTTTTTGGACGGGCTCGAAGACGCCTACGACAGGGGCCGTTTGATGGGCCGCTTCGCCGAGGATTGCGCGACGAGTCACCAATTCACGCGGCAAATGCAGGACGACTATGCACGCGCCTCCCTGACCCGCGCTCAGCGCGCCATCGCNNGTCGCGCGCATCTTGACGATATCGGGAAGTTGCGGCCGGCGTTCCGCGCGGACGGCTCGGTCACCGCCGCGAACTCCAGCTCGATTTCCGATGGCGCCGCCGCTTTGGCCCTGACCTCCCTTTCGCAAGCCGAGCGCCTGGCGCTTTCGCCCTTGGCGAGGATTGTCGGCCACGCTACTCACGCCGGGCCCCCGAGTGAGTTTCCGACCGCGCCGATTGGCGCGATTGAAAAGCTGTTGGAGCGGGTCGGATGGACGCTAGCGGACGTCGACCTGTTCGAAATCAATGAAGCCTTCGCCGTCGTCGCAATGGCGGCGATGCGCGCGCTGGATCTTCCGCACGACAAAGTGAATGTCCATGGCGGCGCTTGCGCGCTCGGTCATCCCATCGGCGCGTCCGGGGCGCGCATTGTCGTCACATTGATCGCCGCGCTGCGCAAATATGATCTTCGCAGAGGCGTCGCCGCGCTTTGCATCGGGGGCGGCGAGGCGACGGCGATCGCGATCGAACGAATTCGTTAACGCTGGCGCGGAATTCCCGGTTTAAATTCGTCGCAAAATTTGCGCGGCGCACGATGACTTCACCCCTCGGCGCGCTACCTCCAGTGTGATTGACAGGGCGGAGACAGAGCTTCCGGGGAAGCAGATGAGTGTAAGCTTTCGGATCGATTGTTTGCAGTTTCTTTCGCCTTCGGGCGAGTTAAACGAAACGGCTGGAGCGATCGCGCGGGACGCGAATCTGCTGGAGGGCTTCTACCGCGCCATGATGCGAGCGCGCATTTTCGATGGCAAGGCGATCGCGTTGCAGCGCACCGGAAAATTGGGGACTTTTGCGTCCGCGCTCGGCCAGGAGGCGGTCGGCGTCGGAGTCGCGTCCGCCATGCTGCCTCGCGACGTGCTGGTGCCGTCCTATCGCGACCACGCGGCGCAATTGCTGCGCGGAATGACCATGGTTGAAAATCTGCTTTATTGGGGCGGCGACGAGCGCGGAAGCGATTTCGCGGTTCCGCGCGCGGACTTTCCCATTTGCATTCCCGTCGGCACGCAGGTCGCGCATGCGGTTGGAGCCGCCTACGCTTTCCTTTTGCGTAAAGAAGATCGGGTCGCGGTCTGTTTCGTCGGGGACGGCGGGACCGGCAATGGCGCCTTTTACGAGGCGCTGAACATGGCGGGCGTATGGAAAACGCCTGTCGTCATCGTGATCAACAACAATCGTTGGGCGATTTCGACGCCGCGGGAACGCGAATGCGCCGCGGAAACTCTCGCGCAAAAGGCGATTGGCGCCGGCGTCGAGGGAGTTCAAGTCGACGGCAACGACGTGATCGCGGTCTATCAGGTCGTGCGTCAAGCGATAAAGAAAGCGCGCGACGGCGGCGGCCCGACGCTGATCGAGGCGCTGACTTTCCGTTTGGGCGACCACACCACGGCCGACGACGCCACACGCTACCGCGATCCGCAAGTCGTGCAGCAAGAATGGGCGCGCGAGCCAATCGGTCGGCTGCGAACCTACCTCGCCGCCAAAGGATTCTGGACGAAGGATCGGGAAGACGCCCTGCTGAAGCAATGCGCCGCGGAGGTCGAACAAGCTGTGGCGGCCTATCTCGCCACGCCCGCCCAGCAAAACGATTCCATGTTCGACCATCTCTACGCGGCGCTCCCCTTCGCAATGCAAAGCCAGCTCGAGGAGGCGCGCCGCTTCGCGCCCGGCGATGGACCGCGAGAGGCAGTCCGCGCCGTATCATCACCGGGGGGGGGGGGTGNNGATGGCTGAACTGACGCTGGTCGAGGCGGTCAATCTGGCGCTCGCGCATGAAATGACGCGTGATCGCGATGTGCTGCTGCTTGGCGAAGACATTGGAGTTAACGGCGGCGTGTTTCGCGCGACCAACGGTCTCATCGCGCGCTTTGGCCGAGAGCGGGTCGTCGACACGCCGCTCGCCGAAGGCGCCATCGCCGGCGTGGCGATCGGCATGGCGGCCATGGGATTAAAGCCCGTCGCGGAAATTCAATTCTCGGGATTCATTTATCCATGCATCGACCAGATGATTAATCACGCCTCGCGACTGCGCCATCGCACGCGTGGTCGGTTGACCTGCCCGATGGTGTTGCGCTCGCCCTGCGGCGCGGGCATTCACGCGCCGGAGCATCATTCCGAAAGCCCCGAGGCGATGTTCGCGCATATGCCGGGGCTGCGCGTGGTGGCGCCTTCCTCGCCAGCTCGGGCTTACGGCTTGTTGCTGGCCGCGATCCGTGACCCCGACCCGGTTGTGTTCCTGGAGCCGACGCGGCTGTATCGGCTGTTTCGCCAGGAGGTTCTTGACGATGGCGAAGCGCTGCCGCTCGATGCGTGCTTCGTGTCGCGCGAAGGCCGCGACGCGACGGTCGTCGCATGGGGCGCGATGCTGCACGAGGTCATGACGGCGGCGGAGCTTCTCGAACAAGAGGGCATCGAAATCGAAGTGATCGACGCGGCGACATTAAAGCCGCTCGATTTCGAGACGATCCTGCGATCGGTCGAGAAGACGGGGCGTTGCGTCATTGTGCATGAAGCGCCGCGAACCTGCGGTCTTGGCGCGGAGATCGCGGCGCAGATCGGCGAGCGCGCGCTTTATTCCCTGCTTGCGCCGGTCAAGCGTGTCACCGGCTATGACGTGGTTGTGCCGCTGTCTCGTCTTGAGATGCAATATATGCCCAGCGTCGCGCGAATTGCCGACGCGGTGCGAAAGGTCGTGGAGGGGTGATGAAGATTTTCCGACTCCCGGACCTCGGCGAAGGTTTGCAGGAAGCCGAAGTCGTAGAATGGCGCGTGCAATCCGGCCAGACCGTGGCGGTCGACGATCCTCTGCTGGCGGTGGAGACCGCGAAGGCCGTGGTCGAGATTCCCTCGCCCCACGCGGCGCGCATAGAGCGGCTGTTCGCCAAGGTTGGCGAAATTGTCCACATCGGATCGCCGCTGGTCGGGTTCGACGGCGCGGGCGAGGAAGACGAGGGCGCGGGTTCCATCGTGGGCGCCGTCGCGACCGGAACGCAAGTGATGCGCGAGGCGCCGAGTTCCCTCGAACATGCGGGCGCGGGCATTCGCGCCATGCCTGCTGTCAGGGCCTTGGCGCGCAAGCTTGGAGTCGATCTGGCCATTGTCACGCCATCTGGCGCCGATGGCGTGATTACGTCCGCCGATGTGGAGCGAGTCGCGCGCATTTTGGCCGAATCCGGGCCCGCCGAACCGTTGCGGGGTNNGGTGAAACATGGCGCTCGCGCGATCCGAGGTCGCCGCGGCGACGATCGTGGATGACGCCGACATCGGGAGTTGGTCCAAGGACGCCGACACGACTATCCGGCTAATCCGCGCTCTGGTCGCGGGCTGCCGCGCCGAGCCGTCGCTCAACGCCTGGTTCGAAGGGCAGACCATGGCGCGCCGCGTGCTCGGCAAAATCGACCTAGGCGTCGCGGTCGATTTGCCGGAAGGCTTGTTCGTGCCGGTTTTGCGCGATGTCGGCAATCGCGACGCGGCCGATTTGCGCGCCGGACTCGATCGAATGCGCGCGGACATGGCGGCCCGCCGCATGCTTCCAGAAGAACTTCGGGGCGCCACGATCACTCTGTCCAATTTCGGGATGATCGCCGGCAAATACGCGGCGCCTGTCGTCCTCCCGCCCACCGTCGCTATTCTGGGCGCTGGCCGCATTCGAATGGACGTGGTGGCGTTCGAAGGCGCGCCCGCCATTCGCCGTATCCTTCCGTTGAGCCTGACTTTCGATCACAGGGTCGTGTCGGGCGGCGAGGCGGGGCGGTTTCTCGCCGCGGCGTTGGAGGAGTTGGCCAAGCCGGAATAAGAACTGGCCTATTGGGCTGGGCGCCGCGCCGGTAACAGCCGGGCTCCACGACCCGCCCGGCTGTGATGCGGTAACACTCGCCGGTGCAATTCAGTCGCTAAAAACCCAGCGGGCCGCGAAATAAGCCGCCGCTCCGATGATGACTATCACGAGCATGCCGACCGGGGTCGCGGCATAGCTGGTCAGTTCAAGAATTGCTCCCATGGTTGTCCTCCATTTATGAGGCGCCCAAAACATCGATCCTTCGACGTCGCGCAATTCTTTAAATTGTCATAAACTGTGACTCGTCAATGCTCCCCCGCGCATCGGCGACCACCCGGCTCACACCATGCATTTGGCTCTGGGGTGGGCGGAAAGAAACAGTCGCAAGACGTGGAACACGTCCGCGGCCCGCTCCTCCGCTCCGAGGTCCATCAAACGCCAGAAATCGCCGATCATCAGGCAGCACAGGGCTTTCTCGCCCCGTTTAAGGCTAAACAGGTAGCTTTTAAGCAAGGATTTATGTCGGGCCGAGGGGATGGCGCATAAAAGCAATTCACCCGGCGCAAGTCCAACCAAATAGGCGCACTCATTCATGGTAATCATAGCGCATTCTCCACGCAAATACCCTCCGTGGGTATTTTGGCATATCTGAGTTTTATTTTTATGACGGCTTGAGAAATGCCTTAATAACTCGGCATTGCTGCAACGCACCTAAATTATGTTGCGCCGCTCAATGAATAAACCTTAACAACATGGCGGAAGCGTGACCGTAACTTGCGAGCTTTTGGGGAACGCGCCGCTTTCCCCTCGGCGGTTCGTCAAGCGTCGCTCATTCTTCAAGCGAGGCGCGGCGGGCCGTTTTTGCGTGTGGCGACGCATGTCGAGCAACATTTCAATATCGGTCAGAGCACGATAAGTTGAGGCGGCTATTTCTCTAACCGCACGGGTGGATCATGAATACAGCCAATCTCCAGCTTGAAGGCGTTTACGCCGTATTGGCGGCTCTTTTCGGTGCCTTGCGGGACAAAGGAGTGTGTAGTGACCAAGAGATCGAACAACTTTTGGCGGGCGTCGAAAAAGCTTTAGCTTCGGATCCGCAAAGGCCCACCGAGTTGCGCGGCGCCAACGTTGACGCCATCTGTTTCCCGGCCCGGTTTCTGAGGCACGCGTTGCAAGCCTCTTCGGAGGGGAGGGATCTTTCTTTTGCACAACTTGCCACCCGAGTGGGGCAGACAAAACCCGATCATTGATGAAGGGCGTCGCCGCTCGGCGCCCCGCCCGGGATTGCGGGTCGGCGATCGTGGGTGGGCCGTTTTGCCTTCAATGACTCGCGCGCCGGCGTCTAGCCCCCAAACTGGAAGAACAAGTACGCGCCAATCACCGCCATCATGATCGTCACGAGGAGTGGCATGGCGAGTCCGTCGCCGCGATGATAAATTTGCTCTGACATATTCCTGCCCTCCGGAGAAGAATGCTCCGCGGAGCTACAACGCGCATAATTCGGCAGGGTTCCACCGTGCCTGCGTCTCGTCAAGCAAAGAGCGGATAGCGCTAACCGTTGCGTCGTGCGAGGGCGTTTGCGGTCGAGGGCTTGGGTTTCTGGCGCGGCCGTCGCCGGAATTTATGTGTTGAGCTGGCCGGCGACGTAACCGAATGTGCGGCTCAGCTTGCTGCCCACCGAGGTGAAGGCGACGATCGCCGCGACCGAGATCAAGGACGCGATGAGGCCGTATTCAATCGCCGTGGTCCCCTTCTCGTCTTTAATGAAAGCTGAAACACGTATCATCGTTTGCCTTTGGTGCGCGTTGTTAGCGTAGCACGCGCTTTTTTAGCGCTTGACGCGGGATTCGGTCAGACGCTCCGTGATTAGATGTCCGGGCTTTAATTATTTCTGAATTATGTCTCAATCGGTGGATTATTTCTTGTCTGTGTCCGGCGGATTTTCAGCGGTATGACGAGCGCGTGAAAACCGCGCATCCGCTGACCTCGAATCGATCGCCGGACGCTTTCCTCGATTTTCCGATATCTGCTCGCTGGATCGCACATGTCACCCGGGCGCGACTCGGCGCCTGGGGAGTGCGGGATTCGCGACCGTGGGGCAGGGCGGCGCTGATGGCGCAAGGTCGCCTGCATCCCGGTGTCGCCCCGACTACGAAAGGCCAAGTTCCGGATAATAACGCGGTCGGAAATTGCCTGAATTTTCCGTGGAGTGACCTGGTGGAGCTGCGGGGAATCGA
>PLAI01000022.1 GCA_003134075.1 Methylocystaceae bacterium | reverse complement strand
ATCGTCGTCAGCGATCTTGTTGCGCGCCGCGCCATATGGTTCGGCGGCGCAGGTCGGACGGAAGCGGACATGGATTTGTTCTATGCCTTTCTGGGCAAGCAAAACAGCCGGAAAATCAAGCTTGCGGTGATGGACATGTGGAAGCCGTTTCGCGTTTCGACGCAACGTCACGCGCCAAAAGCCGCGATCCTGTTCGACAAGTTCCACGTGGTCAAACATCTTGGCGATGCGCTCGATGTCATTCGCCGCTCGGAATACAAGCGCGTCACGGGCGAGGATCGCGGCTTCATCAAAGGCCAACGCTATGTGTTGTTGTCGCGGCGGGAGAACCTCAGCGACGACGCACGCAAAAATCTCGAACGGCTTTTGCAGGCCAATGCCCGCCTGAATATCGCCTATCTGCTGCGTGAGCAGTTCGAGCAGCTTTGGGATTATGCCGACGCGGCCGATGCGCGAAGCTTCTTCGACGCGTGGCGCGAACAGTTGCACGATCAGGATCTGGAGCCATACGAAAAGTTCGCGGCCATGATCGACCGCAATTGGGACGGCATAGCCGCGCACAGCCAACCGACGCACGACGTTCCGCTCGGCTTCGTTGAAGGGCTCAACAACAAAATCCGCGTGATCCAACGTCGCGCCTACGGCCTGCGCGACGAGGAATATCTCAAACTCAAAATCCTCACATCCGGCCTGCCGGAATTGTAAAATCCTACCCGAAACCTACCCAAACCTACCCACTAAAAATCCAGAAGCCCCTCCAAAACAGGCAAGCCACTCCCATTGGCGAAAGCGTCAGGGGCAAAAGCGGCTTTTGATCAATAGTGCCGTTCCAATACAATCGCCATGTGGCATAGCCAGCGGCAGTGACGTTTAATAGGAAAGCCGTGGGGCGCATTTTGGAGGCAGGAAACTCCGCGAAGGCCATAACGGCCAACGAAAGCGGTCCCGCCTGCCTGTCTGGCTGTGGCGTAGAGGAGAGAAACGCAACCCATCAAGGCGGCGACAAGAAAGGAGTTGCTCTGTTCTTTCCGGTTACGGTGCGGGGTATGAGGTTAGCACAGTGAAATCGGCTCGCTTCAGCGAAGGGCTCTATCATGTCAGATTTAAGGGTAGTCGATTTGTTGCCAAATGGAGGGAGCGCGGCCCCCACTCAAGCCATGCAGGAGCCTGCGGTTCCAATTGAGCGTTCGATTGCACCAGATTACCTGGTGTGTTTGGAAGATGGAAAGAAATTCAAGTGCTTGCAAAAGCATCTGAGAACACATGGGCTGACGCCTGATGCTTACCGCGCAAAGTGGGGCTTGCCGGCGAAATATCCGATGGTCGCGCACGATTACTCGATAATGGAGTCAGAAATGAGAAAGGGAGTGCCCCGTGGCAAGAAGTTATCGAGGAAACGAAGGCGCCCTCAAAAGGCGGGTGTGTAAAGGAACGGCATCGATTTGAAATGGGAGCGTCGGTATTCACTTTGAGTGCCGCAAAAGCGCCGCATGCGCCCGTCGACATGTGGAGCGACCCACATTCGCCGCTGCGCATTTCGTGCCGAAAGTGTACCCGCAGGTCGGGGGAAAGAGGCTGTAGATCTCGCCCCAGGCGAAGAAAACCAGACCGATCAACAGAACGAACATGCCGGGCGTATGGCCAAAATCGGCGGCCTCCATTTGGCGCCGCCAGCGGCGGATGGCGATGCCGATGGCGCCGGAGCGTTCCGCAGTGTCCACGAACTGGCGGAGCCTCCGACGAAGTGCTCGCAGAAGCACGGTTCTGGGGGGCTGATTTCATCATTATCGGGTCGCACAACCCATCTATCAGGACTCATTTACTCGGCTCGAATGCCGAGAAGATCGTGCGCCGCGCCAATTGTTCGGTAATGGTTGTCCGCCCTCATAAGGATCAACTTGGAGCTTATTGGCTCATGCCACCCATTGCGTCGTGAGACCGTGTTTGAGAAATAGAAGCCGTCACATTTTGAGGCGTCGTCGACGAGCGTTCATACGTTCAATATGCTGTCGACAGACGACGGTGCACGACAGATCACCGGGGCGCGAGCAAATCGTCTCGCGCCCCAAGCGCTCACTCAGCCGCCGTGCGAAATAATCGGCGCGAAGTGAATCGCCGTGAACACCAGCGCGATTGCGGCGACGGCCCAAGCGACCTGCTTCAATAAGGCGCCCGTGTCTCTTTTTACTGCCATTTTCTTTCTCCTGATTCACCCCTGTTTTATTGTCATAGGCGTCGCGCAGGGACAGTTGATCGCCTCGCCTAATTGGAGTCTCGCTACAGCGGGCCGCGCAAAAACGTTATGACGCAGGCGAGCGCGACGAGAAGGTAAAGATCCGACGCATTGACGTGCATGGCCTGGTTCCTGTCTCAGCCCCCAGATTATCAAAGCCTTACGGCAGTCGCGCCCGCAAACGTTTCCCGCCTGCTCTCCACGGGCCGACATTGCCGACACGGCTCAGTAGGTATTGCCGTCCTGACCCTTCCAGCCCTTGTCCGTTTGGTCGAAGCGCGTTTCATCCTTGAATTCGATGACCTTGCCGGGTTCGATGTATTGGCGCTCCTTCACCATCTTGTTTTGAATGGTAGTCGAATAGTACGCGCTCGCCGAGCAACCGGCCTTAACCGCGTTTTCCGCGCCCTCGGGCTTGCAATCGAGATTAGCGCCCTTCGGGAACTCCACCTTCGCCGTATAGAAATATTCGACGCCCGCGTGACCGGCACCTTCGACGTCGAGTCGCCAAAAGCGCGTCACGTCGAATGTTTGAATCTTCGCGTCGGGATCGAACTTCTTCCTGACGAGATTCTCGAACACCTTGCGCGTGTCGTCATTGGTCGGCTCGCATCCGAAGAGGCAAAAAGCTGTCGCGGGCGCCGTTGCAAGCATCGTTGCAAACAGCGCCAGTGCGATGAATTTAGATTTGGTCATGGCGAACGCCTTTTCAGTTGCTGGTGGGTTGACGAACAAATGCGGCGGCGTGCATGTCGGGAGCCTCTTGTGTGACAGCCTTCCGCACGCGCGGTGATTCCACACGAATTTGCGAGGTGGGCGCCGTCGGCGCCGTCCAAGGAAAGGTCCAGGTTTCCGTCAAGCTTCGCGAACCGGCGCGCAAGTAGGCGCGCAAGTCGCTGGTCTCCCCCGGTTTGACGGCTACGTCGAACATGGCTCGAAGCCCGTCGATGTGCGGGTTTGCGGCTAATCTCGCGCGCAAGATGGCGCCATTCGACGCGGTCGCGACGACTTTAACCTGGGATGGATCGGCGGCGTAATAGGCAAGGTCGCCGCTTGCGAAATCGACCATAAAGCGTCGCGTTCCCGGTGAATCCTTTTCAGAAGAGCCAAGCGCCCGCGACGGCGCCATGAATGTGTTTACCGCACGTCCGTTTGGCGAGAGACGCGCGTCGTCGAGATAGGCCGTCAGCCGATAGGAATATGAGAAGGGTTCCAGGGACGCCGGAGCAACTGCTGGAACCCAACTCGCGACAATATTGTCGTTGGTCTCGTCGGGGGTGGACAGTTCGATCAATTCGACGCGGCCGGGACCCCAATCGCCTTTGGGTTCGACGAAATAGCTGGGACGGGATTCGTAGCCGAGTTCGAGATCCTGATAGGACTCGAAACTTCGATCGCGCTGCATGAGGCCAAAGCCCTTCACGCTTTTGTCCAGAAAGGAAGTCGTTCTCTCGAAGGCAGGATTTGCCAAGGGGCGCCAAATCCACTCGTCGGCGCCCATGAGCATCAGCAGCCCGTCGGAATCATGCAGTTCGGCGCGAAAGCCGTCCCGCACCCGGTGATCGTTCTCGCCCGTCAGAAACATTGACGTCAGAGGGGCGAGACCGAATTTTGCTCCAGCGCGGCGGGGAAACAGCGTCGTTTCCACGTCGAGGGTGGTTTGCTGTCCCGGCGTCAGATCGAAGCGATAGGCGCCGGTCGCGGCTTCGCCGTCGAGCAAGGCGTAGATCGTGGCGTGCCCATCGCCTGAAACAGGGGTTTCGAGCCAGAACTCGCGAAAGAAGGGAAAGCTTTCTTTTTCCGTTCCTGCTTCGACGCAGAGCGCGCGCGCCGATAGGCCGTACTGCTGATCGCGTCCTAGGAATCGGAAATAGCTGGTGCCGAGAAAGGAGATCACCTCGTCGAAAACATGCGTATCGTTGAGCGGATAGTGAAGGCGAAACCCCGCGAAACCAGTGTCGATCGGCAATGGTTTGCTAAGCTTGACGCGGCCATAATCGAAATAAGTTGGTGAATAGAGCACAGGCGAGACGATCCCGTTCTGGATCAAGTTCACCATGATCGCCCGCTTATACAAGAATCCCAGATGAAACATCTCGACCCGAACGGCTTTCGAGGCGCTCAACGGTATCGCGCGATCCGGCTTGAACCTTATGTCGCGCCAGGAGTCATATTCGAGTCCCTCGATCCCATAGGGCGCATGTGGCGGCGCTTCGATAAACGGCGCGGCGGCGAGATCGCGCGCACGGCGAACGACATCGTCGAAGCCAAATCGCGGCGAGCCATCGGAACGCGTGGGTTCGGCGAATGCCCGCCCAATAACTGATGCGTAGGGGCTACCCGCGGCAAGCGCGCGCACCAAGTTTCGGCGGGTCATTCCTAGCGACGCGGGACTTGCGGACTGCATTCTCTTCTCGTCGTTGCGTTTCTGTCGGAGATGGCTGAAACAGTTGAAATGCAGGCGGCGCGGCAGCCGGAATTCAAGTCATCGGAAATGGCATCCGCAGTTGACTTCGCGCCAGGACGTTTGGTCCGTCTGGCGCGAGGTGGGCTATTTCGTCACTTCGCGGGCGCCGGCATCCCCGGTATCGCATCGTGATGATCGTGGTCGTGCGGCGCGGGCGCTGGCGGCGCTCCAGCGGGGCCGGCGGTGTCCTTGTTATGGGCCTTTTCCCATCTCGCTTGCGCGTCGGCGTCATGGGCGTGAGCGGCGTCGGGGGCTTCGATCGCCGCGTCGATGACGACATCGCCGGCCTTCTCGAAGGTCAGCGTCATCTCAAGGCCCCAGCCGACCTCGAGGTGCTTCTTGATGTCGAGCAATAGCACAAAGGCGCCGCCCGGCGCGAGGGTGGTGGTTTGCTTTGGTGTGATCGCGATGCCCTTCGACGGCCCTTC
The DNA here is from genome assembly GCA_003134075.1 of Methylocystaceae bacterium. GTDB lineage: Bacteria > Pseudomonadota > Alphaproteobacteria > Rhizobiales > Beijerinckiaceae > Methylocystis. Next base: position 3,751 of record PLAI01000022.1, on the reverse strand, counting down.
CTCCCGGGCGTCGGCGTGAAACTCGACCTTGCCGAACTTTTCCGCCTTGACGCCGATCAGCCCATCGCCGGCCTCGCCGCTGTTGTGAATGAAGGCATAGAAATATGCCTTGTTGTCGCCGTCGAGCGGCGCGCGCACCCAAGGGTGCTCGACAATCAGCTTGCCGATTTCATACTCATGGGCCCTGGCCGAGCCCGAGGGTAAAAGTCCGCCGGCCGCCGCGCCGCACAGCAGGGCGCCGCCAGACAAAAGTAGATCACGCCACTTGATCGTCATCCGTTTTCTCCCTTTGCTTTCGGCGTCGCCGCGGAACGCGCCTTAACGCCGACCCTTTATCTCCCCCGCGTTAATGCGAGTGGAGGCTAATCACCACGAAGGGCTCCTTGGCCATCATGGCGATTTGGTCCCGCAGTTGCGCGGCCATGTTGTCGCCCGGCTCGAAATGCCGGAAGCGCGCGCGCACATAGCCCGAGCGATCGATCAGGAAATGCGCCTCGGCGATCTCGTTCGTCGGCGTCTCGTTGGGATAGCGGTCGATCAACGAATAAGCGCTTTCGACCGCCTTGGGATGAACCGCCATGCGTCCCATCACGCTCGAAGGGCAACCGCCCTGATAGACCGTCACCTGATGGGCGCCCGCCGCGTTCGCCGTGTCATGCGCGATCGAAAGGCTCGCTTCCAGCGCCTTCTCGTCGACGCCAGGCGCCTCGCAGCGCGCGAATGAAAGCAACGTCGGCACGCCGCGCAGATTCGACAGAAGGTTGATCTTGTCTTCCGGATCCTCCAACGAAAAATCCGGGGCGATCAGCCATTGGATCATGCCCCTCGGCCCCATGAAGCGCGACTGGTTCGTGCTCGACAGCAGCAGCAGGAAATTGATCATGTCCCAGCGGTCGTCGACGTCGAGCGTATCCTTGAAGCTCGGCATCACGCCGCTCTGGCCGCCGAAGGTCAGCCAATGGAAAATATCGCCGATCGTATGCGTGCCGACATGCGGCGCCGTCAGATCGGCCGGTTGGACCGAAAGGCCCTTGGCCATCTCGCCGTTGCCCTCGCCGCCGACGCCGTGACAGGCGACGCAGTTCTCGGCGAAGTTTTTTTTCGCGCGGGCGATCGACTCGGCGGTGTAGTCGACGGTCGGATCATTGTAGGTGTCGGGATAGGCCTGGGTTCCGAACGAAGCCGTCGCGCTCAAAACGCCCGCCGCCACCGCGATCGGCGTCGCCACCTTGCGCCAGGGGCGCGATTTCGGAAGCAGCCACAGCGCCGCGCCGAGCAAGGGCAAAACGACACCGCCAAGGCCAAGCTACCAGGGCGTGCTCCACATCGGCACTTTGAAGCCCCAATAGCCCCACGTCGCGGCCCAGGAGAGGCGGAACGGCAGCGGCCAATAAAGATCGGTTTCATGCGAGGCCGGCGTGCTGACCGAGATATAACCCGCGATGAACAGCAGCCCCACGGCGGCGACCGCCTCGCCGAAGCCGAGGCGGCCATACCAAACAACGTCGAACTCTTCGGCGCGCCGGTGGTTGATGTAGAGCGCCAGCGCCAACGCCGCGAGCATCGCCGCGCAGAACAGGGCCAGCTTGACCGTCAGCCAGCGCCCATAGGGCGTCGCCAGAAGATTGGCGAAGCTGCCGACGTTCTCCCACGCCATCACAACGCCGCTCACGACCACCAGGGCAACCGCGATCTTGGCGACCAGCGACCAGCGTTCGGCGAGCTTCGCCGCGACTTCGGGCGGCTTGTTCCGTCCGGTGAACATCCAATAGACCAGGCCGAGCAGCCCGCCGATCCAGGTGAGGCCAGCGCAAGTGTGGACAAGAAAGCTCGCCTGCGTGAACAGAGTGAAGCTGTCGTCGATCGCATGTCCGGTCACCGATGTGACCGCCAACACCAGAGCGCCGGCGCCGAGCGCGGCCTTGTCGAGCAGGTCCGACCGCACCACGAGCCGCGCGATCGTCAGCGCCGCGAAACTCAGCGCGATCAGTTGCGTGACTATCCAGGCCTTGCCAACCACGGTCGCGGAGCAAAAAGTCACGAGCGTCGCGTAATCGATCGCGCGCTCGGCGGGAATGATCTCCCGCGCGATCGCCGCGATCAGAAAAAAGCCGAGGATCGCCCGCACGGATGCGAACAAGGCGATGACGACCTTGAAGCGGGCGCCATCCTCGTCGATCAACCGCGGCAACAACAACAAGCCCACCGCGAGAGCCGCCGGCAAGCTCTCGAAGAAGCGGAGAAACGCCAATTCCATTTTGACTTACTTCCGACGTTGACGCGGCGCGGCGGGGGCGTTCCAATTTTCGTGATCGGATCGCGCCGCGCCACGCGCGGCCATTTCATGGCTTATCCGGTTACCTTGGCGCGCGACATGGAAAGCAAGAGTGAGCGCTCGTCGCGCGGACGAAACTACTTCCCGTCCACCGTGAATTCGTAGTTGCCCTCGACGATATGGCCGTCGGTCGAAAGCACGCGATAGCGCACGATATAACGGGCGGGCGGAAGATCGGGCGCGTCCAGACTCAATTCGCGCGGCGAATCCGGCTTGCCGACAGCGCCTTGCGCCAGCACCTTGCCGTCCGGCGTTTCGATCGTCAGCTTCGAATAGGCCGGCTCCACGCCGCCGCCAAAGCGCAATTTGATCGTCTTCGGCGGCGTCGCGACATGATCCTTCGACGAAGGCGTCGCGTCCACCAGAAACGAATGCGCCATGGCCGGCGCGCCCGCCAGAAGCCCCGCCGCCAGCGCCAGCCCGACCGGAAGTCTCGCCGAAAGCTTCAAAACATCACGTCTGCCGATCTCGCCCATCTTCGTAAGCTCCCTTGGGATGTTTTTTCTCGTTGCGTCGCGTTCGCGGATCAGACCGCCGACTCGCTACCGACCCGCTTCACCGGATGGCTATGCTTCCAATAAGCCAGCACCATCAACCCGATCAGCACCGCGCCCAAAATGAAAGGCACCCATTGCATCAGCGTCGCGCCGACCGAAAACTTGAACGCTTGCGTTTCCTTCTCGCCATTGTCCTTCGTCAGCGTCACGAGGCCCATGTAGTGCCCGTTTTGCGTATATTCGTGCTCGAAACTCAGCGTGCCCGTCCTATAAAGCCTCGCCGGAAAATGCACCTCGGTCAAAGGATCGAGATCGCCGTCAAGATTCAACGGCGTCAAGGGATCGCGAATGATCCGGATCTCGATCGGCATGTCCCGAAATTTCGGATTTTCAATGTCGAAAACCATGATCACCTTGCCCGTCGAAGGGATCTCCTCACAATATTCGTTGCGCGACTGACCGGGCAGATAAGACGTGATGTGGATCATGTCATAGCCAAACATGACCATGCACATATTGCCCATGCTCATCGCCTCCGGCCCAGCGCCGCCTTCGGATCCGGCCGCGGCGGTCGCCGCGCCCGCCATGATCGCGCCGAAGACCAAGGACAAGATGTTTCGCCATTTCATTTTTTGCGTTTCCTTCGATTGCCTGTCGGATCGAACGCGCGGGGCGGTCGGGAGGATTTCCCGCGCGCCGCCACGCGCCGATCCGCCGGCGTCCCGATCGCGAGTCCGAGCCACTGTTGCCCAAAACAAATACATTTTCGAGGAAAAAGCGAAAGCCCTATTTGCGGCGAATCGCCGCGCGTAACAATGAGATTCGTCAGATATATTGGCCTTCTCCAGCAATTCCGCGCCTTTATCGCATCGTGGAGCGACGGATTTATTTTCGGGCGCCCGCCCGCAAAAAGAAGCCG
>PLAI01000206.1 GCA_003134075.1 Methylocystaceae bacterium | reverse complement strand
GACCGAAAAGACAGTCGCTCACTCCACCTGCGTCTGCAACTCCTCCGCGAAATCCTCGATCCGGCTCGCATTCTCCCCAAAATCGTGTCGCCCATGGCGCGACGCCGCGCGCAAATCTATGCGGGTTTGGCCAGCCAGCGGGCGCAGGCGCACGGTGGCGTCCTCGTCGAAGCCCATCACGCGCGTCTTGACCAGAAAATCGACATGGGCGTCGCCCGAGCGCGCATTGGGCGGGCGCTTATCGACGAGGCGCCAGCCGCGCGTCGCCGCCGTTTTCATCACCGCGGCCAGCGCCTCGTCCATGTCGAGATCGACGACGATGGGGTGCACGTCGGGATGGGCGGCGGCTTGCGCGGCGCGCGTCGCCGCCGGCGGGGTTGGCGGCGTATAGCCGCCCCGCGCCTGAAGCGCCGCTCTGGAGCGGGAGAAATCGGGCGGATCGTCGATATCCGTCGAAACGTCGGCGAGCACGGGATAACGCATCGCCTCGACCGCTAAAAAAGCCGGATAACCCAGCGTCAGGGCCGCGAAAAACAGCCCGCCGAGCGCGCGGCCAAAGCCTTGCGCCCCGCTTCGCCAGATTGTCGCGCAGGCGGTGACAAATAACAGCACGGCGGCCAGAGCCACGACGATCGCGCCGCCGATCGAAGCCAGGGCGGCCGGTGGATCGAGCTTGTGCGCCCTGGCGAGCGCCACCGCCAGAATGGCGAGGGTCAGCGCGAGCAGCCCAAGCCGCCGGCTCCATACGGCGGCCGTCGAGACGGGTTCGGGAGGAAGGCTGCGGCGCATCGGAGCAAGCTTTACAGACGGAAAACCGGGGACTCAAGCGGGCGCGGCGCCAGTCTACCATTTTGGCGCCACAAAGCTCACGCTAAATCGGCCCGTGACGCGCTTAACGCGGTCTTAACTCGATCACGAGAGATTGCCGGAAAGGACGCAGTAAAAATTCACCTTAGTAGCCGCGAGATTTAACATGTCGCAAATGTTCGTCACCGAGTTCAACGAGTCCGAAGCCGCCGTTCAGCATGACCTGCTTGCGCGGCTCTATCACGAGATCGGGCTTTCGGCCGTCGCCGCCGCGCTCGACGTCATGAATGCTCCCTCGGCTCTCGGCGCTTCAGCCGCCGCCTCGCCCGGAGCCGATCCGCGTTATCTTCCCGCCTTCCTGCGGGAGGACGATCTCGCGGCCTAAGCCGGGCGCGGCGACAATCCGAGAAGCCGCATGATCACCCGTAGAGCGTTAATGAGCCGGGGCGGCGGCCTGCTTCTCGCGGGGGCCGCCCTCGCTGGCTACAGCATCGTGGTCGAGCCCAATTTCATGCTCGACGTGACGCCCTATCGCGTCTCTCCCGCCAACTGGCCCGCCGATCTCAATCTGCGCATCGCCGTCATCTCGGATTTGCATGCCTGCGAGCCCTGGATGCCGCCCTCGCGAATCGCCCGAATCGCCGACGTCGCCAATGCGCTGGAGCCCGATCTGATCGTGCTGCTCGGCGATTTTTCCGGCGCCGTCCCGTTCGCGTCGAGAGTCATGCCGGAGCAGTGGGCCGAAGCGCTCTCGCGCCTGCGGGCGCCGCTCGGCGTTTTCGCAGTTCTTGGCAATCACGACTGGTGGCACGGCGCCTTGCCGAGAGATCCTGGCGACGGCGGGGAGAGCGTGCGGCGGGCCCTGCGCCATATGGGCGCGGTATTGCTCGAAAACGACGTGCTGCGGCTATCGAAGAATGGCGCGTCGTTCTGGCTCGCGGGCCTTGCCGACCAGATGGCCATCCGCGCCGACGCCGGCCATTGGCGCGGCCTTGACGATTTGCCGGGGACGCTCGCCAAAATTACCGACGATGCTCCGGCGATCCTGCTGGCGCATGAGCCGTTCATCTTTTCGCGCACGTCAAAGCGCGTCGCGTTGACGCTTGCCGGCCATACTCACGGCGGCCAGATCAATCTGCCTTTCGCCGGTCCAATCTTCGCCGAACTGCGTTTCCGCTCGACGCACATATATGGGCATTTCGAAGAAGATGGTCGCCATTTGATCATTTCCGGCGGCCTTGGCGAGTCGATCCTGCCGATCCGCTTCATGCGCCCACCAGAAATCGTGCAAGTGACCGTGGAGGCCAGCGCGTTTCGCGCGGTCTGACGATTTCCGGCGGGATACACCTTCTCCCGAATTCGCGGCGCGGCCGCCTGGAAGACGCCCGTTGGCCGCGGGCAGTCCGCGCCCGTTCGCCGCGCATGGCCGAGCCGTTCTCATGGAAGAGCGAAGGCGTGGAGAAATTGGCCTCGTTATCTTCTCGGTGGGCCGAATGCGACGCGGGAAAAGGAGAAGTCGGCATGGCGCGGTCCGCCAACGTTCAGGGCGCGAAGCTCCATTGAACGTGCGCCATGCCGACTCGGCTGGGCCTCGCCTCGATATAAGGACGAGGGCGCCGCGAGCCGCTGGGAGGGGAGAGAGGCGTGCGGCGAGGTCGTCCTTCGGGAGGCCCGGCGTTCTTGAATTCGTGATCACCGCTGGCGATCTCCCTCGGAAGGGGCGTAAAACGCGCCCATCCGAGGGAAGTCGCCAGCGGATTGACGAGGCGTCGGCGAAACTCTAGGCCGCGCCGAAGCCGAAGCGGCCAAAACGCGCGCGGCGCTCCAAATCGATTAGTCGAGCGGGGTCGACGCGGCGCGCCGCCGCGACCCGAAACAGGGCCGATTGACGCGAGGCGTCGTTATTATCAATCGTCACGGGAGGCGCCGCGGCCTCGGTAAATAATTTGTCCAGGCGGTCGGAGCCGCCGGACGCGTCGGCGGCATCCGCGCGCCGGGCGTTGGGGGTATGCATGGTATTCTCCTGGTCACATTCGCTAAGCAACGTGAGTGCCGCGGCTTAGGCCTCGACGCCGAACGAGCGGACGAAGAGGGATGCTAAGACCGCTTTTTGTCAGGAGTATTGCGGCGGCGCTCGAGGTTGGCGCCAGCTTGCTTCGCGCGGGGTCGGCGAGGCGCGATCCGCCACCGTCCGGGCGCGGGAGCGCGACTGAACGGGCGCCACGCCGATTTCAATGACGGCCGCGCCAACGGGCGCCGGGCCGTCGCAAGACAATCGACAAAACGCACAACCGCCGCCGTGCCGCTCCGGCTGGCCAGGCAATTGCTGCTTGCCGGTCACGAAATCCGAAGCGGTCTTCAAACAAATCTGAAAAGCGGTCTTCGCGGAGTCGGCGTTGGATTGGGCGACATTGGCCGCCGCCGGCGAGAAGACCTGGAGGGCCAGCGCCAGCGCGAAGAATAGACGACCGAACCAACTATGTCGCATGGACTCCGACCAAAAAATCGACGGTGCAAAAACGAACTACATCGCGCGCAGTTTACTCCACTTGCGCGGTGGAGCAAGTGCGCCACCGCAAGTTTTTTCGCGTGGCGCCTCCGATCAAACGCCAAGCGGCGACGCCGCTCGGCGCCATCACGGCCTATGGTCAGGGCGCGAAAAGCGCGCCGGATCTGTTCAGCGCCACTTCATTGACGTAGCCGGGCCTGCCGCCGATATCCACGCGGCGCCAGTTGGTCCCCCAACCCTGCACGCAGCCCGAGGAATTCACCTCCGTTCCCCCGGGCATACGCGCGATCACCGGCCTTTTCCGCCCTGGGCCTGAACGCACATACGCCATGTCGGCGGTGACGAACGGCGCGACAATGACGTTGTTTCCGGAAGCAGAAGGAGCCAGCGCCGGCGTGGAGATAGCCGGTCTTGTTTTCGTATCGCACATGGCGCCAATCGTTTTCCCAGCCAGGCCCGCAGTTCAGGACGTCCACCCGTGCTTCCGCTGGAATTAGCGCGATAAATGGCCACCTTTGTCCAGGATCCGAACGCAGGGTCGCGGCATCCCCGACGCCGCGAGGAGCGGCGGCGACGCTCCCGACGCTAATGGCTAACGTCACACCCGCGAGAGCAAATAGCAGCTTCAAACCTACAGTGAACTCGCTTCCAATTGGCCAAAGTCTTTAACTGGCGGCATTAAAATGCACGGCACAGCTTCTGGTTCCGCCAGCTGGAGCCAAGCTGGCCAAACGGTTCCGCGGTGAATTGACCCGTGGCCTCAAATTTGAACTTCACTTTCCGCTTGGGCGTTCCTAGAGTGCGGGTCATGTACATCGCCATCACAAACGACATTCAAGTCACCGCGCTGCCCGACTTCCTGATGGAGCGCTCGGACCCCGCCCAGGACCGCTATTTTTGGTCCTACACGATCGAGATCGCCAATCTCGGGAGGGTGCGGGTGCAATTGCTGTCGCGCCACTGGGTGATCATCGACGCCAACGGCCGGCGTGAGGAGGTGAGCGGGCCCGGTGTCGTCGGCGAGCAGCCGGTGCTGGAGCCGGGCGAGACATTTCGCTACGTCTCGGGCTGTCCCCTCGCCACGCCCTCCGGGATGATGCAGGGCAGCTATCGCATGGCCACCGACGCCGGCGAGACGTTCGACATCGAGGTTCCCGCCTTTTCGCTCGACAGTCCCCTGTCGCGCCCGACGCTGAACTGACCCAGATGAGCAGACTCGAAGCGGCGATCGATCTCACGGCGCGCCTCGTCGCTTTCGACACCGAGAGCTCAAAGACGAATCTGCCGCTGATCGCCGCGGTCGAGGACTATTTGCGCGAGCAGGGCGTCCCATTTTCGCGCGTGCCCAACGCCAAGGGGGACAAAGCGGCGATATTCGCCACCATCGGCCCCAATGTCGCGGGCGGGGTGGTGCTATCGGGCCACACCGACGTGGTTCCGGTCGCCGGACAGGACTGGACCGCCGATCCCTTTGTCCTTCGCCGCCAGGGTTCGCGCCTCCTGGGGCGCGGCGCAGTCGACATGAAGGGCTTCGACGCCGTATGCCTCGCGATGATCCCCGAGTTCAAGGCCGCCCCGTTGGAGCGGCCGATCCATATTCTGCTGAGCTACGACGAGGAGACGACCTGCCTTGGTCCGCTCGACACGATCGCCCGGTTCGGAGTCGATCTGCCGAGGCCTGCGGCGGTGATCGTCGGCGAACCCACCTCGATGCGGGTCGCCGACGCGCATAAGAGCATTTCCACCCATGTCACGCGGGTGCGCGGCTTCGAGATTCATTCCGCTAATCTGCACAAGGGCGTCAGCGCGGTGCATGCCGCCTGCCTGCTCGTCGCCGAACTCGACCGAATCGGCCACGCCTTTCGCGCCGAGGGCGATCCGTCCGGAAGATTCGATCCGCCCTTCTCCAGCGTTCATGTCGGCGTGATAGCCGGCGGCACGGCGCGCAACATCGTCGCGCGCGATTGCATGTTTCAATGGGAGTTTCGCGGCCTGCCGGGGGTCGCTTCCTCCACCGCGCGGGACCGACTGGACGTCTTCACGCAAGCGCTGCTGGAGCGCGAGTTCAAGGCCCATCCCGGGACGGGCGTCGAGACCGTCACCGAAACCGATGTCCCGGGGCTCGCGCCGGAGCCGGGCTCGGCCGCGGAGCGGCTGGCGATGCGGCTGGCCAAGGCCAATCGGACCATCGCCGTCCCCTATGCCTCCGAGGCCGGCCAATTCCAGCGCGCCGGCGTCTCGACCGTGTTATGCGGCCCCGGCCGCATCGACGAGGCGCACCAGCCGGACGAATTCGTCGAGATCGGCGAACTCGCCGCTTGCATCGAATTTATGCGCGGCCTGGCGCGGGAGCTATCCGCGTAAGGCCGCGCCGCCTCTTTGTCAGCACACCCATACCCAGCGGCCGTACCACCAGTTCCAGCAGCCGCCGCCGTAATAACCGCCGTAATAGCCGCCCCAACCGCCGTAGCCCCAACCGCGACCATAGCCATAGCCGCGACCATAATAGCCGCCATGCCACCCGCCGCCATGCCAGCCGCCGCCATGCCAGCCGCCGCTGCGGAAGCCCCTGGCGTCCACCGCCGTTGAAAGGGTCAGCGAACCGACGAGCGCCGCGATCGCCGTCAAAGTCGTAAATTTGCGCAACATAAGCCTTCCTCCTGGTTGACGTCCGACCCTCGTGCGGACCCGCCTAAAATCCCGCCCGTCTGTTCGAAAGCGACAACTTCGCCGCCCCGCCTTTCCCATGAGGGCGCGTCGGCCGACTTTCTTCCAAGCTCCTTAAATTCGTAAGCTCCTCGCGTAGAAGCGCAGGGGTGAAGCATGATTCCCTCGCCCCGCGAATTGTATCGCACAAGCTTGTGGCGTAGTTGGGGTCAGCGGGCGCGGATTTTGGCGTCGAGGGCGCGCCAGGCGACGCGAACTCTTGTGGCGGCATTGCTTTCGCAAGGTGAGTGGCTATAGTCCGCGCCCATTCGCAGGGCCGAATCCGGCCATGTTCGCCCGCGCCCGTCGCGGGCGCTTCGAAAAAGAGATCGCAAGATGAAACTGATCCCGGAAGCCATGGCGCAGACAGAACAGGCCCCAACCTCCAACGCGCCGCCGCCGGCTCCTTCGGCCGCGCCCCCCGCCCCCGCGCCCTCCGCCACGCCCGCCCCGGTCGGCTCCAAGGGCGCGCCGACGGCGACCACTGGCCAGCCGAACCCGGAAGCGCCGCCCGTCACGCTGCCCGATTTGATCGCGCAGATTGTGCCGGTTCTGGTGGTCATCGGCATCGTTTATCTGATCGTGCTGCGGCCGCAGCAGCGGGCTCAGAAGGAGAAGGTGAAGCAACTCGGGAACGTCCGACGCGGCGATATAGTCGTCACGTCGAGCGGGCTCATCGGCAAGGTGACGAAATCCGTCGACGATGCCGAATTCGAGATCGAGATCGCCCCGAATGTGCGCAGTCGCATGCTGCGCAGCGCCATCGTCGAGGTGCGCTCGAAGGGCGAGCCGGTCAAGGATCAGGCGCCGTCGGCCAAGAGCTGACGGCGCGGCGATCCCGCGCCGAGCCTACGCGTCCAAAATCCAGATTCCACAGCTATAGGGCAAGCAATGTTGCGTTTCGCCAAATGGAAAATCGTCGCGATTCTGGCGATGACGTTCTCCGCGATGCTTGTCGTCGCGCCAAGTCTGCTGACGCCGTCCAATTACGAGGCGCTCGCGGCGCGTCTTCCGGACTGGGCGCGGCCCGCGACGATCGTGCTGGGCCTCGACCTGCAAGGCGGCTCCAACGTCATGCTGGAGGTCGACAAACCTTCCGTGTTGCACACGCTGGCGATGAATCTGCGCGACGACGCGCGGCGGATTTTGCGCGAGGAGAAGGTGGCGACGACGGGCGGCATCGGGCAACAGACGCGCGGCGTGCAGATGCGCATCCCGGACGCCGCCGACCGCGCCAAGGTCATCCCCAAGCTGAAAGCGCTGGCCCAGGGCTACACCAACCGGCTCGGCGCCGGCTCGCCGCCGCTCGAAGTCGACGACGACGGCGACGGCCTCGTGCGCGTCGTCGTGACCGACACCGGCCTCACCGAGAAAGTCCGCCGCGCCGTCGATCAGTCGATCGAGGTGATCCGCCGCCGCATCGACGCGCTCGGCACGCGCGAGCCTAGCATCCAGCGTCAGGGCGACGACCGCATCATCGTGCAGGTGCCTGGCCTGCAAGACCCCGAGCAGTTGAAGACGATCCTTGGCCAGACCGCCAAGCTCGAATTCCGTCTCGTCGCCGAACCCGGCCAGAGCCCCGCGGAAACCGAGGAACTGGAGCAGACCGACCAAAGCGGCAAAATGAGCATCGAGAAGCAGGTCATGGTGCAGGGCGAGGATCTGACCGACGCGCAGCCCGGCTTCGACCAGCGCGGCGGCGAGCCCGTCGTCAATTTCCGCTTCAATATTCGCGGCGCGCAAAAATTCGGCGAGGTCACGTCGAAGAATGTCGGGCGGCTGTTCGCCATCGTGCTCGACAACAAGGTGATTTCCGCGCCGCGCATTTTGACGCCGATCACCGGCGGCTCCGGTCAGATCTCCGGTCATTTCACGGTCGAGCAGGCCAATAATCTGTCGATCCTGCTGCGCGCCGGCGCCCTGCCGGCCAAACTCAATATCGTCGAGGAGCGCACGGTGGGGCCGGGTCTTGGGCAGGATTCGATCGACGCCGGCAAGCGCGCCGCCTATGTCGGCGCCGCCCTCGTGGTCTTCTATATGCTCATCACCTATGGCGTGTTCGGAATCTTCGCCAATCTCGCCTTGTTCGTGCATGTCGTCTTTATCTTCGCCGGCCTTGTGCTGCTCGGCTCGACGCTGACGCTGCCGGGCATAGCCGGGATCGTTCTGACCATCGGCATGGCCGTCGACTCCAACGTGCTGATCTTCGAGCG
>PLAI01000212.1 GCA_003134075.1 Methylocystaceae bacterium | reverse complement strand
GCACGACGTTGGCGTTGGCGTCTCGCTTGAGGCGGATCACGAGTCGAGCCTTGCGCCCCGCGGAGTCGTTCTGCACCGCGGCGATCCCGTCGAGGTCGCCGTTCTTCACCAGGTCGTAGATCTTCTCCTCGATCGACTCAACCGACACCTCGTACGGGAACTCCGTGACGACAATGCGCACGTCATTCTTGTTCTCCTCGATTTCGGCGACAGCGCGCATCTTCACCGATCCGCGTCCTGTTCGGTACGCGTCGAGTGCTCCCTGGCGGCCGAGGATCTGGGCGCCGGTGGGAAAGTCGGGGCCCTTCACGAAGTTCATGAGATCGTCGGAGGTCGCGTCCGGATTCGCCAAGAGGTGCAGCGTCGCGTCAATCACCTCGCCCAGGTTGTGCGGGGGGATCTTGGTCGCCATGCCCACCGCGATTCCCTGGGACCCGTTGACCAGCAGGTTCGGGTAGCGCGACGGCAGCACGGTGGGCTGCTGGGTGGTGTTGTCGTAGTTCGGCTCGAAGTCGACCGTCTCCTCGTCGATCGAGGCGAGCATCTCGAGCGCCAGAGGCGCAAGGCGGCACTCGGTGTAGCGCATGGCCGCGGCGTTATCGCCGTCGATGTTGCCGAAATTGCCCTGGCCGTCGACCAGCGGGTAGCGCGACGAGAAATCCTGGGCGAGGCGCACCAGCGCGTCGTAGATTGCCTGGTCGCCGTGCGGATGGAACGAGCCCATCACGTCGCCGACGATCTTCGCGCATTTCTTGAATGGCGATCCCGGGTCGAGCCGCAGAATGTGCATTCCATAGAGAATGCGGCGATGCACGGGCTTTAGCCCATCGCGCGCGTCGGGCAGCGCCCGCCCGGTGATGGTCGAGAGCGCATAGCGCAGATAGCGGTCTTCCAGCGCCTCGCGCAGCTCGATCGGCGTCGGGGCCTTGTCCTCGCCGCCGCCTGCGGGAGCAGAGCCTTTTTGCGCCATCGCCAAAATCCTCCATCGCGCCGCCCGAGCCGCGAGCCGATTCGCGCCCGGGACGATCCGCCGTTTGTATGGACATCGGCGGAGCCGGGCGCAAGCTAAGCCCGCCCTCTCGCCACCGGGCGCGGATCGGGCTAAGACGGCGCGAGGAAGGCCGCGCGCGCCGCGCCAAAAGGTTCCACCAAAAAAATGAACGCCCCCACGCCCAACGCCGGCCTTGCGCCATCAAAGTTCGCCGATCCGATTTCCCGGCGGCGCACCTTCGCGATTATTTCGCATCCCGACGCCGGCAAGACCACGCTGACCGAAAAGCTGCTGCTGTTCGGCGGCGCGATTCAGCTCGCCGGCCAGGTTCGCGCCAAGCGCAACGCCACGCAGACCCGCTCCGACTGGATGAGCATCGAGCGCGAACGCGGCATTTCCGTCGTCACCTCGGTGATGACCTTCGAATATGGCGATTGCGTCTTCAACCTGCTGGACACGCCGGGCCACGAGGACTTTTCGGAAGACACCTACCGCACGCTGTCGGCGGTCGACGCCGCCGTCATGGTCATCGACGCCGCCAAGGGCATAGAGGCGCGCACGCGAAAACTGTTCGAGGTCTGCCGGCTGCGCGACATTCCCATCGTCACCTTCATCAATAAGCTCGACCGCGAGAGCCGCGATCCGTTCGAACTGCTGGACGAAATCGAAAAGACCCTGGCGCTCGACACGGCGCCGGTCACCTGGCCGATCAGCCGCGGCAAGACCTTCGCCGGAACCTATTGTTTCGCGACGAAATCGGTGCGCAAGCTCGACAAGGACGACGAGCTGATGACCGTCTCCGGGCTCGACGATCCCGCGCTGACCGCGCTGCTGCCCCCGTTCGAGGCGGAAGCATGGCGAGAGGAGGCGGAACTGGCGCAGGAGGGGGCGAAGCCGTTCGATCTCGCGGCCTTCCGCGAGGGCCATCTGACGCCGGTGTATTTTGGCAGCGCCCTGCGCAATTTCGGCGTGCGCGATCTCATCGACGCGATGGCCGCTTACGCGCCCTCGCCGCGGGCGCAGCAGGCCGATAAGCGTCCGGTGGAGGCCGACGAGCCCAAGATGACCGGCTTCGTCTTCAAGATTCAAGCGAATATGGACCCCAACCACCGCGACCGCATCGCCTTCATGCGCATCTGCTCGGGGCGGCTCACGCGCGGCATGAAGGCCAAGCTCGTTCGCACGGGCAAGCCGATCAGCATCACCGCGCCGCAGTTTTTCTTCGCGCGCGACCGCTCCATCGCCGACGAGGCTTTCGCCGGCGATGTCGTGGGCCTGCCCAATCACGGGATTTTGCGAATCGGCGACACGCTGACCGAAGGCGAGGATCTCGTATTTCGCGGCGTGCCGAGTTTCGCGCCGGAAATCCTGCGCCGCATCACGCTCGGCGACGCGATGAAGGCCAAGAAGCTGCGCGAGGCGCTGAAGCAGCTCGCGGAAGAGGGCGTTGTGCAGCTGTTCATCCCGCAGGACGGCTCGGGCGCCATCGTCGGCATGGTCGGCGCGCTGCAACTCGACGTTCTCCAGACGCGGCTTAACGCCGAATATGGCCTGCCCGTCGCCTATGAAATGTCGCGCTTTACTTTATGCCGCTGGATCAGTTCGGACGACAAGACCGCGCTACGGACTTTCATCGACGCTCACGGCTCGTCGATCGCCCTCGACATAGACGGCGATCCCGTCTTCATGGCGCCGAGCGCCTATTCGCTGCGCTACGACAGCGAGCGCCATCCACAAATCGCCTTTTCGGATGTGAAGGACTATCAAAAGAGCAGCGCGGAGAAGGGGTGAGTTCTTTTTCGCGAAACTCGAAGTCTAATTCACGGACAGATCGCCATCTCCGGGCGTCGATTCCCATTTGTCCTCGTCAATGGGGCCGCGGTTGGAGCGATAGCAATATGTCATCATGTGAATGCTTCTGTAGGT
>PLAI01000346.1 GCA_003134075.1 Methylocystaceae bacterium | reverse complement strand
TTTCGTGATCTTGTGGTGATTGACGCCGTAGACGACCGTGATGTCGGCGCCCTCGCCCGGCGCCGAGATGAGCACGCGCTTGGCGCCGGCGGCGAGCAATTGCGCGGCCTTCTCGCGCGCGGTGAAGAGGCCGGTGCATTCCAGCGCGATGTCGACGTTCAGATCTTTATAGGGCAGTTCCGCGGGGTTCTTGATCGCCGTGACCTTGATCGGCCCGCGCCCCGCGTCGATCGTGTCGCCGGCGACGGTCACCTTGTGGGGAAAGCGGCCGTGCACCGAGTCGTAGCGCAGCAGATGGGCGTTGGTCTCGACGGGGCCGAGATCGTTGATCGCCATGACCTCGAGGTCGGTCCTGCCGGACTCGACGATATAGCGCAGCACATTGCGCCCGATGCGTCCGAATCCGTTGATCGCCACTCTCAAAGCCATGGGAGTCTCCGTTGAAAAGGGCCGCGGCGAGGGCGCGCGCGGCTCGATTTCCGACGTTGCGGCCGTCTCCGGCGTCGTCGGCGCCACGGTTTTGATAACATCTGAAGCACGCTGTCAACGCGGCGGAAGCGCCCGCGAGCCGGCGAGTTGGCCAGCGCGCGCGTTGGGAACGGACCGATTCGTGCTACTTAACGTCCGGAGCCGAATCGCCGCTTCGCGAAACCGGCCCCGCGGCCCGTCGCCGCCTCGTCGTCACCTCAAGGTTTCTCGCCGCCGATGTCGTCAGCTCCGATTCCCGACGCCGCCATCCTCCCGCCCCGGCTGGACGCCGCCCTCGCGCGCTTCGAGCGGGGGCTCGCCGCGCTGGAGACCGCCGTCGCGCAGCGGTTGGAGAACGAAATGTCGCTCGCGGACCTCGAGGAAGAACTCGCCGTTATGCAGGACGACCGCGGCCGGCTGGCGCTCGATCTCGACGCGGCCCTGGCGCGCGCCGCGACGGTGGAAAAAACCCGCGACGAAGTTTTGCGCCGGGTCGAACGGGCCAGCGCCAGCGTCGCTTCCGTGCTCGGCGTCGCGCCGCCGCGCGACGAATAGGGCCGGGCTCATGGCGGTCGCAATCGTCATCATCGCCGGCCGCTCCTACCGCCTTGGCTGCGACGAGGGCCAGGAGAAGCGGCTCGAGGAGTTGGCGGCGTCCGTCGACGGCAAAATCGCGGCGATGCGCAGCAATGTCGGCGAGATCGGCGACCAGCGCCTGATCGTCATGGCGGCGATCGAGATCGCCGACGAGGCCGCCGACGCGCGGGCGAAGATCGAGACTTTGGAGGCGGAGGTCGCCTCGCTGCGGGAAAAGATCGACGCTGGCCAGCGTCGCGACGCGGCGATCGAGGCGCGGCTCGCCAAAAGCTTCGACGCCGCCGCGACGCGGCTGGAACGGCTGGCCCAGCAATTGGCGGGCGATATTGGGGAGTCGGACAGTCCGCTGTGATGCAGAGGCCGTCCGCTGGTATTGGCGGTCAGGACTCTCGAGAAAACAAGCACGAGGCTCTCGCCGCTCGTCCCCCTCTCTCCGCTCGCGGGGAAAGGGCGGGGTGAGGGGCTTGGGCATGCGCCCCGGATGCGGATTACGCCCGCGAATTGCGTGGGGCGCTTCGGCATTATTGAGAACAGCCCCGGCCCCTGACCCCAACCCTCTCCCCGTAAAACGGGGAGAGGGAGCCGCGCCCCAGATTCGCTTATTTTCTTACGAGTCTTTAGCGGCTGATCGCCCAGTTCACGACGGTCGTGTCGTTCTTGGCCCGCTCGATCGCGTCGGCCTGTTCGGACAATCGCGCATGCTGGTTCTCGGCGACCTGCGCCTCCATGCCGTCCTTCAGAATGGCGATCTTGAGTTGTTCGGTCGCCAGACGCCCCAATTCATTGATCCACTGATTGACGTTCAGCATGAACAGCCGCTTGCGCTCGGCCTGTTCCTCCTTGGGCCCGGTGTCGTTGTTTTCGATGGCGATTTCTTCCTCGGTCGCCTTGATGTCGGTGTCCAGCGTCTTCAGCTTTTCCTCGAGCTTGGCGACGTCCTCCGGCTTGGCGTTGTCGGCCTTGGCCTTCTCCAGCGCGGCCGTGGTCTCGTTTTCCGCCTTCCGCAGGTTTTCGAGGCCGTTCTGCAGCCAGTCAGCCTGGATCTTCAGCAGCGCCTGCTTGCCGGGGCCAGACAGCGGGAATGACTTCGGCAGCGGGAAATAGGGTCCGAGCTTTGCGGCCTGCGCCGGGATGGCACCAAGGAACAGGGCGGCGGCGAGGGCCAAAACGGACACACGAATTTTGGACGACATTGTTCACTCCCCATGATGCCGGGTCATTTAGTCCGAACCGGAAAACGCGAGCGCGCCGCCAGCCGGGGACCTCGACTTATTGCGCGACAAATTGGTCTATCGCCGCTCGTCTGGCAAGGGCGCCGACGCGCGGCGACGGATAAACTACGCCGTCTTCAAATCGGGCGGCGTCGCCTCATGAGCCAGCGCCGCCAGCGCCTCGTCGAGCTTGGCCGAGCCCTGCTCCTGCGAGCCCAATCTGCGGATCGACACCAGGCGTTCGGCCGCCTCCTTCTTGCCGGCGATCAGCAGCACGGGAACCTTGGCGAGCGAATGTTCGCGCACCTTGTAGGAGATCTTCTCGTTGCGCAGGTCCATGTCGACGGAAAGCCCGAGTTTTCGCGCGCTCGCGGCGATTTCGTGCGCGTAGTCGTCGGCTTCCTGGGTGATCGTGCAGACGACGATCTGCGTCGGCGACAGCCATAGCGGCAGATGGCCGGCGTAATGCTCGATCAAAATGCCGGTGAAGCGCTCCAGCGAGCCGAACATCGCGCGATGCACCATGACTGGCGTCTTCTTCTCGGAGTCCGCGCCGATGTAGAAGGCGCCAAAGCGCCCGGGCAGGTTGAAGTCCACCTGCGTCGTGCCGCATTGCCATTCGCGCCCGATCGCGTCGCGCAGCGTATATTCGAGCTTGGGGCCGTAAAAAGCCCCCTCCCCCGGCTGCACGGAGGTTTTCAGCCCGCGCCGCGCCAGTTCCTCCAGCACCTTCCCCAAGGCGGCTTCCGCCTTGTCCCAAGCCTCGTCGGAACCGACGCGCTTTTCCGGCCGCGTCGAGAGCTTCACCACCACATCGTCGAAGCCGAAGTCGCCGTAGATCGACAGAATGAGGTCGTTGATCTCCAGCGCCTCCCGCATGATCTGGTCTTCCGAGCAGAAGATATGCGCGTCGTCCTGCGTGAAGGCGCGCACGCGCATCACGCCATGCAGCGCGCCCGACGGCTCGTAGCGATGCACGATTCCGAATTCGGCGATCTTCACCGGCAAATCGCGGTATGACTTCAGACCGTTCTTGAACAGCAGCACATGGCCGGGGCAGTTCATCGGCTTTAGCGCGAAGGTGCGTTCGTCCTCGGTCTTCGTCAGGAACATATGCTCGCGATAGGTCTGCCAATGACCGGAAGTCTCCCACAGCGCACGGTCGAGCACCTGCGGCGTGTTGACTTCCTGGTAACCGCCGGCCTTCTGGCGCCGACGCATATAGCTGACCAGCGTCTGGAACAGCGTCCAGCCCTTGGCGTGCCAGAACACCGCGCCCGGGCCTTCCTCCTGGAAGTGGAACAGCCCCATCTCGCGTCCGAGCCGGCGATGATCGCGCCGTTCGGCTTCCTCGAGCCGGTGCAGATAGGCGTCTAGATCCTCCTTGGTCGCGAAGGCGGTCCCATAGATGCGGCTCAGCATCGGCCTGTTGTGATCGCCGCGCCAATAGGCGCCCGCCACCTTCATCAGCTTGAAGGCCGCGCCAATCTTGCCCGTCGAGGGCATATGCGGCCCGCGGCACAGATCCAGCCAATCGCCCTGCTTGTAGATGTTCAGGTTTTCGCCGGCCGGAATGGCGTCGATGAGTTCGCCCTTAAAGGCCTCGCCCTTCTTCTCAAAAAAGTCGAGCGCCTGATCGCGCGACCACACCTCCTTCACGATCGGCCTGTCGCGCGCGATTATCTCCCGCATCTTCTTTTCGATGACCGGCAGGTCTTCGACCGTGAACGGCGTCTCGCGATAGAAATCGTAATAAAAGCCGTTCTCGATGACCGGGCCGATGGTGACCTGCGTGCCCGGAAACAGCTCCTGCGCCGCCTCGGCCAGCACATGCGCCGCGTCATGACGAATAAGTTCTAGCGCGCGCGGGTCATCTCGGCCCACGAACTCGAGTTTTACGTCGCGGTCGATCGGCGCGGCGAGATCGGCGAGCGCGCCGTCGAGGGTCATGGCGACCGTGCGCTTGGCTAGCGATGGCGAGATGGATTTGGCGATGTCGAGGCCGGAAACGCCGGGCTCGAACGGACGGGACGCCCCGTCTGGGAAGGTGACGTGGATCATGCTCTCTCCTTAAGCGCTCAATCGCCGATGCGAGCCGGCGTAAGACGCGGGGGTGTCCGCGAGGACGCGGACGGGGAGTGATAGGAAGAGAGGGGCGGTTTGGCAAGACGGTCCAAATCGCGAGGAGTTATTAGTCGCTACCCCGTCATGAAATGCGAGGAGCGAAACAAAATGGCGAGGGCTTTGACAGCGACGCCAACAAGGCCAGAACCGCCATAGAGCTCGCTTTTGTTCAGCTGGACATAGACAAAGGCTGGCTTGCGCGATGGGTTGCTCAATTCGCAGACAAAAAAGCCTTCGCGGGCCCTTATGGATTCAAACAGGGTTTTTAGCGACGCCCTCAACTCACGGAGCATCCTCTTGGCGTCCATTCCGTTGGGCGCCGCGGACGCTGCTTCGTCTTTTTCCTCGCCGGAATCTTCGGCGATAGCGATCTTGAAATCGTCTGGGTAGTATTGATTGCTGGGTCGTAGTTTCGCGACGATATTGACCGTCACCGCTATGACGTTGCCGAGGGCGAAGTCTCGGCTCTCCCCCGGCTCAAGTCGCTCGCGCCAGACGTTCGTCCGCCCGGAAAGGCACAAGATCGCGGGCTTGAAGACGTCTTTGAGCGCGTAGGTCTTATAAGCAAAAGGAGCGCGCGCCCAGCTCATGGCGGAGGCGTCGCAGAACACCGATCGGAAGCTCACCCTGCTGCAGGAACATAAATAAGCGGGCTGCAAGAATTGAAGCGGGGGCGCGCCCTCCCTGGCGAGTTCCGACAGGTCGATTTTTTCGACGACATTCCCGTCGCCGGCCGTCAACAGAATCTCTCGCTGCTTGTCGAGCGTCGCGATCATATTGATTTTTACGTCGCCGCCGCCGCAAAGGATGCGCAGGAAGGTGGCGACCTCGTTGCGGAACCAGGATCGCCGCCGCAGCGGATGCGGGCTTTGGCGAGGGACATGCCTCGTCCCCGTCCATCGGCAAACCGACCTGCCCGGCCGATCGAAAAAATGTGCGTTGCGGCCGAGAGTGACGACAATGCCATCTCGCTTCTCCAACGGTTGAAAATTACTCTCGCCGATTTCAAGAGAAGGGCTGACAAAATCAAATAACGTCCACCACATTGCAAGCGTCCTTTCGTTCGCTGAGTGGGGAAAGTTTGGGGCGGTTTCGTCTTCGAGCCTTGCGCCGCTGTTTGATTTGAGGGCTCGCACGCCGCTCCTCGGCGGCATTCCTCAATTTCAACTTCTCGCGGGGACGCGATGATGTCTTATTTGGCCGGCATTCCCCGGACGGCTCCGTGTTTGGCGGTAACTCTGCCCCGATTGACGGGTCCAGGCAAGCACCCGCGCGGACGCGCCGGGCGGATCGCCCCGCAGACAGGCCAATGCCGCGCCGGGTGCCTAAAACTATCACGATTGCAGTCATCGGGACACCCCTTTCCCGTCGTTTTCGATCAGCCTCGAGCTGACGCGATCGGCTGCGCGCGCGGGAAGTCGCCGAAGAGATTGCGCGGCGCGGCGACCTCGGCCGTCTGGACGGCGGCATGGCGCGCGTGACGTCGCAGACCAGT